>JBJXGN010000019.1:0-36670 GCA_046160585.1 Kofleriaceae bacterium
TTCCTCAACCGTGTCGCCGTGCCGATCTCGCACGCCGACCTCGTCGCGTTCGCACTGGAACATCCCGCCGCCTTCACCCCCGGCCAGAGTTTCGGCTACTCGAACACGAACTTCGTCCTGCTCGGCATGGTCATCGAAGCGGTCACCGGTTCCACCTATGCGAGCGTCGTGCGTACACGTTTCCTCGATCCACTCGGCCTCACGAACACGTTCATGGAGAGCGGCGAGCCGGCGCCCGGCCTGGTCCCCGGCTACCTCCTCACCGCCGCCCCACCGCCGTACGACGCGAGCTGGGGCTTCGCGACGGGCGAGTTGGTCTCCAACGGCGACGATCTGTGTCGCTGGGCCGACGCGCTGTACCGCGGGTCCGTGTTGCCGCCGCACCTGCGCGCGATGTGGACCGTCGAGAGCACGCCGCCCGATGGCAGCAACACCAACTACGGCGTCGCGACGTATCTCCGTCGCAAAGGCGGCCTCGACGTCGTAGGCCACACCGGCTCGACGATGGGCTTCAACGCCGAACTGTTCATCGAGCCAACGAGCGGCGACTGCATCGCCGTGTTGTCGAACGACTTCTTCGGAGAGCCCGAGGTCGTCGCCGAGCCGCTGTGGGAGCTCATTCGCTGATCGAGGCCGAGCCTTCGTCTAGAGGCAGAGACGGTTACATCTTCTCGGCCACGAACGCGAACGGACAGGTCACTTCGACCTTGCGGGCTTTTTCACCGGCTTCTTCGCCGCCGACTTCTTCGCCGCCGACTTCTTCGCCGCCGGCTTCTTCGTCGGCGCGTTCTTCGCCGGGTTCTTCGCGGGGTTCTTCGCCGCCGCTTTCTTCGCCACAGGCTTTTTCGCCGCCACAGGCTTCGCGGCGGGCGTCGTCGCCGCAGACTTCGCGGGTGCGGCTGCGGGTGCTGGCGCGGGAGGCTTCGCCTTCACGGGCGCCCCCGCGTTCGCGGCGCTCTCGAGCAGCTTGATGATCTTGTCCTGCTTTAGCTGGATCGCGCTCTCGAGCGGCGTCTCGCCGCGCTCGTCCTTCACGTTCGGATCGGCGCCCTTCGCGAGCAGATACGCGACGGCCGTCGGGTTCCAGCACGTCTGCGCCTCGCGCAGCGGCGTGCCGCGCTCGCCGTCGTGGTTCACGTCGCAGCCCGCAGAGATCAGCAGGTCCCAGAGCGCCTTGTCCTTGTCGTTCGTCGACAGACAGTAATACAGCGGCGTCATCTGCCACTTGTTCGACGTGACCTTCGCGTGCTTCCCGAGGAGGAACTCGGTCATCTCGCGCCCGGATCCCGCGGCGAACATCAGTGGCGTCTCGCCATCGTCGTTCGCCGCGTTGACGTCCGCACCGCGCGCGACAAGCCACTTCGCGTTCTCCATCTCGGTCTTCGACATCACGCCGCTCTCGCTCTTGCAAAGCAGCATCAGCGGCGTGTGCCCCTCGTAGTCGCGAACGTCGACGTTCGCTCCACCCTCGAGGAGCGCCTGGGCGAAGTCGAGCTTGGGGCGCTTCACCGCGCGATGCAGCGGACTTACTTGGGTGTACTTCTCGGTGTCGAGTTGATCGACCTTCGCGCCCTTCTCGATACACAGCTTCGCGAGATCCGCCTCCGCGAGCTCCTCGGCGAGCCAGTGCAGCGCCGCACGGCCCTTCTCGTCGGTCGCGTTCACGTCGGCGCCCGCGTCGATCAATGCCCTCGCGAGGCCCTTCTGCTTGCGGACACACGACGTCTTCAGCACGAGCATGCCGCGCTTGTCCTTCGCGTTCGGGCTCGCGCCCGCGGCGATCGCCGCCTGGGCGCTCTTCAGGTTCTTCGCATCAACCGCTGCTACGAGATCGTCATCCGCGCTCATCGCCGCGAATCCTACCAAAGCCTGCTGTCGACACATCGCGACACGCGATCCGAGTGCGAGCGAGAGTTCGCTGGCGTTGGTTTTCTGTAACCTTGCGGCCTCCGAGACACCGAAGCGCGTGGATGCGAGCCGAGAAGCTAGGAGCGTTAACCGTGTTGGACGAACACGGGAAGCAGGTGCGGCTCGACACGCTGTGGCGTGAACGAACGGCCGTGATCGTGTTCATCCGCCACTTCGGTTGACTGCACTGTCGCGACCACGCGGTGCAGTTGCAGCGCGACATCGACAGCCTGCACGCTGCGGGAGCGGAGCTCTACGTCATCGGGAATGGAGCACCGACGTTCATCGCAGGGTTTCGAGAGACCACGGGCTACGCGGGCCCGCTCTACACCGACCCCTCACTCGAGGTGTATCGAGCTGCCGAGCTGCGGTCGGGGCTGCGGACCGTACTGACGGTCGGGACGCTGCTCCGCACCGTCGGAGCCCTTCGACGCGGGTTTCGTCAGGGGAGCACGCAGGGAAGCGCGCTTCAGCAAGGCGGCGTGCTCGTGATCGCACCCGATGGCGCGGTGGTGTGGCATCACATCTCGGAAGGGCCTGGGGACAATGCGACGGTGGCGGAGATCGTCGCTGCAGTGCGGACCGCGGCATGAACCCACGAGCGAACCCGGGCGAGCTGTAGTGGCGATGCCACGCCAGCAGCGACGATTCCTCCTCCACTCGCGCTGGACCGCGCTGGTTCCCGTCGGTGGGTCCACCGAGCGGCACTTCGAGGTCGTCGCGGTCGGCCGCGACCTGGTCACCGTACGTGCCGTACTCACGCGACGCGACTATCAGCTCGACATCGACGCACTCGATGATGTCGCGGTTTGGTCGCCCGGCTGGAGATCGCTGGTGACGGCAACCGCTCGCCGCTAACACCATCAGAGAATGAGCGAGGCGACCGCAAGAGCGAGCACGCTCGGTATCGCGAGGTCGAACTGCGCCGTGATCGTCACCGATCGCTCCTGCGAGTCGTCGAGCGCGAATCGGCCGTCAATACGGATCCCGTACGGAGCGTCGAACACCTTGAGCCAATCGATACGGGCTCGGAATCCGAGGAATAGGCTCGTGCTGATGCCGTACACGTCATCCTCGTTCGCGGAGCGCCGGTACGCGCCCAGCGATGGCGCGAGCGCGAGGTGGTCCGCGTAGTAGACATACGTCAGGCCTCCGCCGATCACGGTCGTGCCGTTCGCACTCACCAGCTCGCCATAGCCGCCGAACCCGTGTCCGCGGCTGTTGGTCTTGTCGGGATCGGAGCTTGTCGTCCCGAGCCATGCGAATACGAGCTCGGGCCTCACGCCGACGACGAATCCGTTGTTTCCCTGGCTGGTGCCACCCACGAGCAGCGGCAGGCTAAACAGTCGATACCGTCCGATCATCGAGTCATCGATCGGTGGGTTCACGCCCACGGTGAGCGTGGGTTGCCATCCCGCCACTGCAGCGAGCGCGCTGGAGTCGCCGCCGACATGCGCGCGCAAGAACTCGCGCGTGCGATCGTAGGCCACCTCTTGTCGCTTGCTGCGAAGATCGACCGCGGTCTGACTCTGGCCGCGGTTCAACGTGTCGCGGCACGGATCGGTGTGCCAGCGCAGGTCGCACGCTTCGCCGCCCGTGAGCGCGAGCATCGTCGTGGTGCTGCGGTTCGCGACGCCGGGCAACGCACTCGAGATCACGAACACCGGTGTCGTCGACCCCGACGACGGTACGGCGCTCGGATACAGCGCGACCACACCTGCCAACGGTGCCCCCGCCGCTTCGCGCGCACGCGCAAGCTGGAGCACGGCATCGGCGCCATGCTGGAGTCCCCACGCACCGCGAACGGTCGTGCGGCGACATCCGGGCTCGCGCGCCTCGATCAGCTCGTCGCGCAGCACCTCATCGGCGACCTCGCCGATCACGGCAGCATACGTCCCGTGGGTGGGTGGCTCGACCGCGATCACGATGTAGCCGGCGCGTACCAGCTGGTGCGAGATCGGCTCGGCGTGCTCGAGCGGCTGCTCTGCGGCCGGAGCGACAACCACGACCGGGTTGGGCTCCAGGGTGTGCGGGCAATAGAGATCGTACGCGTGACCGCGGGCGCGCCGATTCGGGAACTGACTGAACTGCAGCGGGGACGTCGCCACGCTCGCGCGCGGGCGGGCCGGCTTCTGCTCGACGTACGTGGTGATGCGCGCCTCTGCGAACGCAGGCCAAACAAGAGCTGCGATCAGGCTGAATGCATGCCGCAAGCGTCGAACCTATCGCCTCGCGCGCGACGTCTACTCGGCAAAAGGCGGCGAACATCCAAGCAACACCGCCCGCAGAACGTCTCGAGAACATCCGGCGCACGGTGGCGTCAGGCGTTCGCGAGCGAGCGCACCCAGCTGTCGAGCGCGCTTCGTGTCGATGCCAGCAGCGTCTGATCGCCGGCGAGCTCGGCCAGCTTGGCCTCGAGCTGCTCGCGTGCCCGGCGCAATCGACTTCGCACGGTGCCCTCGGGAATGTCGAGGATGTGTGCGAGCTCCGGGCCGGAGAGACCCTCCCAGAAGTGCAACTCCAGGATGACCTGAAGCTCGAGAGGAATCGCGCGCAGCGCCCGTGCGAGCAAGCGATGCTCGGCCGCGCGCGCGATCACGCCCGAGGGCGAGGTCGACAGGTTCTCGATCGACTGCTCGCCGATCTCGATCTGCTCGCCGAGCTTCGCGCGGCGCTTCCAGTACGCGTAGAGAACGTTCCGCGCGATCACGAAGAGGTACGTCCGAAAGCTCGCGTCCGCACGAAACGCCTCCTTGCTCGCCACACACGCGAGGAACGTCTCTTGCACGAGGTCCTCGATCGCGTCGTCGGTCTTGTTGCGAAAGAACCGGTACAGGGCCTGGAAGTGGCGCTCGAACAGAGCGTTGCCCGCGACCTTGTCCCCCGTTCGCCAGCGATCCAGCAACACCAGGTCCTCGTCGCTGTCGACCACGTAGGTAACGTACCATGACGACGTCGTGATCGATTCGGCCGTGGGGCGCTCTAACGAGGTGGTGTTCGGCGATCCGATCGATGCGGCGTGCGTGCGTGCAGCGACACGCAAGAAGCTTTTCGGCATCGACGAGGAGGTCCGCATCGGACGCCTGGTGATCGGGGAGCGCCTCGGCGCCGGTGCCATGAGCGTCGTGTACAAGGCGTTCGATCCGGAGCTGCGTCGCACGGTCGCCGTCAAGCTGCTCCAAACCTCCGTCGACGAGAGCCGCCTTGTCACCGAGGGTCGCGTACTCGCCAAGCTTCGGCACGACAACGTTGTCGCCGTGCACGACGTCGGGACATGGGAGGGCCGGGTGTTCATCACGATGGAGCACGTGCCCGGTGGAACGCTGCGTACGTGGCTCGATGCGCATCCGCGCGAGTGGCGTGAGGTCGCGAAGGTCCTCGTCCAGGCAGCGCGCGGGATCGCGGCCGCACACCGCGCGGGGGTGGTGCATCGCGACGTGAAACCCGACAACATCCTCGTCGGCGATGATGGCGAAGTGCGCGTCGCAGACTTCGGCCTGGCACGAGAGTCCGACGTCGACGATGGACCGGCCGGTACACCCGCGTATGTGGCTCCGGAGGTCCGCGACGGAGCCGCGGGAGACGCGCGCAGCGATCAGTTCAGCTTCTGCGTGATGGCCGAGGCAGCGCTTGGCCCCAGGGCTCCCGCGCACCTGGCCCGTGTCGTGAAACGAGGCCGCGATCCCGATCCGGCGACGCGTTACGAATCGATGGATGCACTGGTCCGCGCGATGGAGCACGATCCCGCGCGACGTTGGATGATCAGCGCGGCGATCGTCGCCGGTATCGCGGCGACAGCGACGATCGCGATCGCGGTGTGGCCGAGTCGCGATGACGGTTGCGCGATCGTGGACGAGCTGTGGACTCCAGCGCACCGCGACCGCGTCGAGCAAGCGCTCGTGGCGGCGCCGGTCCCATACGCGCGCGACGTGGCGGTCAGCGTGCTCGCGATGCTCGATCGATACGCGAGCGACTGGATCGTGGCCAATCGCGACGCGTGTTTGGACACGCACGTTCGCAAGACGGTGTCGATGGACATCCTCGATCGCCGCGCGGCATGCCTCGCTCGCAGGCGCGCTGCGTTCCAGGCGACGATCGCGATGATCAACGAGGACGGCGGTGCCGCGGCCGCGACCGCGATTGCACGTGTCGAAGCGCTACCGGCGCTCGACGACTGCGCGGACCTCGAGCTACTCGCCGCGCCGACAGCGCTGCCCGCCGAGGCCACGACACGCGCTCGCCTCGTCGCACTGGTCGCGCGTCTTGCAGCCGCCGAGGCACGCGCCACCGCAGGTCAGGTCGATCCGGCGATTGCCGACACGAACGCGGTGATCGACGATGCGCGCGCACTCGGGTACCGACCGTTCGTTGCCGATGCGCTGCACGCGCGCGCTCTCATGCAACGCACGCGCGGCGACAAGCCCGGCGCCGCCGCGACGCTGCGCGAGGCACTCGCCGAGGCGCAAGCGAGTAAACATGACGGCGTGGTCGCGACCGCCGCGATCCACCTCGCGAGCGTGCACTCCGACGCCGAGCTCGCCCGCGCGGAGGAGCTCCTCGCACTCGCAGCGGCGACGATCGAGCGCCTGGGCGCTGCGCCGCGCTTGCTCGCGTTGTACGAGTCCGCGTATGGCAAGCTTCTCTATCGCGCCGGCAAGTGGGCCGACTCCGTCGCACACCTCGAGAGCGCACTGACGCACGAAATCGCTGCGGGACGCAGCGGGACAGCCGGGCACGCGCAGCTACTCACCAACCTCGGCGGCGCACTCGCGATCGCGGGCCGCGAAGCCGACGCCGTTCCGCGCCTCGAACGCGCACTCGCGCTTCGCGAGAAGCTCTTGGGTGCCGGGCATCCCGACGTCGCCGAGACGCTGAACACGCTCGGGATCACCGAGCGGCGGCTCGGACGCGCAGACGCGGCGCTCGTGCGCTTCGACCGCGCACGAACCATCGTCGAGAAGCTCGACTCCAACGAGGAGCTGCTGTCCATGATCCTCGACAACCGCGCCGGCGCGCTCGCGCAGCTCGGCCGTACTGCGGAAGCCATCGCCGATATGCGACGCGCCGCCACCCTCGCGGAGTCGCTCTTGCCTGCCGGCGACATGCGTCGCGCCGAGGTCTTGATCAACCTCGCCGATATCGAGTCCAAAGATCCCGCCGCACGCCTCGCCGCGATCGCGACGCTCGACCGCGCTCTCGCGATCTACGCGGCCGCCGGCGCCCCCGATCACCCAAACGCTGCCATCGCGATCCTCACGCGGGGCCTCGTCCGACTCGACATGGGCGACCGCACCGCCGCCCTCGCCGACTGCCGCGCTGCAGAAGCCATCGGTTCCAAGGAGATGAAGCCTGACCACCCGATCCGCGTCGAGATGACCCGCTGCATTACCGAGGCGGGCGCGAAAACTCTCACGAAGCCGTGATCGATTCGGCGCCTTCGCTCTCTATCGGGGTGGAGGTCTGAATGTCCGAACGGTACTTGTGGATCGTGCTGCTCGCCGCGTGCGGGGGTGGCGGTGGCAGCGGCGATGACGAACCTATGGACGCGGCCGGCGACGCGACCGGATCGGGATCCGATGGTGGCAATGCACCCGACGCGATGATCGACGCGATGGTCGACGCGACCGCGGGCCCGATCGACGTCCCGTGCTCGCAGTTTCCGGTCACGCTTCCCGGCAAAGACCTGGGGTTCCGGACCAACTACGGGACGATCTGCTACCACCCGGCGATCTTTCCGGGTGCGCCCGAGTGCCGCGTTGTCGACACCTTCGCGCAGAACGTCGGGTCGTACTGCGACGACACCGGGATCCTGATCGGCAAGTTTCCCTCGACGAGCCCATCCGCCGGAGGCGAGATCTATCTGGCCTTCAGCTTCGGACAGCAGTTTGTCACGGTGTCCGGCGGCACCGTCATCGCGAACCAAGGTCGGGTTCTGTCGATTCCCGACGGACAGTTCACGGCGGACTTCAACGTCGGGGTGAACAATCAGCCGAGCACCGAGGTGTATCGCGCGGTGATGACGTTCAACGCCGATGGGACACTCACCGTCAACAGCATCGGACTCGTGCCATGAGGGTTGTCCTCCTCGCGCTGCTGTTGGTCGGCTGTGATGAACACTCCTATGAGGTGACGGCGGTCGTGAGTTCGATCGAGGGTGGGTCCGGCGTCATCGAGCTGACCAGCGGCGAAGACCAATTCGTGTGCACAGAAAGCTGCACACACTCAGCGAAAGAACGGAATTTCACACTGACGGCGAAGCCCGACGAGCGAAGCAAGTTCGATTTCTGGCGCTGCAACGAACAAACGTTCGTTGAGGCCTCGTTCCGGCTGAACGACGAGGAGTCGTGGAAACGCCATGTGGGGGCGCAGCTTTCAGGGAGCGGGGGGCCAAACCAGGAGTCGGCATACTGCGTAGCCCAGTTCAGCCGGTCGACAACCACAGTCGCCGAGCTATGCGCGAACGCCGTCCAGGCAGCTGCCGCACTAGGCCAAACTATCGACGGCTCCGATCCATTCGCGTCGGCCACGAGCCTCGCCGATGGCATCGGGGCAACCGGCACCGTCCTCGGAGAGCGTTGCGACGCGGACACGACCCTGGTCACGGCCCACTCGGCAACGTCGGTGCCCGCCAAGACACCCGAGCCGACGACAAACACGGTCATCCAGGCGACGCAACTCGTCGAGCATGCCGAGCCGGTGCAGCTCGCGTGCGACACACCAGATCACGTCGCCGGAGCGTGCGGCCCCGCGACACGGTGGTACGTGATGACGTGGGTGTTCGCGGAGAGTGCGCTCGAGCTGTTTCCCCCGCCCGCTCTCGTCCCGACCGATCAGTTGCAGTTCAGCGCGGTGTTCGACACCGACGGTTCGTCCGCGAACAACTACGTGGCCTCGCCGCAGTACGCGAACGACTTCTGGCTCGGCACCGACACCCAGCTCGCCGCGACCTACGTGAACGGTCGGTGGTCGCTGCGCAAGACGGTCGGCCCCTCGCTGACCCCGATGCCGACGAGCGCCGTCCTGCGCGCGCGCGGATCCACGCTCTTGTGGGTGATTCCCGCGAGCGAGCTCGGGATCGTCGATGGGGAGATTCCGGCGGGCTTCGGAGTCCGGACGTCGCTGTTCCGGCACGGCGGCGACTACGGGATCGGCCCGCCCCATGACTGGTCGGGAGACGTCGATCCGCCGGTCGACCAAGCCCTGTACGCGCTGCCCTGAGGCGCCGGCTGAGCAGCGAGCCGTCATTGTTGGGGTCGGGGCTATCGAGGTGCACGATGTGGTCGAACCCGTCGATATGCCCATCGATCGCGAAAGCACGTTGCGCCTCGTCTCCCAAGGCACGGCTCCGATCCGGATCGGCGATGCCGCCATGCTCGTCGAGGAGGAAGGGCGGTTTCGAATCCGCCGACTCGAGATCGATCGACATGCGATGGCCGCGACGGACCGACCTCGGTCACCCTCCTGGATGCCGATGCATCACTTCGTGGCTGGGCGCCCGACGGGCGACGTGGTGGTCGAGGCCGAGTCGATGACATCACTCATCGAGCTCCTTCGCACGATGGACTGGCCCATCGACTGGTGATCCTCGACAACTGTGCAGCGGCTACTAGCAACGGAAGCGACGGCACGGCATCGGCGCGAAGGATGCGGTGGCCGTCGCGAACGTTTGCAGCGGCCCGACGTACGTACCGGTTGCCGTCGTGATCCGCACGCGCCAGAAGTACGTGGTCGCGGCGTCCAAGCTCGCGAGCGTGCGCGACGCCGATGTCGACAGCTGCGAGCTGTCACTCGTGATCGTCGGCGTGCCTTGCCAGAGGTTGTCCGGATCCGTGCCGTACGCGACATCGACAATACCGGTCTCGAAGAAGTGCTCGAGCGAGAACGCGATGCTCGCGCTGAACGCGTCTACCGAGCTCAGCCTGTGGCTCGTGAACGCCGGGCGATACGTGACACGCGTACGCACCGTCGGATAGAGATGACCGAAGTCGCTCACGGTCGTGACCATCAGGTCGTGTTGCCACTGCGAACCGTCGAGACGCTTCCGGTAGCGAACCGGAACCTGGATCTCGAGGAACCAACCGTATTCGAGATCGGAGTGACCGAAGTAGAAGTTGGTCGCCGTGCCCAGAGGTTTCTGTAGACAGTTCGACGTCGCCGAATACGGGACCTCCTCGACATAGCCGGTTCCGTTGCCGCGAAGACACCTCACCGGCGTCTGCGGCGACACTGCGAGGACGGCGCCTTCGGGCAGCACGAACCAGAACGCCGATCGATCCTTCTTGCACTTGTTGCCGTTCCAGACGACCGCGCGAACGTATGCGACATCGCCGGTCGAGAGCTCGTTCTCGTAGCTCGCCCACGTGTTCGCAGCGGGGTTGCGGATGCGTTCGCACTCCGCGCGGTTCTGGAGGAACTGACCGTCGACGAATTGACGCTCGGCGTGTGCATCACCGACGAGTGCGGCGAACAAGAGACCCGTGACAATAGCCTTGTTCATCATGGTGGTCCTTTTCAGCAGCCGCCCCAGAAGGTGCAGCGCGGCGGACGCGGGGTAAGGGTTGCGTTTGGTGTGTCGATCGTTTGGACCGGGCCGAAGGACGTCTGGCCCCACCACGTCGTGATCTTCACGCGCCAGTAATTTCGCCGGCCCGGTGTGAGAGTGGTGACGCGAATCGTGTTGCCGGTGTTCCCCAGCGCCGCTGCACTCGTCTTGTACGTGGGCGATCCGTTGTACATGTTCGCCTCGTCGGTGCCGTGTACGATCTCGACGATCCCTTCCTCGTAGAAGTGATAGAGGTCGAAGCGCATGTCGGCGGAGAAGCCGCCGGAGAGCGCCGTGCTCGAGTGGTTGGTCATGAACGGCCGATACGCGACCGGAGTGCGGACCTCCAGCTCCAGAAAGCCGGGCGTGGTCGTTCCGCTCGGGCTGCCGAAGCCAATCGCTTTGGCGCGGAGGCCGTGCGCCGGTTTCGAGCCGTCGAGTTGCCGGTCGAAACGAACCGGAACCTGAATCTCGAGGAACCAACGCTCTCCGGACAACCCGGGCAGCGGCGACTTTCCGAAGAACAAGCCATCGGTGGTCCCTATGGGGTTCTGGAGACACGAGGCTCCCTGCTCTTCAGAGGGAGGAACGTTCTCCACAAACCCTTTGTTGTTGCCCCGTAGGCAATGCACCCGGTTCTGCTCGGACGTCGCGAGGATCGCGCCCTCGGGCAGCGTGAAGAAGATGCGCGCTTCGTCGTTGATGCACTCGCTCACGTTCCATTGGACCGCACGCAGGTACACGACATCGCCCGTCGAGGTCGGAGCAGCAGGATCGACGATGTAACTCACCCACGCGTCGGCGAGCGTGACCGTCTTACCTCGGCAGAGCGAGTCAGATGTCTTGTGTCGTCCGTCGACCCAGCCGGGCGCAGCATCGGCGTCACGCGCGACGCCGATGGCTAGCAAGGTAGCGACAATCCATGTGTTGTGGTTCGGCATGGCTCCCCAAGAGAGCCACTGCAGACTTCGTCGCACCGAAACCTGCACGAACTGCTAAGTGGGCCACCGGCCTCGCGAACACTGCGACGAACTGCGGGTTCCTCCTCTTGGGAGCATGCGAATCGTCACCGTCACCGTCACCGTCACCGTCACCGTCGCTCTCGCGCTCCTGGTTCGCTCGGCACGCGCCGACAGGGTCTGGCACGACGGGTACGAAAGTCCGCTCTCCAGCTGGAGCGCGCATGTGTACGACCAGAGCGTCAAGCGTCGCGTCCGCGCGTCGTTGAAGGTCGACTCGAGGACGACCAACGCGCGCGCGAACGTCTCCGCCTCGGACTTCAGGCGCTCGAAGAGCTCGACCGATGTCGTCGCGCACGTTGTCGCGAACGCACGACTACCAGACGCCGCCGCTGCGGAGCTGAGGGCGGAGTTGCGGTCCACCATGGCGCGGATCGCGGCGGCAGGACGTAAGGACAACGTCGCGAATGCGCTTGCGATGGCGATCACGCTTTCGATGATCGTGCTCGAGAAGCCCGAGTACGATCTCGCGAAGGCGGACGAGCTCGTGACGAACGTCAATGATGCGCTCGCGGCGTCGCCTCGCTTTCGCAGGCTCGGCCCGGCGGAGCGCCAGGTGATGTACGACTCCGCGTTGCTCTCGGCAGCCGTGATCGCGCTCGTGCATCAGTCCGGAGACAAGGCCGCGAGCCAGGCGATCGCGAAGAACGTGCTACTGGCACTGACCGGCGATTAGCGGTGCGTGCGGCGCCACGTGTCGACGCGCGCGGCTTGATCTTCGACCCGTTGTACGTGCCCTCCATACGCCTCGGCATCGGCGGCGTACATCGCACGCGCGTCGGGCATGCGCTTCGCGGCGTCTTCGGCGAGCGCACGTGCGCGATCGCGATCGCGTGCCCCGCCGACTTCCCACAGTGCCTGTGCGAGTGCGAAGGAACGCATCGCGATGCGATACGGATGTTGCGGCTCGCTGCGTTCCGCGGCGGCTAGTGCAGCGCTGAGATGGGGAATCGATTCGAGGTAGCGGCCACCGAGCAAGAGAATGCGACCGCGGAGAGACCGTATGGAGTCGAGCTCGGCTGCGCCGGCCGGAAGACGGTCGAGATCGACCAAGGCCTGCTCGAGCATGTCGGCGCGCAGCCTCTTGTCATCCGTGCGATCAGCGATCTCGAACGCGGCATTCGCGGCACTCTCGCGGAACTCTGCAGCGAGCGCCGGCTCGGGCAGCTCCAGCGTGAGCGCCTCGCGATTCGCAGCGAGCGCGCGATCCCACGCACCGACCAGCTCGTAGTCGTATCCGAGACCGCGCAACACCTGGGCAAGCGATTCGCTGTTGCCGAGCCGAGCGATCGCGAGGGCACGTTCCTCGATCGGAATGCGCACCGACGGAGAGCGTTTCGCGAAGGACTCTTGCTCGAGCTCGTCGAAAGGGGTCACGTCGGTGAGTTGCTTCGTGCCGCTCGCCGCGAGCTCGAGCATTGTCGCTGCGCCAGGGTCCTTCGCGCGATACAGCGCCGACGCGAGTTGAAAGCGCGTATCGACGAGCAGCTTCGACAGATCTCCGAAACGATCGAGCGCGACCTTCTCGATGCGTTGGAGTGCTTCGATCTCGGCGCGCACATCACCGCGGGCAAACGCGAGTGCGATCGTCGATCGCTCGACGGCGATCGTGGTGAGCGGATCGCCGACCCGCTCCACGGCCGCAGCGGCGACATCGCGATGTTGCCTACCTTCGTCCAGCCGCGACCCGCGAATTGCGACGCGCGCGAGCAGAGCCGCCGCGCGGGCCCGCATGCGATCGTCACGTGCACGCTCGGCGGCAGCGACGGTCTGCTGCAACTGCGGTGTGGGATCGAGGCCACGATGATCGTCGGCGAGGGCACGCACGTAGTGCAGCTCCGCGAGTGTCGCCGGATCTCCGAGCTGTTTCGCCCGCGCGTCGAGCGCTTCGAGCGCTGCCGGCTGCGGCGGCACTTGATAGAGGAGCGCCACGAGGGTGTCCAGCTCGCGCTGCAGCCCCGCGAGCTCGGGCGTGTCCGGAGAGGACGTCGCGGTTCGACACGACTCGACCGGCTCGATGCTTTCAAGCGTCTCGAGCGTCGCGATCGGTACCATCTTCGCAGTCACGACCGTGTCGATCGCGAATCGCCGGCGCTCGAGGCATCGCAGCGTCGCCCGATAGATCGGCTCTGATAACTCGCGCTTCGCGACCGCGGCACACGAGGACGTCGCGATCTGCGTCCACGGGGCGGCGTTACTCTCGAGGACGCGAGCGAGCGTCGCGCGCAACATCGGCTTTGGCGCCTCGGGCGCTGTCCATGCGGGAGGTTCCACGTTCGCGCAGTTCGTCTCGGGCTCATCGCCGGTACGCATCGCCAAGGCAACGCCGCCGGCGACGGCGAGCGCTGCGAAACCAACCCCGACATACGGCCAGCGTCGACGCCGTGCAGTCAGTGCAGCGATCAACGCGCTCATCGACGGGTGTCGCGCGGCGGGATCCGCGGAGAGCCCGCGCCGGATCGCCGCGTGAACGTGCGCCGGTACAACCCGCGTCGATGGCTCGTCCCGGACACCCGCCTCGACAGCTCGGCCCAGCGCCGCGAGGTCGTCTCCGCGAAACGGCCTTCCGCCATAGAGCGCCTCCCATGCCGTCACACACAATGCGAACTGATCCGAAGCGGCGCTCGGCTCCCCGGCGATCTGTTCGGGGGCCATGTACGCAGGAGTTCCGATCACGGCACCGTCCTGGGTGAGCGTCGATGGCGACGCGTTCGCGTCCCCTTCCGTTGGCTCGACGTGCGATGTCGCGAGCCCGAAATCGCCGACGAGGACCTCACCGGTGCGTGCAATGAAGATGTTGTCCGGCTTGAGATCACGGTGAACGATGCCGTGCGCGTGCGCGGCTTCGACTCCGCGCGCCGCTTGGACGATCGCATCCACGATCTGCGCCGTCGTTCGCTCGGTCTTCAGCCACACGCGCATGTTCTCACCGTCGACGAGCGCCATCGCCACGAAGGTCGCGCTGTCGTGCTCGCCCACGTCGTAAACACCGACCACGTTCGGATGCGCGAGCTTCGCGAGCGCCCTCGCCTCGCGCTTCATGCGTTCCGGCGACCCACCGCTGTGCAGCACCTTGATCGCGACCGGTCGCGCGAGCTCGGGATCGAAGCCCGCGTACACGGTCCCCATTGCCCCGGCACCGATGCACCGATCAACCCGGTACCGAGCGATCTGCGCGAGCTCGCTTTTGGCCGGCGTCACCCCCAAGAGATCCGAGACCAACACGCGACACGTCTCGCAGCTCGCGGCGTGGTCGGCGATCGCCATGCGCTCGCGCTCGGCAAGCGAATCGAACGCCGCGAGCGTATCGGCGTCGGGGCATTCGGTCATGACTCGAGTACGCGATCGAGTGACACGTCGATGCGGCTCTGCACCAGACGCACGATCGAGTCGACCTCGTCGACGTGAACCTTCAACCGCGCGGCGAGCTGTTCACGGATGCGCATTCCTAGCGATTCGCGGGTCGCCGAGATCCAGCGCGCCGCCGTCGCACGATGCACGCCGTAGAGTTTGCCGACGGCGTCGACGTTCCAGCCTTCGACGAACGCATAGCGCAAGAGAGCCCGCTCACGCGCGTCGAGCGTCGCGAGCGCTGCCTTCATCGCTTCATCCACGTCGCCCCGATACCGCTCGCGCAGCATGCTGATCTCGGGATCGCTCGGCGGCACGATGCGATCGATAAAGTCGTCATCGTCCGCAAAGACCTCCTTGCGTCCACGATTCACCACGCGCACGAGCTCGCGCATCGCAATCACGCGCAAGTAGCTCTTGAGATCGCCACGACCCGAATACGAGCGCAACGCGGCCGGTCGCTCCGCTTCGTCGACGAACAACACCTGCGACAGGGTTCCCGTCACATCGGCGAGTTGGTCTTTCGTTGCGGTCGTCTTGCTCGCCGCGAACCCGACTTCAGCCACGAGCAGTTTTCGCACGGCCTCGATGGCTTGCTCGTTGCCGTCGGTGCACGCGATCGCGAGGTACAGGTCGAGTCCCTTTACCGCCTCGACCGGCGTCCCGCGCCGTTCGACTTCATTCGCGAATCTCGCAACGTCGATCGTGATCTCCGGCCACGCCTCTCTCGCCGCCTTCACGTATTCCTCGACGTTCATCCGCAGATCTAACCTTCCCAGGTTCCCGATCGTCAACTGGATGGTCGTGACACCGCTCTTGACGTTCAGTGCGTTTGCCGACCGTGCGTCCGAGCAGCCGGAGCATACGGGCTCGGCGATGACTCGGGGACGAGTCGTCGAACGATGCCGCTATCTACCCCAGGTCTGAACGATCCCTTTTCCAACGCCGTACGCAAACCCGCCGGCGTAGCCGATGGCTCCCCCCGTGCCGGCGCCCACGAGGGCGCCCGTGCCGGGTCCGCCAAGAGCTGGCCCGGTCGCGATTCCCACGCCCGTGCCAACGATGGTGCCGACACCGGTTCCCACCGCCCACCCGGCGCTTCCGTGCTTTGCGCCCGTTTGGAGCGAGTGGTTCCAATCAACGCCACCCACGACCTGGGTCAACGAGATGGAGTCGATCGATGCGAGATGGCTGGATGGCTTCATGCGATTGGAGAGAGCAGCGAACGTGCCACCTCGGCGTGGCTTCTGACCGCGTGATTTGTGGGGGTTGCGGGCGACCGGCGTTGGCTAATCGAGTTGCCTCGTGGCTGGGAGATTGCCCCACGATGGCGACAACCCTGGTTGACACCGATCGGTGTCCTCGACGGGCGACGGCTCCACCGAGCCTCCGTGTAGCTACCTAGCGCTTCGCACGGATCGCGAGGCACTTCGAGCACGTGACGGATTCTCGGTTCGAGCTCGTCAAGATGTCGCCAACCTCGGCACGATGGGCTGCCTCGCGATCGCGTGGATTGCAGGCGACCATTCCTTCGTCGTCGATCGCATGCACATCGCGCTTTCGCTCTTCGTTCGGCATCCGCTCTCCGCTATGGCAAGCAGCTCGTGACGCTGATGCGCTCGTGCACCCCGGTGCAGCTCACATTGGAGTCGTCGTTCACCCCCACGACGACCGCACCACAGGGAAAGGCGCCCGTCGCTTCGTCCCACAGTGCCATTCCGGAATCCACGCCGTTCACCCAGCGAGTCATGACTCGCGCCCCGAAGCCATCGAAGCGCGAGTACATCGTGCAGGCGCCAAACATCGGATCCTGCTGAGTC
The DNA here is from genome assembly GCA_046160585.1 of Kofleriaceae bacterium. Taxonomy (GTDB): domain Bacteria; phylum Myxococcota_A; class Polyangia; order Haliangiales; family Haliangiaceae; genus JABFXX01. The sequence goes on from JBJXGN010000019.1 coordinate 16,641, forward strand.
GAGGTGACGACGTTGGTCGCTGGCACCCACGCGGTGTCGAACAAGAACGCGTTGCTCGTTGTAACGCTCCACGCGGCAACATCGGCCGACACGTTCACTCCTCGGGTGGTTGCCGGATCGGGCTCGACACCGACCAGCGATGCGCCCGTGACGCGCCCCGAGCCGTCGGGAAACGCGCTCGTGTCCGCATCCAGCTCGATCCCCGTGTCGGACCCGATCGCGGTGATCATCTCGAATTCAGAATCGCGCCCGCGCCCCAAGAACGCCCGCTCGAAGCCCAGTGCCACTGCGTGTTTGATCAAATTCCGATCAGGGATGTCCTTCTCCGAGCATCCTCCCGTGCACTGGGCAATGATCGCAAAGCCGGTGTCAGCGATGCCGGCTTTGCCGATTGCCACGGAGCTGACGATCCGGTTGTCGTTGCCAGCATTCGCCCGTCGACCAGCCTCCACGCTATCGCCCACGATGATCTCGAAGCCTTCGCAGTTGTTCTCGGCGATCGAGCTCTCGACCAGCACGTTCGCGCTGTTGCGGATCGAGAACCCGAGATCCCCTTCGGAGGGACACGTCGTCGAACCGGGGCCGTCGAGGCGACCACGTCCGTTCGCATAGACCCGGCGAACGACGACGTCTCCGGAGTAATAGACCGCTACCCCGTGTTCGTGGAAATCGTAGACCTCGCTATCCTCGAGCAAGACACGATCGCAGTCCGAGATCTCGATCGCGTTCCAGTTCTCGAATCGATTGGGCTTGGTCACGATCAGATCGCGCAGCACGAGATCGGTTCCCTCATCGAGGGTGATCGTGTTTCCGCGGATGGGGATCAACGCGTCGGTGTTGTGCACGACCAACCCGTGGAAGTCCCAGAACGAGCAGTTCTTGAGCCAGAGCGGGCTGTAGTCCGTGCCCTGAATGGTGGCCTGCCGAGACCTGTCGGCTCGGACGGTAATCCGGGCGTCCGCACGTCCGTTCGGGCAAGGACCGCCGCCACACGTCGCGGATGGCGCTTCGCAATCGACGATCAGATCGCCCGTTCCAGTCGCCTGACCGTACGTGCCGTCCAGGAGCACGAGCGTGATCCCTGGGCCGGTCGCCGCAAGAGCCGCCGAGAACGTCTTGAACGGCGCAGCTCGGGTCCCGGGACTATCGTCGCTGCCGGACGGCGAGATGAACACGCTCGACGAGTCGTCGTCATCGGTGGGTCCGCTCGTCGGATCGAAGCCGAGCCGTCCACACGCCGAGACGGCGACCATGGAGAGTGCGGCGTGGGCACGCATACGGACTGATTGTAGACGGACAGCGGTCGCGGAAGGTTCCTTACCCGCAATTGCGGTCGCCGGTCTATCCGTCACGGTGTCCAGATGTCGGCCGCCAATGACATCGGCAGCGATGTCGAGATAGAGCTGGTCGAGTCTGCGCTCATCGAGCCGACGACCCCATCAAACGGCGTGTTGACCGCCGTGATTACGGGGTCCCCGCGGCTCCTTGGTGGACGCCGCGCGCCTTCTGCTCCTCGAGTATCCGAATCATCTCGCGTTTGTGCTCGTTGTCGTATTCCGCGTCCGAGAAGTCGGTCGTCTTGTACTCGCGCGTCGTGTAGCCGCCTGCGAACGAAACCATCTGCTCGAGATCTGGGTCGAGGCCCGGGGCGAAGCGCGCCCCTCGAAGCTGACCGATATGGAATGCGCCACTCGCGTTCTGATCGACGAGCACCTTGCCAAAGAAGAGCAGATCCACACGCTGGGCGCCGGCCGCGAGCGCGACCTTCGCGCGCGTCCATGCGACCGGTTGATCTTTTCCGCTGAAGAGATTGCAGTCGATGAGGTAGTTGCCTGCGACCGTGACGTGCACGCCCGCATGGATCACCAGCGAGCCATCGATGATCTCGTCGGAGAACGCCCCCGTGAAGCGAGCCGGGATCCCGTTCTGGGGCGTGTACTCGAAGTCGAAGCGCGCGAGCTGGGTACGCCCGTCGAGATCGAAGGCGAGCGACATGCCGAAGGCGGTTTGGCGATCGATCCCAGCAATCGTCGATGGGGAGAACGGCTCGCCGATCGTGAATGGATAGCGCGGAGCGTCCGCGTTCGCGGGCCCGAGCCGCACGACCACCGTATCGCGCACGGTCACCTGCACGGGTAGGCCCTTGCGACGGACCTCGAGCGTTGGAGTGATCGTCTCGGCACCGACGACAAAGTAGCGATCCGCTGTGAACAGAAACTCCGTGCCGTCCGCTGCGTCCGTGGAGCGCGGCATCTCGTGACGCTGATTGGGGCGTAGTAGATCTGCATGCTCGCGCGTCAGCGGACGCGACGACGGCGGATACACGTTCTGTTTCCTGAACGCGGTTAGCGGATCGTCGGTCGAGATTCCTTCGACCCCGAGCTCCGGCGTGGGGGACACCGCCGGAAGGGGAAGCGTCGCCGTCGGCGCGCCCCTCGGAGCCGCGGGCCCGGACGTCGGGGCGATCGGTCGCGTCTGCGTGGCGGACGGCGCGCTCGACGAGGACATCCCGAGGAAGCGCCATACGATCACCGCGGCAAGGATCGCGGCGAGGCCCGCCACCGTGAGCCAGCGGTTGCGCGTCATTCGTTGCGCGACGTCAATTCTTGCAACCGGTCGCACCGCCGTCGTTGCAGATGCCCTTCATCTTCAAGTCCGAGTGATTGAGGCTGCCGTATTCGCACGACCACCATGCTTGGCGTGCAGTGTATTTGCCGGCCCCACAACTACTGTTGAAGCTTCCTGTCGACGCGTAACCACCCGCGGAATGTGCGGCTACCGCGCCGTCGTCGTGACCCGGTAGGAGCGAGCTCTGCGCGTAGGGGGCGAGCCAACCGTTGCCGGAGATCATTCCGGTCACCACGCCGTTCGAGTCGTGGTGGTTCCAACCGTTGCGGTGGTTGCTCGGCCCGATGTGGCCCGCGAGATAGCAACCGCCGAAGATCTCGCCGATGAAACCGGTGCCACCGATCTCGCTTCCGCCTTCGTTGCTCGCGGAGGCAACGTGGTAACCGATGTTCCAGCGACCATCCTCGAACATCGCCATCGTTCTCGAGAACACGGCGCCTCCGTTCGAGAAGCTATAGACGTAGCAAATGTTGCCGCTCCCCGTGCGGCAGTACGTATCGAGCGTGTTCGCGAACTGCTGCGTGGCGGTTGCCATGCTGTCGCGTTGATCGACGTACGCGCTGACGCTCGTCTCGCCGGGCCACGAGCCGAGATACCCGCCGCCTTTGCCACCTTCGAACTGCGTGCTGCACATGCCGCCCAGGTGGATGTCATAGACACCGGCGTGAGCGATGGCCGGCACCGAGACTGCGAACGCGACGACGACTTGAAGGACTCTTCTCATGGCTTCCCCCCCAGAGCACGAGTTGGTTCAGTTTTCAAAATCCTCCTTTCCTCGTCGCAGAACAAGAGCGAACTTCGTCGTTGTCCGAACACCGGACACTGCGTTCTCGACGAGACACACGCGTGCCTACACGCAGCGGTGAGGTGGAGTACTCGCTATTCGTCGGCGTGTTGCGGTGCTGTTCAATTGTTGGGCAACTAGCGCAGCGGCGATCACCGTGGGTCGACCACGGATCGACAAGCGAACCCAACTCAGCCGGGCGAGATGGACCGTCTTCGCGGTTCGCAGGTCGTTCCTCACGTACGAACGACCCAAGGCCAATCCGGGTCCGCGCGGATCTTCGATCTCACTTCTTCTTGCGCACGAGCGCGCAAACGGCGCTGCTGACCGTGTCATCGGAAGGAAACGCACAGATGTCGACGCAGTGTTTTGGTTGGAGCCGACACGTGGTGGGTAGAAACGGCGTCGTGATGAGATCGTGCAAGAGAGTGCACGCGTGCTCGACCTTGTCCTCGCAGGCTTGACTGCAGCGAGTGAGCGCCCAACCAGCGCGGGACGAAATCTCGGAGAGCCTGTCCTCGGGATCGTGATCGCGAAGCGCCACGAGATCGATCTGGCACCGCGTCGCATTCGAAGCGTGACGAGCGAGGACTTCGCCCGCGCTGCGTGTGAGGGCTTCGCGATCGTCGCGCGGCGCTGGGGATTTCACGACCTGCGTGTCGATGCGAAACGTCGCGAAGAACACGTCGGCATGGGTGCTGGGCATGCTGCCCGTGAGCAGCTGGTAGGCCCAGCCGTGTGTGGTGTCGATGATGAACAATTCTTCGACGGGAACGTTGGTCGCCTTACCGATGGTATCGAGCCGGCTGCTGCGTCGCGCGGGAACGCCCGCGACCACGACCGGGATGCCGCCGACCTTGTCGATCATGCCGCGGAGCGTGGCAGCATCCATCGCTGGGAGCCGCTGAGCTGTCAGGCTGTAGAACCCGTGCGGTCCTTGCGCCACCACTGAATCTTTGGCCCTGCGAATCAGTTGCGGCGGCGACGGAAAGGAGACGCGCGCTTCAGATTCGGGATGGCGGTACTCGCTCCAGCCTGTCGGGATCGCTGGAGGTCTCGTCAGTGGCGGTGGCGGTGACGTCGTCGTTGTCGGGGGCGGCGGTGGCGGTGGCGGTGGCGGTGGCGGCGTTGGCAGCGGTGCCGGCGACGTCGACGCGGCGGACGATGACGATGTGGGGCCCATCGGAGGATCCGCCGCGACCCCGTCGCCCGAGCGCGATCCAGCGATCGCCCCAACGATGACCGACACGATGACCACGACGACACTCAGGATCGCGAAGCGATATCTCGATTTCGGACGGGCGATCGCAGCAGCTGGGCTCGGCTCGACGAACGCACGACACTGGTCGCATCCCCAGCCGTGACCCTCGTACCAGCGCAGCCACGTGTTGCATCTCGGGCATGTCGGATCCATCGACGTGGCTCGTGCAACGGATGCGCCTCACAGATGTCCTGCGGTCTCGCCTGCTTGTACGTGCGCCGATTCAGCGCGCACCCGATGCACGCCAAACTCGCCGCGTGTCGGCCGCGTCGCAACCATTGAACTTCTGTGCCGTCCGGCGTGGAGCGCACTTTGCTGGTGCTCCCGTGATGACTCGTCGACTCTCTGTTCTCGTGTTGCTCGGCGCGTGTGGTGAGGTTGTCACCATGCCCGTCACAGAGGAGTTCCCCGCAATTCCCGCGGAGGCGGGCACGCACGAGCTGGGCTTCCTCCACGACGGTGTCGCGCGGAAGTTCATCGTTCACGTCCCCGCGAGCTATGACGCTGCCGTGCCGCGGCCGCTACTCGTCGTTCTGCACGGCGGAGGTGGCAGTGCAAAAGGGATGTTCAGTGCGCATCCGCTGGCCGAGTACTCCGAGCGCAGCGGTTACATCTTCGTGGCAGCACAGGGCTCACCGCTTGATGATGGCGGCAACGGGTGGAACGGATCTCGCGCGTTCGACGTCGGAATCGACGATGTCGGATACCTGGAGCGCCTGTTCGTCAACCTCCCGAACGAGCTCGCGATCGACACGAAGCGGCGATGGCTCGCTGGCTTCTCGGGCGGTGCGACGATGACGGTGCGGTTCGCCACCGAACGATCCGAGCTGATCGCCGCGGCCGCGACGTTCGCGGGCAAGGTCGGCCGCTCCGAGACCGAGATGCCGCCGTTTCTATTTCCGCCGGCGCCGACGTCGCCACTCTCGGTGCAAATGACCTACGGCACCGAGGACGACAACTACCTCGGTGAGGTACAGGGCGGCAGCCGCTCGACGAGCGCGAAAGAGGGGATGCTCTGGTGGGCCGGCGCTCTCGGCTGCAACACGAACGTGAACAGCGCCATCAGTGGCGACCTCACGTACGACACCTACCCTGACTGTAACGAGGGCGTCGTCGTGCGGATGATCACCGTCCGCGGCATGGGCCACATCTATCCCGACAAGGCAGACGGCCTCGACGGAACGAAGCTGCTCCTCGATTTCTTCGAGGACAAGGTCAAGAACTGACGTACATCGAGCCCGAGAGGGAGCTTCTTCGCGAGCTCCCCAGAATCGAGTGTCGCTAGCCTCGCGGCTTCTCTCGCGGCTTGTATTCAAGCCCGGGGAGTAGTTGCTTCAAGTGCCAGGTCTGCGCGTGCACGCGGTCCTGCGCGGCAATCTGGACGCGAACCGTCGTGAGCGCGATGAAGATCGTATTGATCAGCTGCGTGACAAGCACCATCGCGACGAGGATCAGTGTCGTCATCGGAGTGAGATCCAGCACGTTGGTCCGCAGGATCAGCTGGCCATTCTCGATCTCGAACGTCGAAGGGAGGACACCCAACATCTCGAGGCCCAACGCGGCGATGATCGGGCAAACGACCAACACGATGATCAGGGCGCTCGGGAAACGGTTCGGTTGTGACAGAAAACCGGCGAGCGTGCCGATGGTGAAGATCGGCATGATCAACAGCGGACCGAACATCACGCCCGACAAAAAGAGAAGCGCACACGCAAGCACGAGGAGGAGCAAGAACCACGGCGAGTCGCCCGCGAGGGGAACGAGCGACAGCTTGTGTGTCACGAGAAACATCGAGAAAGCGAGGATGGTCGCCGTGACCGGTTGCCAGTAGCTCTGGAGCGGTAACGCGAACAGCACGACCGTGATGAGCCACAGTGCGAGGAATCCGTACTTCGACATTGCGATGACGTGACGGCGACCCTCGGCGCGCTCCGCTTCCGCCGTCGCATGCGCTTCCACTGGTATCTCGTGCGCGGGGGCCTCGATCAGGAGTCTGCTGAGGACTGCGGCGGCGGTCGCGTTGGATGGATCGAGGGCGAGCGCACGCCCGGCTTCTCGCATCGCGAACGCACGCGTGTCATCTCTAGCGCTGGTGGGGGAATCGTCACCAAGGATGCGCGCGAGCGCGCTCTGTGCACGTTGCGCGTGCTCTTCGGCCAGCTCGCGACGGCGCGCAGTGTCCCGGTCGCCGTCGAGGTACGCCTGGATCTGGTTCGCGAGCTCGCGGGCGGTGGGACGGGATGTGCCATCCGCAGCGGTCGCCCGCGCGCACAGATCGTCGAGCTCGGGCGGCACGTCCGCTACGCGCGCGCTCGGCCGGTGATGTGGTGCGCTCAGCGTCTCGGGGATCGCGGCGATCCCGCGCGGCAAGGCAGCAGCTCCGGCAAGGATCTCGTAGAGCACCATGCCGAGCGCGAACACGTCGGTCGCGCGACCGACGCCTTCGCCGCGCGCTTGCTCGGGAGACATGTAACCGGGCGTGCCGAGCAACGTGCCGGCTTGCGTCTCGTCGCCTCCGTCGCCGGACAGCGGAAGCACACCGTCGAGCGATTCGCCATCGGCTGACAGCCGCGCGAGCCCCCAGTCGAGCACGTACGCTTCGCCGTAGTCGCCGAGCATGATGTTTGCGGGCTTGAGGTCGCGGTGGATCACGCCTCGCGCATGAGCGAAGTCGATCGCGAAACAGATGTCGACAAGCCGCGCGAGCAGGGCTCGCCGAGGCGGCCGGGCCTGGATCGCATCGTCGCTCGAGGCGAGCACGTCGGCGAGCGTCGTGCCCGCAAGACGCTTCATCACGAAGTACGGTGCGCCGTTCGCATCGATCCCGAGGTCATGGACTGGAACCACCGACGGATGCTCGAGTACGCCTTGCACCCGCGCCTCACGGAAGAAGCGGTTGAGGTCGGCCTCGCTACGTTCGCCGCCGCGCATCAGCTTCACGGCGACCTCGCGATCGATCCGCGTGTCGCGCGCCAGGCGCACTTCGCCCATGCCCCCGCGTCCGATCACACCTCCCAGCTCGTAGCGCTTGCCGAGCTCGGTGGTGGACTCGCGCGGGACAGGCTGTGCCGTACTGGCGCGACCGATCGTCGGGCCCGTCGAGGATCCGACCTGCGTCTCTCCTCCATCTTCACGTAGCGTCTCGTCCCCTTCCACGCCGTTCGAGCGTACACCCAACATCGGAGCACCGTGATACCGAGGGTGTCGACGATCGCACTGCGCGTGCACCTAGCCCTTGTTTCACGCGGCCGAGGAGAGACGTTGTCCGGCGGCGATCGCGGTTGCCGCGGACTCCAGACGACCGATCACGTCGAGCTGCGCACGCACGAGGCGGAGAAGCGGAGCGAACATCAGGTCGCGCCGCGCGGTGATGCCGTCGCCGATCTCGTACCGGCGAACGCGCGGTGGAAGCGAGAGCAGGAGGTCTCCGAGCGGACGCACGTAGTGCAGCTGATACGTCGAGATGCGCTCCAGGATGGCGACGGTCTCGGCATCGCTCTTCCCCTCGGCGAACGCGCGGTCGGCCGCATCGCGCAACTCGTCACCACTCGAGATGCGCTCCTCGAGGTCCGAGCACTGGCGCACGAGATCGCGGCGCGCGTGCGCGATCAGCTGCTTCGGATCGAGCGCGCGCGCGATGCGCCGTCTCGCCACCGGTGCGCTCGCTTGCTCGACGCGGCGGATGAGCAGCTCGCGGTACGACGCAGCGAACAGGATGACAAACAGCGTCTCTTCGAACGGACGGAGGGGCGATGCGGTCACGAGCTCGTCGACGAGCGCGAGCACGCCCGCGAGCGTGAGCACGTACCGTTGCCGGGGTGTCCGGACGCCCCGCCGCCGTCGGGCTTTGCGCAGCTCGCGAACGCGGCCGCGGCGGCCGAGCTTGATCAGCTCGCGGCGCACGCGAGTGAGATCGAGGTCCGCGTCGGGGTGGCGCACGTCGACCTCGAGCCAGTTACGAAACAGAAGGTAGAAGAAGCGTACGTCGCGCTGCTGAAATCCAAGCGCCTCCGCGCGATCGACCGTCGCGGTGAGATCTGCTGCAAGCAGAGCCGCCGTGAACAGGCTATCCATCGCGCGATCGTATTACAGACCGTGTCTGTAATGTTCGATAGCCGCGTCCAGCCGGCAGCCCTAGCGTCCAGCCATGGAACTCTCCCCATGGCATGGGATCGGGGCGCTGGCCAGGTTGGCCCCGACTCCACACAACACGCAACCGTTCCGGATCCGCCCGCGCGCCGATGGTGGCGCCGACCTCCTGCTTGTGTGCGAGCGGCTGTTGCCCGACGAGGATCCGGGTAACGCGTACGTCACGAGCGCATTCGGTGTGTTTGCGGTGGCGCTCGAACATGCCGGCCGTGCGCACGGGCATCGCGTTACCGTCTCGCCGGTCCCCGAGCTGGATGCAGGTTCGCTGCCGCGCACCGGCATCGTGGTGCTCGGCGATGCCACGCTCGCGCCGACAGAGCCTATTGGGGCGGATACCGAGCTGATCAAGCTGCGGCGCACATCGCGCACGCCCTACCACGCGACGCCGGTCGCGCCGGCGGTGCTCGACTATTTGCACGAGGTCGCCGCCGCCGGTGGCCAGCGGCTGTCGATCATCTCCGAGCCGACCAGCGTACGCGCCATGCTGCGCATGAACGCGGAGGCGATCGTCGACAACCTCCAGAATCCCGCCGAGCGAGAGGAGGTCCGGCGTTGGTACCGCCTCGGCCCGACGCCGATCCACGGCGACGGCCTGTGGCAACAGCCGATGAACCAACCTGCGTGGCAACTCGAACTTGCCTTCGGCGCACCTCGCGTTCTGGCGCTGCCTCTAGTCCGCGACCTCGCGATCGCGAACTACCTGCGCACGCAACGCGGGACGCAGCATGTCGCGGTGATCGAAGGACCGTTCGCGACATGGCCCGAGCGTGTCGCCGCGGGTCGCGCGCTGTTTGCGCTGTGGCTCGCCATGACCGAGACGAACGTGTACATGCACCCGTTCGGCTCGATGCTCACAAACGCGCACTATGCCGCTTGGCTCACGAGGACGTTCTCGGTTCCGGACACCTGGCTCGTGTTTCGTCTCGGCCACTCCGACCCGCCTCCCGAGGCCCCGCGGCTGGCATCGATCGTCGTCCAGGCGGTAGCCTGATGAAGATCGTCGACGAGCTCGTCGGCAGTGTGTGCGAGCACGCGTTCTCGGCGGCGCGATGGTCGTGGCACTCGTATCGCCTACTGTTCGCTCCCGTGGTCACCGAGTCGTTGCGCGCGCGCATCTCGAAGGTCCGCGCACGTGCGGTCGCGTGGTCCGCGGCGCGCGAGGTGCCGGCGTACCGTGCGTTGCTCGAGGAGCACGGGATGCGCCCGAACATGCGATTCGAGGATCTGCCGATCATGGACAAGCCGAGCTACGTCCATCGCTTCCCGCTCGCCGCGACGTGCCGCCATGGCGTGCTGCCCACGCGCGGCGCCGTGATCGACGAGTCCAGCGGCTCGAGCGGCACTGCGAACAACTGGGTGCGCGGGCCGGCGGAGCGACGCGCGACACGCCGCCTCATTCAGTACGCGGCGCGCGCGACGTTCGGCGAACGCGACTTCACTGTGTTGAACGCATTCGCGCTCGGTCCATGGGCAACGGGCATGAGCGTGTCGATGGCGCTCGCCGAGCGCTATCTCGTGAAGTCGATCGGCCCCGACGTTGCGAAGATCGTCGCGACGCTCGAGCTCCTCGGGCCCAACCGACCGTACTTGATCTGCGGCTATCCGCCGTTCTTGAAGCTGCTCTGCGACACGGCGAACGTCGATTGGTCGCGCTACGAGATCTACGCCGCCGTCGGGGGAGAAGGCATGTCCGAGCCGCTACGCGCCGCGCTCGAACGTTGCTTCGTGCGTACGATCTCGTCGTTCGGCGCGTCCGATCTGGAGATCAACATCGCTGCGGAGAACGACTTCACGATCGCGGTCCGGCACGCGCTGCTTCACGAGCCGTCATTTGCGCGCGAGCTGTTCGGCGTGCAACCCGTACCGATGGTGTTCCAATACGACCCACTCGACTATTTCCTCGAGACCACGGCGGGCGAGGAACTGCTCGTCACGGTGAACCGCCTGGCAAACGTATCGCCGCGCATCCGGTACAACCTGCGCGATCGCGCGTGCGTGATCTCTCGTTCGCGCGTGCTCGCGATCGCAGCCGACTACGGCTTGCGACTGCCGCGCGCGTTGCCGCTGCCGTTGCTGTTCCATTGGGGACGCATCGACCACGCAGTGCCGTTCTACGGCTGCAAGCTCACGCCCGACGATCTGCAGCACGCAATCCTCCGTGTGCCCGCACTCGCCGCGAACGCCGCCGAGCACGCGCTCCATCCGTACGAGGACCAACACGCGAACAAACGCCTCGACGTGTGGATCGAGCTCGTGCCCGGAAGCGCGCTGGTTGCGACACCGGCGCTCGAGGCCGCGCTCGTTCACGCGCTCGGCGAGGTCAATCAGGACTTTCGCGAGTCGATCCGCATGGTGCCGCCGGACCGCGCGCCGACGATCGTGCTGTTTCCATCGGGTCAGAGCCCGCTGGCGACCCAGGACGTGCGGATCAAGAAGCAATACGTCGTCTACTGAGCACGCCCATCGCGGCGACAAACCCGAGTGCGTCGAGGATCTCGGGGACGGCCGCGCCAACGTTCGACCGTGTCCGGCGATCGCTGTCGACGCTACGGCGTCGGGGCTGGAGTCGGCGTCGGCGTCGGCGTTGGCGCCGGAGCCGGGGCGGGCGTGGGCGTGGGCGTTGGTACCGGCGCGGGGGGGACAGCCTGTGCGTCCTGCAACTTCTTCTCGGCCTCTTGTGCTCGCTTCTCTGCCTCGTCGGCGCGCTTCTTCGCCTCCTCGAGCTCGAGCTGTTCCTTGGTCGGCTCGGCCTTCGCCTCTTTCTTCTTCACGGCGGTGTACTGGAACGTCAACAGGAGCGTGGTCTGGATCTGCGTGAGCTCGTTGCCCTTCGGGAACAACTGGGCGTCGCGCGTGATGTTGAGGTTGTAGACCAGACCCATCCACGAGTAGACGTTGAACGTCAGTTGGCCCTCGAAGCCGACCCGCGTGAGCGTGCCGACGCCGCGGTTGTCAGCATCGTTGTTGACGAACGGTAACAGGACCGACAGTCCGAGCCTGTAGTTCGCGCGCCCCCCGCGGACCTTGCCGTTCGCGCCAGCGAACGCTTCCAGTCCGAGCTGATGAACATCGTTGAGCCGGAGGAGCTCGACCTCGGGCGTCGCCTTGTCGTCATCGATCAGGAGGACGCTATCTGCAAACGTATGTCGGCCGCCGGCACCGACGCGGAACGACAGATTGAGCTTCTCCTTGCGGATGGGCTCGGCGAACCCGCCGGCCGACTCGTTGATCGTGAACGGCGCGAGCGAGCTCGCGAGGCGCTGACGGAACGCGTTCGTCTCGAGTGGGATGGGCATCGAAGGATCGGCCGGGTTCTTCTCGACCCAAGACGTGGGCGTTCCGCGGATGTCGGTCGCGGGGAACATCGACGACGACAACGAAAGCCGCCCGAATGCGCCGAAGTCCTTGGTCGCGAAGTAGTTGTAGATGCCTTCGAGCTTGACGGTGTCGTTGGTCTTGACGAAGTCGTCGACGACGGGCGTACGGGCGAAGCCCTCCGCGATCGAGACCGAGGTCCGCAGGACGTTCTTTCCCTTGACGTAGTCGGCGCCACCCGTGACGCCGAGACCGAACAGCGTCGAGAAGCCGTCGACCTGACCGACGACACTCGTGTTGGAAGCGAGGCTCAGTGTGGCCGTGAGACCGACGAATGGGTTCCAGCCCTCGACGTCGCTCTTCTCGGCGCCCTTGACGCCATCGACCGGGACAATCTGGGCCTGTCCAAAGGCGTCGCCTCCGAACAACACCGATGCAGAGATGGTTGCAAGGACCGTTGTGTGTACGTTCATGATTCGTCTCCGGCGATGTTCCACGCGATCGAGATCGATCCTGGTTCGGATCGACGCGGAGCCCCGATCAGCAGGGAAGCGCAACAAGCTCCTCGCCATGCTCTTCGAGCTCCGAAGTGGCACTCTCGTTACGGACGACACTACACCACGGCTGCAGAAATACACGCCACACCATGGGTATCCGCAGGGTAGCGATCTCCACGCTGCAGCCCGAAAACGCCATCGGTGACACGGCTACGCGTGTGGATGCAGACGTTCCCTGGTCCACGCGTCGAGAGCGCGGCGCGCGATTGCGGCCCATGCTGCCGGGTGCTCCTCGTGAACGAACAGCTTGCCGGGGAGCTCGAACATCTCGGCGCCACCGCGGAACTGGCCGACCATGGTTCTCGCGCGCTCGACGGGAAACCATGGATCGCCGACGCCCCAGATGAGGGTGACCGGTGCGCTGATCTGGGAATGCGTCGCCACCATGCTGTCGAACACCGTCCAGTCGAACTGCTGCGCGAGCGCCATTTGACCGCGCGGGTCGGCGATGATCGGGTCGACGAACAGGCGCTTGAAGTCGCCTTCGATGAGCGACACATCGTCGAAGCAACCCCCGAAGCCAAGCGCGGAACGGCGCAGGCGTGCGTGCTTCATGGTGGCCACGAGCAGCCGCCGTGCCCCGGGGAGCTTCGCGAGGCCGACGACGAGCCGCAGCATCGGCGGACGGTACGCCGGGATCTCGGTGTTGCCGAGGACCAGGCCGCTACAACGCTCGCCAAGCTCGGCAGCAGCGAGCCGCGCGATCGCACCACCGCTGTCATGAGCAACCATCGCGACGCGCCGGAGCCGGAGCTCCTCGACGAGGTTGACCACGGCCTCCGCGTGCGCGCGTAGTGTGATGGGCGTGTGGGGCGTCCACTGGCTGGCGCCAGTGCCCGGCAGATCGATCACGTGGCAACGGAACGCCGACGTGAGGTGTGGCGTGATCTCGCGCCATGTCGCGCCGTGGAGTGGCCAGCCGTGGATGAACAGGACGTCGGGGCCGGTCCCCGACACGCGATGAGCAAGGCGCGCTGCGGTAGTCATGACCGTGACCATGCGTCAGCCCTCCACCTGGCCACCATCACCTCCCAGGTAATGTCCGCGCCGCTAGAAGCGCGGCCGCCACGCGACGCCGATCAACGGGCGGAACTCTTGCGTGCCGTGCACGATGCCATCCATCAACGGCTCGCCGCCGCGCTCGTCGTAGTAACGGATCTTCCACTCGAGACGAAGCACGATCGCGAGGCACGGCCTGATGTCGATGGTGCCTCCAAGCGCGGCTACCCAGCGGACGGAGAGTTGCGGAGCGAATGCACCGTCTGTCCCGCCGTCGGCCGCCGGAAGATCGTCACGTCCGGAATCCCACCGTCGAGCAAACACCGCGTAGCCGAGATCGAGAAACAGGTTGCGCCACTGACCGCGAGCACCGAGCCCGGTCCAGACCTCGGTGTACGAGCCGCCGATCGCCGGGTCGATCGTCGCGCGGCCGTCCGCATCGAAACCGACCAGCTCACCTGCGCGACGCACGCCGAGGTCCAGCTCCGCGAAGGCACCGATCGCGAGGTATCGATGAAGGTCATAGGCCGCGGCCAGCGAGACGGTGAATGCCGTGTACTCGACGAGTCGCTCGCCACGCGGTGTGCCAACGCGCGGCTTGGCTTGCTGTTGAAAGTGCGCGAAGCCGAGCGAACCGTCGAGGCGCAGCTCGTCTGCGCGGGCTTCAGTCACGCAGACGAGGACGAGGCACACGAGCAGAAGACGCATCGACGAAGCCTACGCTAGAGCGTGCGTTCCTGATCGTTCGTGAACACGTACGAGTCAACCCATGGCGACGATCAGAAATCGCCACGCGATCGCCGCGGCCAGACGATTCAGAACGTCCCGCAGTCCTCGATGCACTGGCGAGGCGGTGAGGATGATCGTCGATCGCGCCCGGCAATTCCTCCGTCCGAGCGGAGGAACCGGTCGGTGCCCACTACCGCCGCGCGACAACATCCTCACGTTGGATATCGAATCACTTCGGAGGTCGTCATGTATGGATGCAGGGAATGCCCGGCTGGACAGGACATCTGCCCTCGTTGCAGCGCTCGGCTCTGCATGGATCACGGGACGCTCCCCGGTGACGCGTGCGGTGAATGCGAGCTCGCGTATCACGAACAGCGCGACCAACTGAGGCTCGGCTGGTGGTTTGTCGCCGGGCTCGCGGTGCCGTGGATCCTGTTCCTCGGGATCTTCGATCACCTGCCGAGTTGGTCGGCCCGCTCCGGCGGCGTCCGCGCGATGACAACCGGGATCCCGATGCTCGACGTCGTCATCATGTTCTCGATCCTGTCGGGCTTCGCCGGCAAGGCCGCGATGGGGCTGCGCTCCGCGTGCCACCGCAACGCGTTCATGAAGTTCCAACGCGCCGCGTGACCCGTGGGATGGTGGGCCACTTGAAGCCGCTCACCACGGAGGTTTGGACCTCGCTCCCCGCAAGCGGGTTGTGGCGCCGAATCTAGCCCGGAGTGTCAGTCGTCTAACTCGTAGGCACCGTGATCTCGTGTCGGCATTATAGGCACGGGAACAGGCGAGACCGGATCGGGTTCTGGGGATCGCGCTCGTTCGGTCTTCGTCGGCTTGGTCTGTGACGCGCCACGCGTGCGTCGGGTTGCCCGTTTCGTCGTGGGCGGATTCGTCGGCACAGCGGACGTGGGCGGCGCTGGAGTATCGGCACGCGCGGGCGGCGCCGCGGTCGCCGTAGTCGGCGGCGTCGCGGCTGGGCCGGAGGTCAGGGCCTGTGTCGGCTCGGAGGGTGTGCTCGCGGGCGTACCTGCGGCCGATACCGAGGGAGCCGACTCGCTGCTCGTGTCGCTGTTTGGTTCACTCGACCATCGGATCGCTGCGATGCCGATCGCCGCGATCGCGAAGACGCAGCCCGCGAGGAACAACGATCGCCTCGGCGCACGGGCTCGCTCGACTCGCGCTTCACCGGCACCCGTGCCGAGCGTCGTGAGGAGACCGACGTCTCGCGGGATCTGTGGTGGAGGTGCCCCCACCCGCGGAGTGCTCGGCCGGCGTGCTTCGCCCGCTCCGAGCGGCACGATCATCACGTTGTCGATCGTCATCTTCGCGCAGGGAGCGAGCGCGAGAGCAAGCTCGCTCATCGAAGCGAATCGCCCATCGGCAGATTTTTGCAGGCACCGAGTAATGATGTCGTCGAGCTCTGCTGGCACGGACGGCTCGCACGACCCCGCAGACGGTGGCTCGTCGACGAGGTGTGCTGCGATCAGATCACCCGAGGAGCTGCCCGCAAACGGTGGTCGACCACACACCATGTGGAACAGCACGCAGCCGAGTGCATAGATGTCGGTTCGGTGATCGACACCGCCGGCGTTTCGACACTGCTCGGGAGACATGTACAACGGCGTCCCGAGGATCGCACCGGTCTGGGTACGAGACACCGCATCACGTTCGGCGAGCAGCTTGGCGATCCCGAAGTCCAGGATCTTCAACCGCTCGCCCCCCACGACGGCGGCATCCGGAACGAGGAACAGATTGTCGGGCTTGAGATCGCGGTGAACGATCCCGAAGCCGTGGGCGACCGCCATCGTCATCGCCGCGTGAAGTGCCAGCCGCGACGCGACGACCGATGGCAACCGATCGACCCGAGCGAGTCGCGCGGCGAGCGTCTCGCCGACGAGGAGCTCCATCACGATGTACGCGCTGCCCCCGTGGCGCCCGAAGTCGTAGACCGCGACGATGCCCGGATCGGCAATGCCCGCCGCCGCGCGGGCCTCGTCGAAGAATCGTTCGACGACATCGTCGCGGTCGGAGAGCTCCGGCGCAGCACCTTGATCGCGAGGCGACGCTGCAGCAACGAGTGCTCCGCGAGCCAGACGTTGCCCATGCCGCCAGCGCCCAGCAGCGACACGATGCGGTGCGCACCGATGGTGTCGCCCGGGCTCACCATAGAAACCAGTCCGCCGCGAACAGCGCGGAAAACAGCCTCTCGTCGCCAGCGAATAGGACAGCCAAGTTGAGCCCCACCTCGACTGCGCCCTCGCGTAACCGCAGCGTGATCGGAGTCGCGCGCACGGCGAAGAACGCCCCGAGGTCACTCACGCGCTCCATATCGGGATCGGGTGAGCGGATCTCGGGCGAGACCGAGTCGTAGTCCGCACCGACGCCGAGCCCGCCGCCGAGGGCGAGCGAAGGCAGTGGCATCCAGAGATAGTGTGGATGAGAGCCCGATGAGAGCCCCGAGGAGTGTCCCAAGACCTCCGTGGGTCGTCCGTTCTCATCGTCGTTTCATCTGGTCCGCGCGAAGGTGGAGAGATGAGAGCTCGATATCTGGTGTTCATCGTGATGGTCGGCTGTGGTGATGGCGAGACCAAGGACCAGTGTTATCCACCCACCGTGGACGTCGCACGGTGCGATCCGGCGCTCGCCACATTCTCGCTCGCGTCCACGAACCCGTATTATCCGCTGCGCGTCGGCAACGTCACGATCCTCGAGGGCGTCGAGGATGGCCAGTCGATCCGGGTCGAGCGTCGGGTACTCGCCGACACGGAGGTCGTGAAGGGAGTGACCACACACGTGCTCGAGGCGCGGGAGCTGATCGACGGGCAGATCTACGAGATCGCGCGCAACTACTATGTCGAGGCGTACGATGGCACCGTCTGCTACTTCGGCGAAGCCGTGGAGTTCTACGAGAACGGCCAGCTCGTGAATCGCAATGGCAGTTGGCGCGCCGACGAAGGCAACGCGAAGCCGGGCGTCATCATGCCAGCTGCCCCGGCCGTGGGCGATGCCTACTTCCAGGAGAACGCACCCGGGATCGCGATCGACATGGGACGCGTCACCGACGTCACGTCGACGATGATGTTCGCCGGGCAGAGCTACGACAACGTCGTGACCGTGATGGACTCCAATCCGCTCGACACGTGCGACGACGAGGAGGTCAAGTTCTATGTCCCCGGCATCGGGGAGTCTGGCGATACCGCGAAGCTCCTCGTGTCGTTCACGCCGGGGGCGTGACGGGACTCCGTCAATCCTCGGTCTCGTCGGACAGCTCGGTCTCGATGACCTGGCCGGTGGGGCCCACCTTGACCTCCCAGAGCGTATCGCCGACGAGGACCTGGACCTCGCGGTTACACGGTCCATCGTCGTCGGGCTCGATGGCGGTCGCAGAGCCGCTCACTTCGGCCTCCGCGATCGCGATCGCTTGCGACAGCGAGATCGATCCGGCGCAGTCGTTCGCGTACGTTCCCGCGGGACGGGCCGAGACGATGTGCCCCGCGAGATCGATGCGAACGTCGTGGAGTGTGGCTTCGCCGGCGCAGCCCACCGCGAACTCCGCCGTGGTGCCTGGATGCAGTCGGGCCGTGATGCCGCGACTTGCGGGCGTGGCAGTCTCGGCAACGGCCACGGTTTCGCGGAGCGAGACCTCCGAGGCGTCGAGCGCTGCTCGTAGCGAGGTGGTGTCCTGCGTTCCGTCGCAGCCGGCAAGAGCGAGGGCGAGAGCGAGAGCTGAGAATCGGGTCATGGGTTCCTCCTGAGTGACGCCACGATAGGAGCTCGCCCATGAGAGCCCCGTGAAAGCGCGTGCAATGTCGGTTCTCATGCAATTTTCATCCAGGATCCCCCCATGCTCGGCGCATGCGACTGCGTGTCGTGGTGTTTCTCGGACTGTCGGCGTGTGCGGCGCACGAAGCGTCCTCTCGATCGACGCTCGAGGTCCCTGCGGCCGTGCAGGCCACGATCCGCTCGCAGGCAGGCTCGGCGCAGGTCGAGGTCGCGCGGGAAGGCGATGACGCGTATGAAGCAACCTGGTGGCAGGACGGGCTCGAGCGTGAAGCTGTCGTTCGAACGAACGGTCAGCTCGTCGAGCTCGAGGTCCAGGTTCGCGAAGCCGACGTCCCGGACGTGGTGCGGGACGCGGCGTTACGTGTGTTCGCAAGCGCGACGCACGTCTCGTACGTCAAGCTAGCCGATGATCGCTACGAGGTCGAAGGGATCGTGAATGGCAAGGAACGCGAGATCACGATCACCGGTGCCGGTGTGATCACTCGCGACGACGACGACGACGACGACGACGACGACGACGATAGCGACGACGACGATAGCGACGACGACGATAGCGACGACGACGATAGCGACGACGAGGATCGCGATGACGGGCGCGAAGAAGGCGACCGCGACTAGTGCGCGCGCTCGTGGTCGAGGACTACGCGCCGGTGCGGGTCGCGGTGTGCGAAGGGCTCGAAGAGCACGGGTTTGCCGTCGACAGCGCGAGTGATGGCGAGGAAGGCCTCTGGCTCGCCGACGCGAATCCATACGACGTCGTCGTACTCGACATCATGCTGCCCAAGCTGGATGGGCTCGCCATGGTGAAGCGGTTGCGCGCGCGAGGATCCAACGTCGCGATCTTGCTGCTGACCGCAAAGGACACCGTCGAGGATCGCGTTCGCGGCCTCGATGTCGGAGCAGACGACTATCTCGTCAAACCGTTCGCGTTCGCCGAGCTCCTCGCGCGCGTACGGGCGCTCGTGCGCCGGCGCTACGACACGCGAGATCCGATCGTGCGGATCGAGGACCTCGAGATCGAGACGACCACGCGCAGCGTGCGGCGCGCGGGACAGCTGATCGCCCTGTCGCCTCGCGAGTACGCGTTGCTCGAATATCTCGCGGCACGCGCGGGCGAGCTGGTCACCCGCACCGAGATCTGGGAGCACGTGTACGACTTCAACTCCGACGCGACGTCCAATGTCGTCGATGTCTATGTCGGCTACCTGCGCAAGAAGCTCGGGCCACCCCTGCTGATCCATACGCGGCGTGGCCACGGCTACGTCCTCGGCGGGAACGCGTAGATGTCGCTGCAACGGCGGCTCCTCCTCGGGATCGGGATCGCCGTCTCGCTGGCGTTTGCCGGCACCGGCGTGCTCGTCCTCGTGCTCTCGCGGGCGACGTTGATCGCGCAGCTCGACGACAACCTCGTCGCACAGGCCGCGGCGATGTCCGCGCTCGTCGAGCAGGAGGCCGGGGAGCTCGAGTCGGAGCTCCAAGCGACGATCGCGGTTGATCGCACCGTGTACTACACGCTCTGGGATGAAGCGGGGACGGTGGTCGAGCGGTCGCCGAACCTCGCCGGACTCGATCTCCGACCGTCCGACGGCGTCGACATCGTCGTGCTGCCGGGCGGAGGGAGCGGTCGCCAGGTCACGCTGCGCTTCGAGCCTCGGCACGACGTGCCGATCGTGCAGCCGGAGCGCGCGACCTTGGTGGTCGCTCGTGCACTCGGCGGCGTGGACGAGAGTGTTCGGCGCGTCGCGTTCGTGCTGATCGGCGGAGGCATCGCGGGAACGCTCGCGTGCTTGCTCGCACTCTTCGCGCTGGTGCGCTTTAGCCTCGC
>JBJXGN010000020.1:0-10729 GCA_046160585.1 Kofleriaceae bacterium
GTGCAGCCGCGACTGCCGGAGTCTCTCTCGCGCGTCGCGCACGTCGAGCGACGTTGGTGACGGTACGCCCGACCGACGCGGTCGTCGATTGGCCCCAGATACGCACGGCGAGCGCCACCTGCTTCGAGGTGGGCAACGACGGAAGCGCGTAGTCGACCGCGCCGGTGACGACATCGAGCGCGATGCACCCGCGTATCCGCGCGGCGATTGCCTCCGCGTGCAGCAGGCGAGCACTCGCGCGTGGTGCGAGCGGATCGACCGCCATCGCGAGGACGACCGCGCGATCGCCATCGTCGACGATCAGCGCGGCGGCGCACGCTTCACCTTGCGCGTCGTCGAGCCGCGCGAGGCGTACGCGTCCTTGCTTGCCGAGCTCGAGCGCGACCTCCTCGAGCAACGCGGTCGCTTCCTGATCCGCGAGGGGAGAGGGCTCGTCGCGCTCCGACCACTCTAGGCGCGACAAACGGCGCAGCGCGCTCATTCCCTTGCGTAGTGCCGCGAGGTCGTCACCGAACGTCGTGACCACACCCGATCCATCCGTCGCCTCTGTTGGCGCGAGGCCGAGGCCGATGCGCGAGGCGCCACCCGCCGATGGCGCGCTCTCTACCGTGAACCCCGCGGGCCCCAGCCGTTGCACGAGGTTCGCACGGATGCGCGACGGATCCGCGAGCGGCTCCAGCTCGAGTAGGTCCCAGCTCGCCGCCTCTTCGATCAGCTTGCGGGCGAACGCGGCACCTGCGCGGTCCTCCCAACCCGCTCGCGCGAGGAAGTCGAGCGCCGGCGGGCGCGGTCCTGCATCACCGATCATGCGCAGCTCGCGCGTGTCGAGCAAAGCGACCTTCACGGTGCGCCGATACAACGGGGCAAGACACACGATCTCGCCGGCAGGAACGTTCGGATCTCCTTCGGTCGCGCGCCCGACGAGCACGTGCAGCTCGGCGGCGAGCGTGTTGTGGTACGCGTGCCACCACGGAAGCATCCAGTCCGGGCCGCGAAACAGCGCACCGGCCGTGGCTCCGGCAAGCGAACGCCACTCGCCCTCGATCGCACGCAGCGCCGGTACGTCGCGCACGACGGATACATCGATCGCCATTCGCTTCGCGACGTTACCATGCCGCTTGGGGCCCGGGTGAGGCCCGGGACCGTTGCCATCGGCAACGCCATAGTCCGAGAACGTTGCGGATGTCGTCGCGATAGAGCCCGAATCCGGGTCCATGCCCGTCGCAGTGCACGGTCGGTGCCGCGAAGCTCGCGGCGATCCGGGCGGGGCGAAACGATGAACGAGAACGAGCTGCGCGGACGCACGAGTTATGTAGGACGTGCCGAGCTCGCCACCGTATGCAACTCGTGATCGTTGGCGCGTCGGGACTAGCGATTGGCGCGTCACAAAACGGGCAGGTCGCCTACCGCTCGACGGGGCAAGAGTGGGACTTCGCGTTCAGCTCGGATGTCGAGGCGCCGGCGAAGGACGGAACGGTCTTTGGCTACGGGTGCCTGAACGGTGCGTCGTCGCCGTCACTGATCGTTCGCTAGGCTCGCTGCAGGACGTGCGCGAAGAAGCCGTCGGTGCCGTGCGCGTCCGGGCGTGAGACGAACGCGTCGCCGTCGGCAAACGCCAGGGCGCGATCACCGAGCACGGTCTCGAGAGGCACGGTCGATAGCTCGGGGCGCTCGGTCAGGAGGTCCGCGACGACGCGCTGGTTCTCGGCGGAGACGAGCGTGCACGTCGCGTACACGATGCGCCCGCCCGGCGCGCACAGGTGGAACGCGCCGTCGAGGATCTCGCGCTGCTTGGTCGCGAACGTCGCGAGGTCGGCGTCGCGCAGGCGCCATCGCGCCTCGGGGTTTCTGCGCAGCGCGCCGATGCCGGAGCACGGCGCGTCCACGAACACGACGTCGGCCTTGCCGCGAAGCGCGTCGAGCTCCTTGGGCCAGCGCCCGTCGTCCATGTGAAGCGCCTGGACGGTGGACACGGTCGCGCGGCGTGCGCGCTTCTTGAGCTCGTCGAGCTTGCGCTCGTCGATGTCGCTCGCGTAGAGGCGGCCCTTGTTGCGCAGCCGCGCCGCGATCGCGAGCGTCTTGCCGCCGGCACCCGCGCACAGATCGACGACGAGCGGCTTGTCCGTCGTGAGGCCGCCGGTGGCGAGCTCGGCGAGGAGCTGGCTACCCTCGTCCTGCACCTCGAGAGCGCCGCGCTTGAACGCCTCGAGCGACCACAGATTCGTGCGGGTCTCGACGTGCAGCGCGGTGTCGGACCAGCGGCCAGGCGTGGTCTCCATGTTGGCCTCGGACAGCTCGTCGCGCAGCTCGTCGCGCGATGCGACCAGCGTGTTCGCGCGCACCGTCATCGGAGCGCGCTGGTTGAGTGCGAGCGCGAGCGCTTCCGCGCGATCGCCCCAGTCGGCCACGAAGCGCTCGGCGAGCCAGTCGGGCAGGGAGGCGGCGAGCGCGATGCGCGCGACGGGGCGGCGCTCCTTGGCGATCGCGTCGTCGATTCCGGCGACCGCGGTCCAATCGAGGTCGCGTTCGACACGGGCGGCGGCCGCCGGCTCTAGCAGCTTGTCGAGGACGAGGAGCGCCAGCAGGCGCTCGAGGTCCTTCGGTGACTTTTTCACCTTGCGACCCCGCTCGAGCGCCGCGTCGATGCGGCGCAGGTGGCGCACCATGCCGAACAACACCTCGCCGATGAAGCGCCGCTCGTGCGCGCCGATCCATCGCTCCTGCCGGAAGGTCTGCGCGAGACGATCGGTGACGAAGCCCCAGTCCATACGCGTGCGTTGCCACAGCTCGAGTACGAGCGCGCGCAGACGCCCTCCGTCGGCGAGTGTGCTCGCGAGCTTCTTGTCGTCGAGCGCGCTCACGGCGATCTCATATCAGAGTGCGGTATTCTTCGAGGATCAGGGACAGCGGGATCAGGCCGTGGCCGCCGAGCTGGCGCACCATGCTGAGACTGTCGCTGATACGATCGAGCTGCTCGCGGTGCTTTTCGACGAAGCCCTTCTCGCCCAAGTGGGCGAGTGCGCGGTGGCGAACGCTAGCGGCCTCGCGCTCGAGCGTCGCGTGGAAGCGGCGTTCCCAGACGTTCGTGGGCACCTGCGCCGCGAGGATCTCCTCGAACGCGTCGACGTGGAGGTCCTTGCCGACGCGGTGGTAGGCCGGTGCTGCCGTGTCGAGGTTGCCCTTCGTGTCGCGTACGGCGGCGAGTAGCGCGAACGCTTCACGCGCCATCGGGGCGCGGGCGAGCGCCGTCGCGACCTCGGCGGAGAAGCCGCGCTGGACGAGCTCCGCGATGCGCGCGTCGTACGCTGCCTTCGCCGGCGGATCGAATGCTGCCACCAGCGCGGACGTCGCCGCCTCGAACTTCGGCTTGATCTTCTCGACGTCCTCGGGCGCGACCTTCCACGTGCTCTCGTTCCAGTTCCACCAGCGGAGCAGCTTGCGGTGGACCTCCTCGAACGCCATCAGCGCCGTGTACTGGTGCTCCGATGCGATACGGTAGTCCGCGCCGTGCACGGCCGCACGGAATGCCTTGCCACCGAGCAGCTCGTCGATGATGAAGTAGCGCACGACGAGCTCGTCCATCGGTGCGTGCGTCTCTTTCGCGAGCGCGACGAGCAGCGTGCAGCCGGCCTGGTTGATGACCGCGTTCGTGACGACCGTCGCGATGATCTCGCGGCGCAGCTGGTGCTTCTTCACCTGGTCGCCGTACTTCTGCGCGGCGCTCGCCGGAAAGTACGAGAACAGGAACGGCTGGAACAGCGGCAGGTCGGGGATGCGCGAGCCGAGTACGCGCTCGTAGAGATCGTTCTTCGTGTGGGCGACGAGCACCGCGAGCAGGTTGCGCGGCAGGCCCTTACCGGTCTTGATCCACGCGCGTAGATCATCATCGGGCGGCATGTTCTCCGCGCGGCGCGACAGCCCGTGCTTGTCGAGATAGCCGAGCAGGTCGAGGAACGTCACGTCGCCTCTCTTCGTGCGCACGCTCTCCATCGAGAGGAGTGCGGACTGGAGGTAGTTGTCGAGCACGCACGCGGCACCGACATCGGGCTCGAGCTCGCGCAGCAACACGTCGCGCTTGTCGCGCGGCAGGGCGCCCGACGCCATCAACGGCGCGAGGAGGATCTTGAGGTTGACCTCGTGATCGCTGCAGTCGACGCCCGCCGAGTTATCGATCGCGTCGGTGTTGTGGCGACCGCCGGCCATGCCGTATTCGGTACGTGCGCGCTGCGTGATCGCGAGGTTCGCACCTTCACCGATCACCTTGGCCTTCAGGTCCGTCGCGTTGATGCGAACGTTGTCGTTCACCTTATCGCCGACCTCGCCGTGCGTCTCCGTCGATGCCTTGACGTACGTGCCGATGCCGCCGAACCACATCAGGTCGACGTCGAGCGCGAGGATCGCGCGGACGATGTCCGGCCCCGTGACGACCTTGCCGGTGATACCGAGGAGCTTCTTCGCCTCGGTCGTCAGCTTGATCTCCTTGGCCGCGCGCTCGAATACGCCGCCGCCGGCGCTGATCAGCTTCGGGTTGTAGTCGCTCCACTGCGTGCCCGGCGTCGTGAACAGGCGCTTGCGCTCCGCGTACGACGTCGCCGCGTCCGGCGTCGGATCGACGAACACGTGCTTGTGATTGAACGCAGCAACGACGCGCATCTGATCGTTGAGCAGCATGCCGTTGCCGAACACGTCGCCGGCCATGTCGCCGACGCCGGCGACCCTGATCGACGTCTTGCGGATATCGATGCCCATCTCGCGGAAGTGCCGCTCGACGTTCGTCCAGCCACCGCGCGACGTGATGCCCATCGCCTTGTGGTCGTAGCCGGCAGAGCCGCCCGAGGCGAACGCGTCGTCGAGCCAGAACTTGTAGCGCTGCGAGATGCCGTTCGCGGTGTCGGAGAGGTGCGCGGTGCCCTTGTCGGCGGCCACGACGAGGTACGGATCGTCCTCGTCGTAGCGAAGCACGCCCGGCGGCGGGACGATCTTGTGCCCGACGTAGTTGTC
The DNA here is from genome assembly GCA_046160585.1 of Kofleriaceae bacterium. Taxonomy (GTDB): domain Bacteria; phylum Myxococcota_A; class Polyangia; order Haliangiales; family Haliangiaceae; genus JABFXX01. The sequence continues at coordinate 5,002 of JBJXGN010000020.1, forward strand.
GGTGACGTCGAGCAGGCCGGCGATGAACACCTCGTATTGCGCGCGCGCTTCCTCGCGCGTCGGGCTGGCCTTGTGCGTCACGAAGCCACCTTTCGCGCCCTGCGGCACGATGATGACGTTCTTCAGCGCCTGCGTGCGCTGCAGGCCGAGCACCTCGGTGCGGAAGTCGTCCGCGCGGTCGGAGTGGCGCAGGCCACCGCGCGCGACCTTTCCGCCGCGGAGGTGAATGCCCTCGACACCGGGGGCGTGCACGTAGATCTCGAACATCGGGCACGGCCGCGGCATGTGCTCGACGAGCGCGGACTCGATCTTGATCGAGATCGTGTCGCCGCGACCCGGGCGGTAGTAGTTCGTGCGCCGCGTCGCCTCCATGAGGTCGAGGAAGTAGCGAAGGATCAGATCCTCTTGGATCACCGTGACCTTCTGCAGCCCTTCCTCGTACTTGTAGACGAGGACCGGCAGCAGCTTGTCGGCGCGATCGGCCGGTGTCTCCTTGCGATCGGTGGCGAACTTCGTCTCGAAGTACTCGACGAGCATCGCCGCGAAGCCCGGGTGCTTGAGCAGCGTGTCGTCGACGCTCTGGACGCCGAACTGGTGGAACACCTGCAGGAAGTAGTTGCGATAGGTGACGAGCAGATCGATCTGCTTCCAGTCGAGCCCCGCGAGGAAGCCGAGCCCGAGCAGACGATCGTCGAGCAGCTGGCCGAGCAAGACACGCTGGAGGATCGCGCCGAGGCGTGCGAGCGATGCGTCGTCCTCGATCTTCGTTCCGTCGCGTCCCTGCACCTCGAAGCCGGTGACGAACACCTCGGGGCCCGGGTGGTTCGGATCGTTGTCGAGGCGCTCCGCGAGGCGGCTCGTCGTGCGCAGCGCCATGCGATGGAGCGTCGGCACGACGTCGTTGAGCAGGAGCTCGGTGCGCGAGACGATGCGCAGAGACGTGTAGCGCTTGCCGTTCTGTGCGCTCGGCACGAACGCGACGCGCAACCCCTCCGACTCGTCGAGCTTCTCCATCAGGCCGATGTCGTCGAGGGCAGTGTCCGGCGGGAGGACGGATTGATACGAGACCGGGAACCGCGAGCCATAGCGCGTCCAGATCTCCTGCGCGGTGGCCGTCGTCGCGAGGTACATCGCCGACTTCGAGCTCGCACCGCTCGCGTCGCGGCCGCGGTAGCGCCTGAACACGAGCGTGCGCAGACGATCGTCCCAGCTCTCGAGCGAGTGCTCGAGCGCCTCGGTCAGGGTCTCGAGATCCTTGTCGGTGACGTTGGGGCGGTACTTGCCGACGGTGAAGTGCAGCCGGATCGGCGACTCGTCGTCGGTCTCCTGCCGATATTCGCGAACGTTCGGGACCTGCAAGAACTTGCGGAGCTCGAGGCTTATCTCCTCGCGGAGCTCCTCGGAGTAGCGCATGCGTGGCACGATGCAGACCACCGTGATGCGGCGGCCACCGACGCGGCGCCACACGAACACGCGCGCCTGGTCCTTGGACTCCTGGATGCGGAACTGCTCCGCGACGTCTTTGATCTCGTCGATGTTCCAGTAGAAGAGATCCTCGAGCGGGATCGAGTCGAGGATCGCCTGCGTCTTGGTGTACGCATAGCTGCCCGTCGCTTCGTCCGAGCGGCGCATCGCTTCCTTGATCCGGTTGCGCACGACCGGCACGCGGCGGTTCGCCTGCTTGAGCGCCTTCGTCGAGAGCTGGCCGACGAATACGTGCTCGCCGACGACCTTGCCGTCGGGGCTGATCGCCGAGACGCCGAAATAGCGGACCTGCGCGACCGACCGGACCATGGTCATGAAGTCTGTGCGATAGAACGAGTAGACCTCGTCGCGCGCGCGGCGTGTCGTGACGATCTCGCCGATGACCTCCTCGAGCGTCTTGCGATCGTCCACAGCGAACAGGCCGCGTCCGTGCTCGATATGCGGCTTGCCGTTGCCGTTGCCGCCGCTCGCGGGGAAATACGCGTAGCCGAGCATGATGAAGTTGTCGTCCTTGAACCAGTCGATCAGCGCGACGGCCTCCGTAGCCTCGAGCTCGCGCTGCGTCGCCGCCGCGAGCGACTTCTCGGTGCGCGGGATGTCCTTGATGATCGCCATCGTCTGCGACTCGCGCGGGCTCGGGCTCGCGGGATCGAGGCCCGCGACCGTGCACAGCGAGGCACGAACCTCCTCGAAGCGCGCCATCATCTCGGTGCGATCTTGGTTGACCTTGAGCGTGAGCTCGAGGCGATTCGCGAGGTCCTTCGCGAGCGCGTCGCGCTTGTCGTGCGCGATCGGCGAGACCTGGAGATAGACCTGGGACATCTTCTGACCGCGCGTGTCGTCGATGCCGGTGATCTGTCCGTGATCCGCGATCACGCCGTGAATCGGGTGCAGCACGAACTGCAGCTGGAGCCCTTGCTGGCGGATGAACGATTTGATCGTGCGGATGATGAACTTGCAGTCGGGGAGCCGCGTCTCGATCACGGTCGACGGGTTCTCCTCGCTACCGAGGACCGATGTCTCCGGATCGTGAATCGTGACCTTCACCGTGCGCGCGAAGTCCTCCTCGAGGAACGCGAAGCGCTCCATGACAAACGAGAGCAGGACGTGCGGCTTGACCTCCGCGAGCACCTCGGGCGGGATCGCGCGGCAGTACGCTCGCACGTACGACTCGATGCGATCGCGGTGCGTCTCCTTCACCGATTGATGAGCGAGCGAGAGGACTTGCCGGACAACTTCCGCCTGCATGTGCGCGCCACATTACTCCGAGATCTCGCGTGTGGCGATTGTCCACGGTGTCGTGATTCCCCACGTTTCTCGTTTGCGAATCGGGCACTTACATAGGCCCGCACATTGCTCGTCCATGACGCCATGCGTAGGAGCCTCGCGATCTCGATCCTTGGTGTGGCGTTTTTCGGCTGCGGTACCGACTACGTCGAGCCCGACACCGAGCCCACTGCCAAAACCACGTGGTTCCAGCACGTCGCGCCCATCGTGGCCGACCACTGCATGGGCTGCCATCAAGAAGGCGGCATCGGACCGTTCGAGCTGACCACCTACAACAACGCGGTCGAACACGCCGCGATGATGGTGGACGCGGTCGATCGCGGGATCATGCCGCCGTTCGACGCGCGGGAAGAGGCGGACTGTACGCCGCGCCATGGGTGGCAGGATGATCCGCGCCTCACCGCCGCCGAGAAGGACACGCTGCGCGCGTGGGTCGACGGTGGTTACGAGAAGGGCATCGACGACACGATCGAGATCCCCGAGACGCCCGAGCTCGAAAACGTGTCGACGACGCTGACACCGGCGCAGGGCTTCGTCACATCGGGCACGCGCGATCAGTTCATGTGCTTCGTGATGGATCCGGGCAACACGACGTTTCGGTGGGTGACCGGCCTGCAGGTCCGCCCCGACAACGACCTCGTCGTGCACCACGCTGTCATCACGCAGGTCGAGGAGACCGAGGGCAACGCGCTGATCGCCGAGCACGGGCTCGGCACTGCGTTCGAGTGCGACACGACGCCGGGCAGCTTCGTGATGCACGTGTGGACGCCGGGCAACCAGCCGATGCGCACGCCGAGCGACCTCGCGATCCCACTCGCGGCGCGCAGCAAGATCGTGATGCAGATCCACTATCACCCAGCCGGTGGCACGCACGCGCCCGACGCGACCCAGATCGATCTCCAGTACTCGACCGTGTGGCCACGCAAGATGTACTTCGTCACCGCGATCGGCAACGAGCTCGCGGCGCCAAACCTCGAGCCCGGTCCCGGCGACGGTGCCACGCCGCGCTTCTTCATCCCGGCCAACTCCGCCGATCACACGGAGAAGATGTTCCGCGACATCACGACGCTCGGCGGCCTCACGAACGTGAAGCTCTACTCGGTGAACCCGCACATGCACCTCGTCGGCACCAAGATCTCGAGCAAGATCCACCGGCCGTCGGCGCGTGGCGACGAGCCGCAGACGGAGTGCCTCGCGAACGGCGGCTGGAACTTCGACTGGCAGCGGACGTACACCTACGACGCGGACATCGACGACCTGCCGTCGATCGAGGTCGGCGATCGCATCAGCGTGAGCTGTGGCTGGAACAACACGATGGACAACCCGTTCGTGGAGCGCATGTTGCACGACTCGAACCTGCCGCCGCAGCCGATCGACATCACGCTCGGCGAACAGACGACGCAGGAGATGTGTCTCGAGATCTTCGGCATCGCGACCGACGCGCCGGCGCAGCCGCTGCTCGCGACGGACCCCGTCGTGCTGCCGGACCTGCGTGCGATCGACATGTTCGTACGCTGATGGCGTCGACTACCATGCCACGGAGCACGTCGCGAAACTGCGCACATTCGTTTCGCTAGGCGAGCTCAGCGCGCGAACACCCGCAGGACGCGGACCATGGTCGCGAGCTCTTCGACGAGCGCCGACACTTTCGGCACTTGCGCGCCGGTGTGCCCGTAGAGCCCCGTGATGTGCACGCAGGCATCCGCCGCGACGAGTCGCCGCGCGAGGTCCTGGCTGTGCTCGTACGGAATGACATCGTCGTCGGTGCCGTGCACGAGGTCCACGCGCCCGCGTACGCGCGCGACATACGGCATCGGATCGAGCTGCGCCGCATCGAACCGCGTGAGCGCGTCCATCGCGAGCTCCGTCGCACCGGGCCGCGTGCCAATGCCGACGTGAAACAGCTCGCGCACGCTCTCTGGCACGTCGGGCGCGAGCTCGTCGGCGATCGCGGTGAAGCGCTCGCGCGCCTTCATCTCGGGTCGCCCCCACGTGCGCTCGACGTACGCGCGCCACGCTTTGCTCACCGCCTCCGCGTCGGCGGGCGCGGGCCGCATGTCAGCGAGCAGGTTCATGAGTACGACGGGTTGATTGAGCGGATCGCGCTTCGCGTCGCGCCCCGACGGAACGCGGCCCGTCAGGCAGAACGTCATCGTCTCGTGAAAGTCCGCATAGCCACCGAAGACGACGAGCCCGTCGAGCGCTGGCCCGTGCTTCGCCGCGAGCGCGAACGCGAGCAGCGAGCCGAACGAGATCGACAACACGACGGGCTTCTTGTGGGTCCATCGTCGGCGCGCATCGAACACGCGCTCGAAGTCGTCGATCGCCGCGCGCCGCGGCACGAGCGCGAGGTAGCTCGGAATGAACGGCGCGATCACGAGGTGCCCCGCCGCCGCCAGGATCTTGCAGAAGCGATCCATCCGAACGTCGTCGGGGCCCTGGAAGTGCAGGCCGTGCGCGAGAAGGTACGCGGCGCGCTCCTCGCCCGGCCTTAGCCCGTGCGGTCGATACAGCCGCACGCGGATCGATGTCGTCGCGGAGGCTGTGCCGGCCCGCGGCGGGATCTCCAGCCGCTCGTCGACGATTGCTACGTCAGGAGCCTTCGTCGCATCGGCCCACGGGCCGAGCCAACGGGCGAGGGTCGCGATCGATCGAGCCGTCGACATCATCGCGCGGTCTCGGCCTCGTTTCGCATGCGCGAACACTAACGCCGTGGACCGCGCTCGTGTGCCTCACGAGCCGCCGACCGCGTTTCAATATCACGAGCCGCCGAGCGCATGTGTGCATTCGCGATCACCGAAACGCTTCGCTCGTTCCGCTGGCAGCTCGAGGACCTATCGCACGGGAGCAAAGACTCGGCGCGGAGAACCCCAGAATGGCGCGGTGGCCAGATACTCTGGGCTCATGGGAGCCGAAGACGCCGCGGCGTGGCTCGCGACGCTCGACGCCGACGCCG
>JBJXGN010000021.1:0-63363 GCA_046160585.1 Kofleriaceae bacterium
TCGCGATCCCCACCTCGCCGCGCCGCACGACACCACCGAGGTAGGCGGTGGCCGCGGCCGTGTCGTCGACCGCGTTGACGAACAGGCCGCGCGCGGTTGCCGCCGCAGCGACCTGCTGGTTCACGTCGGGAGGAGCCGCGGCGACGACCCATCGCGCACCGTCGAGGTCAGGAGAGAGAAACCCGCGCTCGACGAGGAGGATCCGGCCTCGGGGGACGTCGAGCGTATGGTGGCGCGATGGCTCGTGGGTTGCGGCGACGAAGGTGACGAGGTCGGCGCGCGCGCGGATCTCGTCGCAGATGTACGGTGCGATCACGACGACGCGCGCGCCGGCGGCAACGAGCCCGTCGAGCTTACCCGCCGCGACCGGGCCACCACCGACAACGACCACGCGAAGGCCGTCGAGCTTCAGGAACGCCGGATAAAGCGCCATCAGGTCCTCGCTCCAGCGGAAATCGATGCGGTTGCGAGCGTCATCAGTTGGGTTCCCGTCGATCGGTTGCGCTCGGCGTGTCGGCGGTCGCTGGCGTATCGACGAGGCCCCGCGAACGGAGCACGTCGACGATGCGTGCGACGGACGTCTCGACGGGCTCGCGATCGGTGTACGCGACGACATCGGGAGACAGCGGCGACTCGTACGGATCGGAAACGCCCGTGAAGTTCGGCAACTCGCCGGCGAGCGCTTTCGCGTAGAGGCCCTTCGGGTCCCGCTTCGCGAGCGCCTCGAGCGATGCGCTCGCGAACACTTCGACGAACGCGATGTCCTGGTTCTCGGCGAGGCGGCGCACCGCCTCGCGCGTGTCGCGATACGGCGAGATCGCGGCGGTGATGACACCGACGCCGTGCGACGCGAGCAGGCGCGCGACGAACGCGATGCGATGGACGTTGGTGTCGCGGTCCTCGCGCGAGAACGTGAGGCCCTTCGAGAGATGCGTGCGTACCGCGTCGCCGTCGAGGATCTCGAGCCGGCGCGGCGCCAGAATGGAGGCAACCGCGTTCGCGAGCGTGGACTTACCCGCACCCGAGAGGCCGGTGAACCATAGAATGAAGCCGCGACTCACGCGCTCTCCTTCGCCGGCGACGGAGAGATCGAGACGAGCGCCGTCGGTGCATGGAGGCCGCACTCTGTCTTGCGCGAGCCGCGCCAGCGACCCGCGCGCGAGTCTTCACCTGGTGCGATCGTTGTCGTGCAGTGAACGCACCCGATCGACGGGTAGCCCTGCGCGTGGAGCGGGTTCGTCGGTACGTCGTTCGCGTAGATGTGTGCCCATACGTCGTCGTGCGTCCACGCGGCGAGCGGGTTCACCTTGATCAAGCCGAACCTGGTGTCGCGTTCGACGAGCTGTGCGCTCGCACGCTCGGTGGTCTGATCGCGCCGGATCGCGGAGATCCACGCGTCGAATCCGGCGAGCGCGCCGCGCAGCGGACGGACCTTGCGCAGATCGCAGCAGCGATCGGCATCGCGCTCCCACAACGCAGGACCGTAGGTGGCGGCCTGTGCGACGAGCGTGAGCTCGGACCGCACCGGGCGGATCGTGATGCCGTACGTGGTCTCGAGCTGGCGCCACAGCGTGTAGGTCTCGGGGAATAGGACGCCCGTATCGAGCGTGAAGACGTCGATCGGTAGGGTTGCACGCGCGATGAGATCGATGACGACGCAACCCTCCGCGCCAAAGCCCGTCGAGAACGTCAGCCTGGGCCCAAAGCGCCGCGACGCCCAGCGGAGCACGTCGATCGCCACCGTCCCCTCCGGGATGTCGTCGAATGGCTCGTCGACGGGGCGGGCGGCTGCATCCGTCATAACGGATACAGATCTATACCCCAACGGATGACCTGTCAACGATAGCGGATGCCAGTCACTCGTCAGCCGCGGCGCTTGAGCTCGGAGATGGCGTCCTTGGCCCGCTTGATGTCCGGGTCGTTCTTCGGCGCAAGCTTCAGGAAGATCTCGAAGTTCTCGATCGCCTGCTTGCTCTTCTTCTTGGCCGCGAAGACCGTTCCGAGGTGCAGGTAGTTCACCGCGTTCTTCGGATCGCGCTGGATGTTGCTGGTCAAGATCTGCTCGGCCTCGTCGTACTGCTTGCGTTCGATGAGCAACAGACCGAGCTTGCCGGCCGCCTTGGGGTGCGGCGGATCGATTTCGACGGCCTTGCGGTACGCCGCGATCGCGTCTTCGAAGCGTTCCTGCACCCGGTAGATCTCGCCGTACGCGTACCAGAACAGCGACTCGTGCGGCGACTTCTGCACCGCCGACGACAGCGCCTTCTCCGCGTCGGCTTGTTTACCCTGCTTGTTGAGCAAGAGGCCGAGCTCGAAGTAGGCGCGACCGTTTTCGGGATCGAGCTCGATCCCCTTGTCGAGGTACTGGCGCGCCTCGTCGAGCTGATCCTGATCGCGTAACGCCATGCCGAGCAACACGTGCGCCTGCGCGTCCTCGGGCGCAGCCTTGAGGGCGGCGCGGAACTCCAGCGCGGCCTCGTTGACCTCGCCGAGCTTGTGGAGCGCGACGCCGAGGGACTCGTGATAGGTCGCGCTCGCCCCGTCCAGTTGCACGGCCTTGCGGAGCGCCTCGATGCCCTGCTGATCCTTCTCGAGGATGATCAGCGCGCGACCGCGCTTCTCGTGACCGGCCGGATCTTCGGCGTTGAACGAGACCATCGAGTCGGCGACCTCGAGCGCTTCTTGGCCCTTGTTGCCGGCGAGCAACGTGTCGGCGTACAGGCCGTAGCCCTTCAAGTCCGTCGCGTTTGCGTCGTAGTACTCCTTCGCGACTTCCTGGGCCCGGGTGACCTTTCCCGAGTGGATCAGGAAGTCGACGCGCTCCTGGAGGATGTCGAACTTCTTCGCGGCCGCGTACGCCTCGCCGTACTTCTTGTCGGCGCCGTCGACGTCGCCGTTCTTTGCGAGGTCACGCGCGTCTGCGAGGATCTTGCGGGCGTCGACCTTCGGCGGCGCCTTGACGACCTTCTTGACCGGTTTGTCCGGGCCGCCGCACGCGACCGTTCCGGCGAGCGCGGCGCTCGTGAGTGTTAGCCAGAGCAGTCCCCGTAGCATCGCGGGATCGTAGCGAAGGGCTGCCCCGGGCGCCACTAATGGCTCGACGAGAACCAACATCAGAAACGTGATTCCGCGCTCCGGGTTGTGGGGTCACGCACGGTGCTTCGACAGCGCGAGGTAGATCGCCACGACCATCAGGAGGTTCGCCACGATCGTCGTCGCGCCGAGCGGCTCGCCGGCGAGCACGGCGCCGAGCACCACGGCGAGGCTCGGGTTCACGTAGGCGTAGCTCGTCGCGACCACGGGGCGAGTGTTGCGCAGGAGCCAGCTGTAGGCGGTGAACGCGACTAGCGAGCCGGCGAGCCACAGGTACGCGAGCGCGATCCACGACTCAGCGCCGACGTGATCCGGGATGTTCTCGCCCCGCAGCGCGCCGATCACGAGTAGCGAGACGCCGCCCGTGATCATCTCCATCGCGGACAGCATGAACACGTCCTTTGTGGCGGGGGTGTTCAAGCGGCGCGCGATGATCGATCCGAGCGCCCACGCGGCCGGCGCGAGTAACACGAGGACGATATGCAGCGGATCGCCGGCGAGCGAGGGCCCGCCCATCAAGACGAGGATCCCGCCGAAACCGATCACGAGCGACATCCACTCACGACGCGAGGGACGCTCGCCGCTGATCACAGCGAGCACGGCCATCCATAGCGGCATCATCGCTGCGACGACCGCGGTCGCGCCCGACGGGATGGTCCCTTGCGCGATCGCGATGAACCCGTTACCGCCGACGAACAGCAGCGTCCCGACGGGGGCCACGGATAGCCAGTCCCGCCGGGTGGGCCACGCGACGCCACGGTGCCGCGCCACCATCAGCAGCACGAGGCCCGCCGACGCGAAGCGCATGCTGGCCATGAGCAAGGGCGGGAGATCGACCATCGCGATCTTCATCGCGAGATACGTCGAGCTCCAGATGAGGTACACGGCCGCGAGGCTCGCGATCAGCTTCCAGTCGAAGCGTGATGCGACGGGTGCGGGTTCGGCAGTCGAAGCAAACATGCGCTTCATAGTGGCTTCATCCCGCGATCAGTACAGAGCCACGGAATGTCGATCGAGACCAGTACAGATGCGCTGTATCGGTACAGCTCCCACTTCGCTGTGCCGGTCGTGAAACACGTAGCCAGGTCGATCGGGCTGTCGAAAACGCTGATAGTCGCTCGGACGGCCTTGACCTTGGTTACACTGCGTCGTCGCTCAGGGTCGCGTGCAGGTCGCACGCGAGTGGCCGACATGGGTTGCACGATGAAGCTGTCGATCTACGTGTTGAAGCGTTCGATCATCGTGCTGACGAGTCTCGTCGTCGTTCGAGCCGCCGCGGCGGATCCACTTCCACCCTCTCCCGTCGAGCCAGCGCCCACCGGCCCCGAAGGCTCGAGCACGATCGATCTGAGCTACCTCGTCGACGGTGGTGCTCTGCCGTTCTTCTGGGGCGCGATGGCCGGTCGGCTCGCGCTCGACGCGTGGGCTTCGCCGCGCAAGACGCCGTTGTTCTTCAGCGAAAAGGAGGGCGGAGCGCCGAGGTCGTCGTGGGAGGTCCCCGGATACGCGGTGACCGGGCTCGGCGTGGGCCTCGGTCTCGGCATGGTGCTGTCCGGCGATGACTCGCGCATGTATCACGTGAAGGGGATGGCGGAATCTCTGATGACGGGCTGCTTCGTGACCGGCGCGATCAAGACGGTCATCGGCCGGCACCGCCCCGACTGGAGTGCCGACATCAACTCGGACTCGTCGCGCCGATCGTTTCCGTCGGGCCACTCGACGCAGGCGTTCGCGATCGCGACGTACGCGATCCTCTATCTGCGCGGCCACGTGTTCGACACACGCGAAGACTCCGTTGTGTGGGAGCTCGCCGCGTACACCGGCATCGGCCTCGGCGCCGCGGCGGTCGCGGGGGAACGCGTCTGGCACCATCGGCACAACCTGAGCGACGTCGCCATCGGCGGTCTGCTCGGTACCGTCAGCTCGTCTCTCTTCTATTTCTATCAGGAGGGGCGGTACCGCGATCACGCGACCAAGGAGGCTCGTGGGGGATCCGCGGTGTCGAAGTCTCTGACGATCACACCGGCCGTGACACCGAGAGGCGCGCAGGTCGGTATGTCGTTCGTGTTCTGATCACTCGCGGCGCACGCCGATGACGCGGACCGCGCCGGCCGCGTCGCGCGCGAGGTGCACGAGCACCGGTGGTAGCGCGATCGCGTTGCGCAGCGCCGCGAGCTTCACGATCGTGTAGCCATCCACGCTCTGCGCGATCGGGACAACGACGCAGGCTTTCGCGGATGCAGGCAGCGTGCTCGTTTGCAATGCGGACCCTGCTGCGTCGAATGTCTCGACCCGATGGCGATGACCGCGCGGGGACTCGAGTCCGTAGACGAGCGCGAGGTCGTCGAAGCAGAGCTTCGTCCCGCCGGGGATAGGCGCGACATGAAAATGATCGAGCGGGGAGACCTGACGGAACCAGTACGCGCCGACCTTACGCTGGCGCGCCACGAGCGTGTCGATCATGTACGGAGGCGTTTGCGGATCCGAGTATCGCGCCTCGTCGACAGCTGTCTCGATCTGCTCGCGCGTGAAGCGCATCACGAGCTTCGCGCCCCAGTAGCCGTCGAAGCGATCCGCGTCCTCGAACGGCCAGTAGGGGCTGTTCGTGCGCCACGCACCGGCGTCGAATTTCTCTGCTTCGAACAAGCCGAGGCCTCTCAGCCTCGGAACCGAGATGCCATCCCACGGACGTTGCCACAGACCGAGCGTCACGAGCGAGCGCAGCGCCATGCCGATGTCGGCGCGATATGTGTACCCGACCGTCTTCCAGTTCATCACGTAACCCATCACGCCGAACGCTTTGCCGAAGTCGATCAGGTAGTGGACGACGTGTCCGCGGTCGGTCGGCTTTCCGTCGGGACCCGGATAGCGGATGAACGCGTCGAGCGTGTTGTCCTCCTGCATGTCCGTGTGGTTTAGCCAGGAGAAGACCGCCGCCTGACCGCGCACGCTGCGGCGTTGCTCGTGCGGGATGCGATCGTTCGGATCATCGGGACGCACGCCCTCGCGCGCGTAGGGGCCGATGGGAATGCCCGGCAGGTAGCGACTCGCGAGCACGCGAACACGACCGTTCTCGGTGCGGTATGCCTTCGCGAACGCATCGACGATGTCGACGGCGGTGAGTGGCGTCTTGTTTCCGAGCGCGTCCTTCTTCGTCGCCTTCGTGTCGACCGTGATGTGCTCGGGATCGATGTAGCGGAGGTAGTCCTGCGGCACGTTGTAGCCGAGCGCCCACACGAGGCGATGGCCGATCACGTGCGCGCCGGTCTCCATCTCGGGGACGTCTTTCATGTCGAACTTGAGTAGGTACTTGTCGCCTTTGCCGTCCTCGAAGATGAACCCGAGCGCCGTGCCGCCGACCTTCGCGCTCTTGATGGTCCACGGTAGGTTGTCGAACGGCGAGGGGTCGACGTTCGCGCCGCGACGGAGCTCGTCGATCGACACGTCCCGAACACCGATGCGGTTCGTGAACCACGTCGAGTCCGGCACCTCGTCGAGGGAGTTCACGTCGCGTGCGCGAACGGGATCCTGCATGTCCATCGCACGCGTCGCGCGGCGCACGACGAAACCATCGGTGTGATAGAGCGCGCGGTTGTACTCGCGCTCGGTTGGCTTCGCGTCGAGCGGCGTGCGATCCGATACGCGCCACACCGGGGGTGAATTCGCGAAGCGGACGCTGCTGACGGGGGGCGTCGCACACGCTGCGACGAGGACGAGGGCGAGGATAGACGTGGACCGCATGTCAGTACCTCCCGGCGCGTTCGCGGCGGCCGAACGCCGGCGAGAACACGAGCTCGAAGAACGCGTCGCCTTCGCGCGAGAATGCGAGCTGGCCGCGCATGAGGAAGCTCCGGTTCGTGTGGACCTGCACGCCGCCTCCGAACCCGAGGTGCCAGCGATCCGCGCCGCCCTCGGTGATGTCGGCCAGCGACGGCAACGCGCGCCCGACATCGACGAAGGTGTACGCCGCGAGGAAGTTGCCGAGGTCCCATGTGTACTCCGCGGAGCCGAGCGCGACCGCCTTGTCGCGGAAGCGGCCGTCGGGGTAGCCGCGCAGAAAGTCCGTGCCGCCGAGGCGAGGCAGGTCGATGAACGAGATCGTCTGGTCCATCCGGCCGTCGCCGCCCGACGTCGCATCGACGAGCGCACGCAACGTGAGGATGCGGTTACCCTCGTAGAGATCGAACAAGCGTTGGACCTCACCGCCGTAGCGGTAGAACGCCGTCGGATCGCCGCCGATGCCGATCGCCCGGCCGCCGTGGATCGCGGCGTACCAGCCCGTGGAGTCGAGGACGCGTGGCGTGTACGTCGTGCGCGGGCGGCGCGTGTCGTAGACGAGCTCTGTCTCGAGGTAGACGTTGTCGACGCCTTCCTCGTACCCGGCAAGCTTGCTCGTGTCGAAGCGCTGCTCGATGCCTCGACCGAACTCGCCGAGATCCTCCGAGTCGGTCGGATCGTCTGGATCGAGGGGCTCGTAGTCCGCGAAGCGGCGCATCGCGACGGCGCCAGAGATCCGGACCGAAACCGGGCCGCTGACGCGCGACTCGATCTTGCCGACGGTGCGGAACCAGTTCTCGCGGAAGCGCGAGGCCACCGCGGTTTCGGCGAGCGCCGGATCGACGAGCTCGCCGGGCACGTTCTCCTGCATCGGTGCGTTGCCGATGCCGAAGAAGCGCTCGTTCGGGCGGCGCTCGTACAGCGACTCGATGCTCGCCGAGACACGCTTACCGAAGCGCTCGCCGCTCCTGAGCTCGAACCCGTAGCCCTGCTGGTAGCGACCGCCGAAGTTCGCGCGCAGCTTGATGCGCTCGCGCTCTCCGAACAGATCGTAGTGAACGAAGCGCGCGCCGAGATCGATGCCGAAGTCCGTCGAATACGAGCCGACGGGATACACGCCGTACGTGCCGTCATCGTTGAATAGCGTCGCCTTGATCCGGTTCTGCAGGCTGTACTGCTCGTACGCGTAGGCCGCGCCGCGGAACGGCTGCGCGAAGCCCCAGAGCATCCAACGCGGCACGAACAGGAGCGTGCGCGGGATGAAGCGAAGCGTGTTAGACACCGGCTCCTCGGCTTCGACGACAACGCCGCTCGCGCGATCGGGCGCGGGTGCGGTTCCATCGCTATCCGGCCTCGTCGGATCGAACTCCGGCGCGGGGACCGGCGCGACGATGACCTGTGGTTCGGAGGGCTTGTCCGGATCGACCACCGACGCGACCGGCTCGGCACGCGCGCTACCGACGAGCGAGAGGAGGACCGCGAAGAAGAGGGGACGCATGGCTAGTTCACTCGATCCTGTTCGGCGCGGTTGCGATCGACGAGCGCACTCGCGAGCGACTCGACCATCGCGAGTGCGAGGTCCGTGTGGTCCTCGAGAACGTCGAACAGCGCGGAGTTCGGAAAGCGCAAGGCGCGGATCGGCGTGAGCGTCGACATCGACGACGCGTACGGCACCTCGGCGAGTGACTCGAGCACACCCGGCGCGTGGCCTGGCCCGAGGACAAACGACACCCCGTCGCGTATTCCGTGGACGGTGCCGTCGAGGAGGAACAACACAGATGCGGCGGCGTCACCGTGCCTGCCGACGAGAGAACGCGCTGGGAGGCGGACCTCCTCCGATGCTTGCGCGAGCGCGGCGAGCGCCTCGATGCGCCCGCGGCTGAACGGCATGTAACGGCGCAGAACGATCAGGCGATCGACCATGCCGAGTGGCGGCGCGGACGTGACGTCCTGGACCTGGAGGCGGACCGGTGGCGGCGGGGTGAGATCGGACAATAGTTCTCGCGCGAGAGCGCGTCGTACGCTCGACATGAGGCCGTAGTTGCCGTCGAGGATCTCGCGAAAATCGGCGGCGGCGAGGCGCAGGGTGCGCGCGGCCGTCTTCGCCACGATCGGCTCGCGCGTGCGGCGACGAGCAATCGCTTCGAGTGCGCCGACAACCTCGCGCGCTCCCCACGTGTGTCCGGCGCCCGACAGCGTTCCTTCGACCACGAGGTGGAGCGGCGCCGAGCGTGATGGCGTGGTGATCGTCGTGCCGGCGGCGAACGTTTGCTCGACGACGTTGTGCGCGATCACGGCGAGCTCGTCGAGGCTCGCGTCCTCGAAGCCCGGAACCTGGCGCAGCGTCAGCAGGCGTTGCACGTCATCCATGGAGCCTCTCGATCGCCTGCTCGAAGGCGTTGGTGACGAGCGTCGACTCGGTCACCGGCTTGAGACGAACGAGCTCGCCGCGAAGCTCGACGAGCTGCAGCTCCGCAACGTGATGCGCGGCGACACAGCGCACGGAGTCGCTCGGATCCGCGAGGAGCACGGCGAGCACGTCGGTGTGCGTCGGATACTCCTCACGCAGGGCTTCGAGATCGATCTTGCCGCCTAGCAGGTCGAGCAGTGGCGTGCGCATCTCCATCGAGACGAGGTGCTCGAGGATCTCTCTCGCGGCACCGCGGTGCTCCTCGTGATCGCCGACGAACCCGTCGTGAACGCTTCGCAGATCGTCGAGGGGATGGAGGATGCCGAGGGCACGGAACACGCGTTCGATGGCGTGCAGGCGCTTCTCGTCGAGCAGCTCGCGCAATAGATCGAGGCCCGGCGTGCTACGCGTGCGATGCAGCGCGAGCGCCGCCGACAGCGACGCGTAGCGTGACGCGTCCTCGATCGAGCGACGCGCGTAGGCGCGGATCGGAGCCTCGTCGATCGCGAGGTCGGCCGCATCGGCGCGCATGCGGCCGAGCGCTCGCAGGATCTTGAATTGCGTCGCGCCATCCCGCTCGCGCGGGAGACGCGCGACAAGCGCCGCCGCAGCTTCGGGCGACTGGAAGCGGCTGATCGTTCGCGGCAGGTGCCTGCGCACGCCAAGCGACGTGCGCGGATCGTCGAGAGCGTCGAGAAGGCGGGCGAGATGGAGCTCGCCGCCCGCAATGAACACCTGGCGCGCATCGCCCCGGATGTGTGGATCCTCGAGGAAGCGGAGCAGACGTTCGACGTCTGCGAGCTGCGGAGCGAGCTGCCACGCGCGAAGGACCTCGCGGATCACGGGAGGCTCGCGCCGGGCGGCGAGCTGGAGCAGGAGAGCGCGGAAGCGATCATCGGGCTGACGCGCGATCGCGTGGGCCAGCGCGATCCGCTCCTCGACCGATCCGTCGCGCAGTGCGGCGATCACTTGCTCGGCATCGCTTGGTGCGCCGCCTCGTTTCGGGGCCCGGATGAGCGAGAGACCGACCGCTGCCGCGGCGCGAACATCCGCCTCGTCGTCCGCGAGCGCGGCGACCAGCTGATCGTGGTGCAGGCCCGTGCGGCTCGACGCCGCGAGCGCGGCCGCGCGGATCTGGGGATCGGCGTGAGCCAGGAGCTGCTGGAGCACGCGGGAAACGTCGGGTCGGAGATCACCCTCCAGCAGCGCCAGCGCGTGGCGCACCACAGCGTCGCTCGGGTGATAGAGAACGAGTGCCGGTATGCGCTCGCCGCGATCCGCCAGAAGATCGAGCGCTGCGAGCGCTTCGCGTTCGTCGGGGGACGCGAGCGCTTCGACGAGAAGCTCGATCGATGCACTGTCGAGCATCGGCACGCGTGCCTCGCGATGGATCCCCGCCGCGAGGAGCTTGTCGCGGAAGCGGCGCACGTACGCGCGGCGCATCGCCGCCGCGACGACGAGCCAGAGGGTTACCGTCGCCGTCGTGGCAACGGCGAGCGCCCACGTCGCGTTCGCGTCGCCCGCGATGGCAAGCACGATACCCGCGGCGAGCGCCTGACCGCCGCGCTGCCCGAAGACCTCGACGAGAGGCCTCGCCTTCTCGCGCTCGAGGCTGCCCATCGGGACGAACAGGATCTCGCTCGCCACGCGGTGCACGCTGTTGCGCAGGCCGCCGTCGGCAAGCTTCAGTGCAAACACCGCGACGGCAGCGCCGGTCAGCACGAACCCGAGCGCCGTCGCGAGGACGAGGATCGGGAGCACCGCGAGCGCGCTGCCGACTCCAATGCGGTCGAGCAGGCGCGGTGTCACCACGAGTTGCACGACGAGCGCGAGCACGTTCAGGCCGGTGTACGTCGCACCGAAGACGGTGGCGAGCTCGTCCGCGGGGAGCCGCTCGACGATCAGCCTCTTGAACATGAGGTCACCGATCGTCAACGTCACCGTCGAAACGACGGCGAGGAGGATCAACAGCTGCGTGTAGCGCCGGCTCTCGGGCACGCGCTTGCCGCCCACAACGCGCTCGGGCTCCGCGTGCGCGTGCACGACAGCGGTCCCGCGCGCCGCGGGGAGCAGCTGCACGGAGAGCGCGGCGAGCCCGAAGGCGATGGCTCCGGCGTCGACCAGGTGGCGCGCGTCGACAAGCTGTCCGAGGATCGACGCCGTCGCAGACCCGACGAGCGCGCCGAGCGTGCCACCTGCGGCGATCGCGGCGAGCATCCGCTTCGCATCGCCGATGCGAACATCGCGTTCGATCACGAGCCAGAACGCCGGGACGACGAGCGTCGCGATCGTGCCGGTCCACACGTAGAGGACGAACGCCGCCCACGCCGAGCGTGTGAGCGCGAACGCCAGGACGGTGGTTCCCACCGTCGCGATCATCAGGAACACGAGCAGCATGCTGCGTGCCTCGCGCACGCCGCGAAAGCGCCGCACGATCATCACGGCGCCGAGCGCGATCGCGGCGATCGCGACATACGCCCAGCCGAGCCGGTCTGGCCCCAGGCGCGTCAGGAACAGCGCGTCGCGCGCGGTCTCGAGGATCGCATGCGCGACCATCACGATGAACAGCACGATCGCCGGCGCGAGAACGTCGGGTCGCGGCGCCGGCATCGCGTGCATGCTCGTCGCAGCGCTCATCCGCATGCTACTCGACGGCGACGGGATCACGCGGCCGCTCCTCGCGAAAGCTTCGCGTGACGGCGAGCGATCCCGACGGTGATCGCGATCCACACCCCGACGAGGAGGAGGTTCGCGATCGAGAGCTCGGCCGCACTCAGGCCGAACGTGTGGAGCGCGAGAGCGACGAGCAGCGCGGCGATGGTGTCGCCGAACCGCACGAAGAACGTGTCGATCGCGGCCTTCGCCTTGTACTTCGCGGCACGCGACGTCGGCAGGAACAGTGCCTGCCGGACGGTGTTCATCAGCGAGTAGTTCGTCGAGTTCTCGGCGATCTTTGCGACGCGGGTGATCGCGAGACCGCCGATGACCGCGATCGCGCCGTACGTACCAAACGCGATGACGGGCAGCACGAACAAGGCAGCCCGCACGCCGAACCACGCGAGCACGCGCGACACGACGAACGCCTGGATCAGGAAGCCGACGAGATTCACCCAGAAGAAGAAGTCGGCGTAGAACGACTCGATGACCTCGCGGCGCGCGGCAGCGACGGTCGCGACGCTCGCATCGCCGGGCACGATCGCGGCAGCATGCTCGAAGGCGACGTTCGAGAGGATGTATTCGCCGGTCGTGTTGACGATGTTGGTGACGAGCAGCATCGCCGCGATGAGCAGGAGATAGCGGTCGCGAAGGACGAGCGCGAACCCGCCGGGGCCGCCGATCGGCGCATCCTTCTCGATGGCGAGCGGAGACTGCGGCGCCTGGATCCGGTCGATCACATTGAACAGCACGACGCACACCGCGAGGATCGCGGCCGCGATCAGCATCAGCTCGTACGTACCTGCGAGATCCGTGAGCTTCGGGCCGACGATCGCGCCGAGCGAGCCGCCGATCGCGATGATCGCGAACAGTCGCTTGCCCTGCTCCTCACTATAGATGTCGTTCGCGTACGACCAGAACTGCGCGATCAGGAACATATTCACCAAGCCGAGCCAGATGAAGAACGCGAGCCCAACACTGACGCCCGCGGTGCCGAGCACGAAGAACACGACGAGGCTCGCGAACACCCACACGTACGAGATGTTGATCAGCCGCACGCGCGTCACCCGGTTCGCCAGCGCGCCGTACGCGGGCACGATCACGGCGAACAGGAGCGCCATCGCGCCGCCCGCGTAGAGCTTCAGCTCGTCGCCTCGCAGGCCGAGCGTGCCGCCAGTGAGGATGAGCCCCTCGCGCGTGGTCTTGAGCACGTAGTACGCGCACAGGATGAGGAATACGGTGCAGGTCATCAGCAGGACGACGACGGCTTCACCCGGCTTTACCTTCGCGAACGGCGCTAGGAGCCGTTCTGCGAGGGGTCGACCTGTCGGCGCGCTTGCCATGTGAGCGATCGCGTAGAGCAAGCGCCGAACCATGTCGGGTCCGTCCAAGTGCCCACGCGAACCCTCTGGAGGTGCCCTGTTCCGCTGCAGATCGACGGATCGCTTTACATCGTGCGTCGGCGTCTCGACAGCCGAATGGGGAGTTCCTGACTGATCGCCCAGGTTTCTGTCGTCCCCCGACCCGAGCTGCAACCCGTGTCTACGGGAGAGATGTCAACGATCGCGGCGAGGTTGCTGTGCTGCTCCTCGTGTTTCGAACTGTGCTGGTCGCGTTCGACAGCGATGGGTACACTTTCTCGCATGGTGGCAACCGGCGGTTACCTCTACGAGCACCTCGCCGACGAGCTCGGCAAGGCCATCGACCGCGGCGCGCTGCGCGCCGGCGATCGCTTACCGTCGGTGCGGCGGTTGGCGCAGGAGCGTAGCGTCAGCGTGGCGACGGTCCTCGAAGCGTATCTGCGTCTCGAGAACGCGGGCCTCATCGAGGTTCGCCCGAAGTCGGGGCACTTTGTCCGCGGTCGCACCGTTCACACGGCGGAGCCACGGGCGCCGCGCGCGTGCCTCACGCCGTCGAAGGTCACGGTCTCCGACGCGTACGAACGCATCCTCTCGGCGATGCGCGATCCGGAGCTCTTGCCGCTCGGGTGCGCGACTGTCGATCCGTCGTACCTGCCGATCGGCGCGCTCAACCGCATCATCAATCAGATCACGCGGGAGATCTCGACGGTCGGTGCGCGCTACGAAGGTGCCCCGGGCCTGCTCACGTTGCGCCGGCAAGTCGCGCGTCGCGCCGCGGAGGTCGGAGTAGCGATCACGGAGCACGATCTCTGTACGACCGTCGGTGCGACCGAAGGTCTCTCGCTCGGGCTGCGCGCGGTCGCGAAGGCGGGCGACGTGATCGCCGTCGAGTCGCCGGCGTACTTCGGCGTGCTGCAGGCGATCGCGAGCCTCGGCATGCGCGCGCTCGAGATCCCCGCGCATCCGCGCACCGGCTTCGACGTCACCGCGTTCGAGGAGACGCTGCGCGCCGGGACACCGATCGCGGCGCTGATGATCGCACCGACCGTGTCGAACCCGCTCGGCTCGATCATGCCCGACGACGAACGCGAGCGACTCGTCAAGCTCACCCGACGCTACGACATCCCGGTGATCGAGGACGACGTGTACGGCGAACTCGTGTGGGACGGCGCACATCCGCGGCCGCTGCGATCATTCGCAGGGCCGAGCGAGGACAGCCACGTGCTGCTCGTCAGCTCGATATCCAAGACGCTCGCCCCGGGCTATCGCGTCGGATGGATCGCGGGCGGTCGGTGGCACGACCGCGTGGTTCGCTTGAAGTACGGTCAGTCGCTCGCGTGCCCGACCTTGCCAGGCATGGCGGTCGCCGAGTTCTTGTCATCAGGTGGATACGATCGTCACCTTCGACGATTACGATCTGCGCTTGCGGGCAACGTCGAACGGTACCGCGAGGCGATCGCGCTTCAGTTTCCCGACGGAACTCGCGTGTCATCTCCACGAGGTGGCTTCGTCCTCTGGGTCGAGCTCCCGGCGGGAATCGACGCGCTCGCGCTTCACGAGGCCGCGCTGCGCAAACGTATCGTCGTCGCTCCCGGGCCGCTGTTTTCTGCGCGGCACAGATTTGCCAACTTCATTCGTATCTCCGCGGGAACTCCATGGTCAGACCGTGTCGCGGAGGGTATTCGCACGCTCGCGCGACTCACGACGCGCGAATAGGCGTGCATAGTCTCCGCGTTCAAATTCGTGGAGGTTCCCCAATGAAACACTCGACTATGTTTGCGCTCGGTCTGTCTCTCGCTCTTTCTCTGTCGTCCACCACGACGTTCGCCGAAGAGAAGGCCCCCATCGAAGCCAAGCCGGCGCCCGCGGTCAGTGAAGCGTCCGCCGAGCTCAAGGCCGGCACCGGGGTCGAGAAGCGCGCGATCGTCGGTGAGGCGACGAGCTTTCCGGCCGGCACGACCGTCTGGGTGTGGTCGCTCGTGAAGAACGCCGAAGGCAGCGTGAAACACGTGTGGAAGCGCGACGGCAAGGCCGTGTGGACCGCGACGCTCAAGATCGGCTCGAAGAAGTGGTCGACGTCGTCGCGCCGCAAGATCCCGAAGGCCGGGAGCTGGGAGGTCGAGGTCCAGACGCTCGACGGCGCGTCGCTCGGCACCGTCGCGTTCACGATCAACTGACGCGACCGTTCACGCGTCCGCGCAAGAGCTCGGCTTCACATCGCGAGCCCGCCGTCGACGTCGATCGTGCGGCCGTTGAAGTACTCGCACTCGAGCACGAACTTCACCGCGAGCCAGATGTCCTCGGGGACACCGATGCGACCGACCGGGATGTTCGCCACGAGTGCGTCGCGCGCCTTCTGGTTCATGCCCTGCGTCATCGGCGTCTCGATCATGCCGGGCGCCACGGCGCCGACGCGGATGCCGAAAGCGCCGAACTCGCGCGACCACGTCAACGTGTTCGCCGCGAGCGCCGCCTTCGCCGACACGTAGTTCGACTGGCCGCGGTTACCGTGGCGCGCGATCGACGACATGTTCACGATCACGCCGGGCTTCTGCTCGGCCGACACCATCTTCGCGACGGTGTCGCGCACCATGAACGTCGCGCCGGTCAGGTTCACGCCGATGACCGCGTCCCACTTGTCCTTCGACAGCTTCGTGACCTCGCCCGTGGTCTTGTCCTTCTTGACGAGCAAGCCGTCGCGCAGGATGCCGGCGTTGTTGACGAGGCCGTTCAGCCCACCCATCGCGCCGTACGCCCAGTCGACGAACGCGCCGACGTCGGCTTCGCTCGACACGTCGAGCTTCTTCGTGTGGACCTTGCCCGCAAGGCCGCGCGTCGACTCCGCGAGCTGGGCGAGGCCCTCCTCGAGGACGTCGCCCGCGGCGACCTGAGCACCGGCCTCGGCGAGGCGGCGAGCGAAGTGCGCACCCATTCCTTGGGCTGCACCGGTGACGATGATCTTGAGCGACGAGAGCTGCATAGGTGCAGCCCCTATACCACGATGTTGCGCCGCAGCAAATATGCTGCGGCGCACAATCTCACGGGCAGTCGGCGGGACAGTTGGCGGGTGTCTCCCCGATTCCAGGCTCGCACATCCCGTTGCCACATCGCGTGCACGCGCTCGTCACGAAGTCGCAGGCCATATTGCACGTCAGTGTCCCGACGAACCCTGCGCCCACCGCGGAGGCACACGTGCCACCGTTGAGATCGGCCATATCGCAGTCTTCACCGAGCACCGGTTCGGCCGTGCCGTTCCCACACGAGCAATCGAAGATGCAGTTGCCGATGTTCTCGCCGGGCCCACAGGTGCCATCACCGCAGAACGCGATCTGACAGGACGCGTTGCACACGTTCGTACCTGGCGGCTCGCACGTCTCGCCCATATCGACGAAGCCGTTACCGCACATCGCGAGGCGCGGAGTCGTCGTGCACGTCGAGCTACACCCGGTGGCCGTCCCCGTTGCGGCCACGTTCGGCGGGTCGCACCCCTCGAGGTTCGAGATCACGTTGTCACCACAGAACGGACCCGTCAGCATCGTGTCCACGCAGGCGTGGCACACGGTGCACGTGTTCGGCCCCGCGAGTTGGTAGTTGCACGCGAAGACGTTGTTCTCGTTCACGTCGCAGTCCTCGCCGGTGTCCACCGTGCTGTCGCCGCAGAACGGACCGGTCAACGACAGGATGTTGTCACACGTCGCATCGCAGGTCATGCACGACGTGCCGTACGGACAGTCCGCGTTGGTCTCGTCTTGCGTGTTCCCGTCGTCACAGACCTCGTTCACGGAATCGACGTAGCCATCACCGCACACGTTGTCCTCGCACGTCGGCAAGCACCTGGACGTGTATGCGTTGTTCGGCAGAGGTCCGGTTTCAGCGTCGTCGCATTCCTCGCCATCACCCTCGTAGCCATCACCACACACGTTCGGCGTGCAGTCGGAGTCGCAGGTAGGCGTGTCATTGGGCGTGCCGATCCCGCCACCCGGATCGCAAGACTCGGCGGGCATCGCCAGCGGGTTCACCGTGGTGTCACCGCAGCCCGAGGTCGAGCAGTTGAAGTCGCACATCGCCGTGTTCGGCGGGTCGCAGTCCTCGCTCCCCGTAATGAGACCGTCACCGCAATACAGGACGATCTGGCACGACACGCAACCGCGGTCGACTCGATCGCACGTCTCGCCCTGATCGACGCGGCTGTTGCCGCACGTCTTGCTGAGGCACGCGAGCGGGTGATTCGAGGCGTGACAGGACCCGCTCCCAACACCGCCCGGCGTGTCGCATTCCTCACCCGGATCGAGGGTGTTGTTGCCGCAACGCTCGAACTTGCACGTCGCCGAACACCCATCGTTCGGGTCGAGGTTGGCGTCGTCGCACTGCTCGCCGTCTAGCACGTTCAGTTTGCCATCGCCGCACAACGAGTCCGTGCAGTCGAGGTTGCAGTTGGGGTCCAGGCCACCCGTCCCGGTGCCGTTGCCGTCGCACTGCTCGGTGGGCGTTCCACCGATGACGTTGTTCACCAGGCCGTCACCACAGAACTCGATCTGGCACTCGTTGTCGCAGCCATCGCCGCTGAACGACGAGTCGATCTGGTTCGCGGGAGAGACGCCGGCCGCGACGAGATCGTCGTCGCAGGCCTCGCCCGGATCGATGATGCCGTTGCCGCAGCGCTCGAGGCGACAGCCCGGAGCGGACGGCGAACCGGCCGCCGGCGAGCAGTCATACGTGAAGCCGCCGATCGTACCCGGGTTCGTGTCGCACTCCTCGACCCCGGCGCGCGTCTTGCCATCGCCGCAGACGTTGAGGCGGCAAAGGTTCGTACACGCGTCGCCCTCGTTCGAGTTGCCGTCGTCGCACTCTTCACCCGGGTTGAGCGTCGAGTTGCCGCAGCTCGCGCTGACGCAGCTGTTCGAGCAGTTGTCGTTGTTGTTCTGGTTCCCGTCGTCACAGCCTTCGATGCGCAGTGGGCCGAACTCGTTGAGATCGCCGTCGGTGCAGGTGTTGTTGCGGCAGTCCGCCTTGCAGTCGCGATCGTCAGCGTTGAAGACCGGACCATCGTCGCACTGCTCCCCGGCGGTCGTATTGACCGTGAAATCGTCGCAGGTGGCGAACGTGCAGTCGATGTCGCAGGCGGCGGTCTGGCCGCCCTGTCCAGCGCCGTTACCGTCGCATTGCTCGCCGACGTCGACGAAGCCGTCGCCGCAGTCCTCGAGCTGGCAGTTCACGTCGCAGCCGTCGCCACCGACCGGTGGGTTCTCGCCACCATCGCACTGCTCGCCCGGATCGATCTGACCGTTGCCGCAGCCTTCGTTGCGGCACGTGTCGGAGCAGCCGTCGCCGCTCGTCGTGTTGCCGTCGTCGCATTGCTCGATGCCCATGATATCGGTGCGCAGGAATCCGTCACCGCAGCGCGCGATGTCGCACTGTCCGACACACGCGTTCTGGTTGACCGCGGCGCCGGGAAGGGGCGAGGGGATCTCGTTGTCGTCGCACTCCTCACCCGGATCGAGGATGCCGTTGCCACACCCCTCGACACGACACGTCATCGAGCATCCATCACCGAAGGCAATATTGCCGTCGTCGCACTGCTCGACGTTGGCATGGATGAATCCATCGCTGCAGCGTGCGTTCGTGCACTCGATGCACGAGTCGGTGGTGACCTCGTTGCCGTCGTCGCACATCTCGCCGTTTTCGATCGTCATGTTTCCGCACGACGCGGACTGACACGCGTTGCTGCACTCGTTGAAGTTGTCCTGATCGCCGTCGTCGCAGGCCTCGACGTTCAGCGGTCCAAGCGTGTTCTGGAAGCCGTCGGTGCAGATGTTGTTCTGGCAGTCGGCGCGGCAGTCGCGGTTGTTGGCGTTCTGACCGGCGCCCTTATCGCACTGTTCGTTGCCGGTCGTGTTCACCTTGCCGTCGCCGCACACGCGGTTCGTGCAGTCGATGTTGCAGCTTGCAGTCTCCACGGGGGCGGGGTTGTTGATGTCACCACCGTCGCACTGCTCGCGGTTACCGGTGGACTCGACGATGCCGTCGCCGCATGTCGCGATCTTGCAGTCGTTGCGGCAGCGATCGTTCTCGTCGTTGTCACCGTCGTCGCACTCCTCGCCCGGATCGACGATGCCGTTACCGCAGCCCTCGCCGGAGCGGCAGTCCGAGTTGCAGCCATCGCCGCTCGTCGTGTTGCCGTCGTCGCAGACCTCGCCGACCTGGAAGTCTTTGATGCCGTTGCCGCAGACCTCGCGCGACATACAGGGCTCGGGGCTGCGCATCGTCCCGCCCATACCATCGTCCACTTCGATCGGCGTGCCGCTACAGCCGTCCTGATTTGCGAGGTTGCCGTCGTCGCATTCCTCGCCGACGTCGGTGACCCCGTTACCGCAGCTCTCGCGACGGCACTGCGCGGAACATCCGTCGCCGCCGACGGTGTTGTTGTCGTCGCACTCTTCACCGGCGGACTGATCGATGACGTTGTTGCCGCACTCTTCGATGCGACACAACGCGGAACAGCGATCGCCGTCGATGATGTTGCCATCGTCGCATTGCTCGCCCGGGTCGTTCACACCGTTGCCACAACTCGTCGCGAGGCAGACCGGCTGCGCGGCGGCGCAGACCGTGCCTTCGGGGCAGACGATGCCCGTGGTCGGACAGAAGATGCTCGTGGCATCGGAGGCACAGCCCGCCAGGAGCAACGCTCCGAGCGTGAGGGTACGGAAGTTCGAAAGCATGAGTCGAGGCTCCTAGAAGCTGCCGTGGATCATCGCGCCCGCAGCGTCGGGTGCGATCATGGGAGTGAACTGGACCGCGGTGCGCGTGTCCTTGCCCGCCGCGCGTAGCTCTTTTTTGTACTCGTCCGCGGTGATCTGATAGGTCGTCTCGCGGTTGAGGTAGAGCAGCGTCACGCCGGCGACGATCGCCGCGCCCGCGACGCCGTAGCCGATGAAGCCGAGCGTCTTCTTGGTGTCGCCCGAGTCACGTAGCGCGACGACCTCGCTCTGCGCGCAGCCCATTCCGTTCGAGTCCGCGTTGCAGCGCGCGACCTCGGAGTCGAACTCGTCGTAGCTCGAACCCGCCGAGAGTTGCATCAGCGCGCCGAACGCCCCGACGGCTGCTGCACCACCCAGCACCGCGTACGGGATCCACTTCTTGTTCCAGCGGCGCTTGGTCCGCGTGAGCTCTTCAAAGGAGTAGAGGTTCAGCTCGATGCGGAATGTCTCGCCCGGACCGATGAACGATGCCTCGGCCTCGACGTTGACGCCGGGCTTCTCGGCGATGAACGTGTGACGGCCGATGCGCACGCGTTGCTTGTGCATCTGCGGCGTGCCGTCCGCAGGGACGGTGAAGATCTCCTTGCCGTTCAGCGAGACCTTGGCGCCGGGCTTCTTGCACGTGACCTCGACGTTTGCGATCTGCTGCGAGACGAGCAGGATGTACTCCTGCGCGTGGTCGAATTTGTCGGCCTCGAGGGGGGCAGGGCCGTACTTGATGGCCAGCTGCAACGAGTCGTAGACCTCGAGCGGCTGGTCGAGCTTCAAGAGGGCGAGCGCGAGGTTGTAGTACACCGCGGGGTGCTCCCACTCCTTGAGCGCGAGCCGGTACTGCTTGATCGCGTTTTCGAAGAGGCCGTTGTTGAGCTCTTTGTTGCCGAGGTGGAAGAACTTCAACGCGGACGCCTGGCGGTCTTGCGAGACACCGGCAGCCCACGGTCGCTCGTCCGTCGCGCCGTGCTGGAGCGACTCGTTGGTGCCGGCCTTCTCGTCCTTCGGAGTATCTGGCTTGGGCGCAGGAGTCGGAGTCGGCGCTGGCGCTGGCGCGTCCTTCTTCGGTTGAGCGAATGCGACGGTCGAGCACAGAACGAGCCCGAGCCCCAAGAGAGTGGCCTTGATCATGAGTTAATTCCCCGACAGTAGAGATCGGCAGCCCCCGCCGCCGAAAGAGACAGAACGGAATCGTGGCTAGTTGAGAACTTCGATGGTCTTACCGACCTGCTTCTCCATATCCTCGCGGCGCTTTCGTTCGATCGCAGCGAGGTTCTCGGCCTTCTGCTTTTCGGTCTCGGCAATTTTCCTGGCTTCTTGAGCCTTCAGCGCTTCTTCCTGCGCTTTCTTCGCGTTGGCTTGCGCTGTCTTCAGCGCTTCCTCGAGCTCCTTGTTCTTCTTCGCGAGGTCTTCCTGCGCGACGTCGAGCTGCCCGGTGACGACCTGCTTCTCCTGCACGACGACCTGCTTCTCTTGCTCGGCCTTCTGGCGCTCGGCTTCCTTCTTCACGACATCGGCGAGCGCCTTCTCGGCGGCTACCTTTGCCACCTCGGCCTCGCCGCGCTGGGTCTCGGCCTCGCTCTTCGCGACGAGCGCCGCGTTTGCCTGCCGCTTCGCTTCCTTGCGCGACTTCTGGATCATCACGAGGAAGATCATCGTCGCGACGACGATACCCGACAGCACGACGAAGCCCGCGATGACCGCCGTGCGCTTCTTTCGCGCCTGCGCGATCTCGAAGTTCACGACCTCTTCGAGGAACCCGCGCTCGACATCGGAGAGAGGTCCCTTGTAGCGCTTCCTGAACTTCTTGGCCTCGTCGGCCATCTCGCCACGCCACAGAAGGCCCGAGTCGCGGTTCTTGCTGCCCCACTGGCGCGCGGCGGTGCGCAGCTGATCGACGAGCGCCGCATCGTCCTGGTTCTCGTCGAGCCAGCGACGCAGCGTCGGCCAGCTGTGCACGAGCGACTCGTGAACGATCTCGACCGTCGTGCCTTTACCGCCCTCGAGTGCCTGTACGACGAGCAATCGCGCGTCGACCATCTGGTCGATCAGTCGCTGCACTTCACCGACCTCGCGCGACAGTTCGCGCAGTTCGGCGAGCGGAACGATCGCGCGCGTCCGCTCCGGCGTCACGAGACGCAACAGGAGCGCGCGAGCGAGCGACTGCTTCTGACCGAGATCGTGGATGACGCGATCCGCGTGGCTCGCGAGCGCACCCGCGACGCCGCCCATCGCGACGTACGCCGAGTGCGTCATCTTCTTGCGGCTCTTGTCGCGCGCGTCCCACATCTTCGACGCAGCAAACTGGAGCAGCGGCAGCGCGCCGGGCGTGGTCTCCAGGTGATCGAGCATGTCGTCGACGGTAGCGGGCAACTCGAATTGGAAGCCCGCCATCTCGGCGGGATGCGTGATCGCCTCGCGCAGACCGTCGCGCGTCATCGCCCCGAGGAAGAACAAACCCTGCGAGAGCTCGTTCAGGAACTGCGGGTCCTCAGCGATGCGGTCGAGGAAGTCCGCGCGCACCGACACGACGACGCGCAGCGGGCTCGTCGCGTCGTCGGCAACCGCGGACAGCGACGCCATGAAGGCCGCGCGCTCCGCCGGATCCGTCGTCTGCGTGAAGAGCTCCTCGAACTGATCGACGAACACGAGCAAACGACGATTGTCGCGGCGCGCGCGTCCACGCAGCACGTGACCGAGGTGACCCGGCTCGCGCCGAAGCGTCTCGACCAGCCTGCGCTGCTCGTCCATCTCGTCTGCGAGGTTCGCCGCGGTCTGCACCATCGGCGAGATCACCGCGCCGAGCGCCTCGAGCGGGTTGCGGCCCGGACGCAGAACGATCGTCTCCCACATCTCGCCGGAGCGCTTGAGCGCGGGGACGAGACCAGCACGGACGAACGATGACTTGCCGATGCCCGACGGACCTACGACGGCCATCAGCGGCCGATCGCGGATGCGCGTGACCATCGCCGCGATCTCTTTGTTGCGACCGAAGAACTTCGCGGAGTCCGTCTCCTGGAACGACGACAGACCCGCGTACGGGCTCTCGTCGATCTGCAGCGTCTGCTGCATGCGCTGGCCGGGCAGGAACGGCGCGAGCGCCATGAGCAGCTCTTGCGCGCTCTGCCAGCGCAGCGTCTTGTCCTTGAGCAAGCAACGGTCGACGATCTGGATCAGCTCGCGCGGTACGTCCGGCGGCGCGGCCTCCTGCATCGACGGCATCGGAAGCTCGAGCATCGCCGTCACGACGAGCTGGTTACCGTCGAGCGGATGCAGCGGATGGCGCCCGCAGATCATGCGGTGGAGCAACACGCCGCATGCCCAGATGTCGGTCAGGTGATCGATCTCGATGCCGATGCCCCACTGCTCGGGGGACATGTACTTCAGCGTGCCCATGATGGTGCCGACACGCGTGAGGCTCGTGTTCGTACCAGTCGCGAGCTCGAGCGGGCTCGGCATGCGAATCCCGCCGGACATCTTCTGGGCTTCGTCGCCCACGCCTTGCTGGAGGACCTTCGCGATGCCGAAGTCGAGCACCTTCAGGGTGCCGGACTCCTGCATGAAGATGTTGTCGGGCTTGAGATCGCGGTGAACGATGCCGTGCTCGTGCGCGCACTGTAGCGCTTTCAAGATCGACGACATGACCTCGACGGCCTTCGCGTACGGCAGCTTCTGCGCGTTCTGCGTGTACTCCGTGAGGGGCTTGCCGTTCAGGAACTCGAGCACGATGTACGGCGCACCGTTGTGCTCGCCGACCTCGTAGATCACGACGATGTTGTCGTGCTGGCAGCGAGCGGTGGTCCGGGCCTCGACGAGGAAGCGTGACGTGAGCTCGGGTTGGTTGGTCTGAAGGAACTTGATGGCAACGCGGCGACCGAGGCGAAGGTCGCGGGCGAGGAAGACACTCCCCATGCCGCCTTCACCGATGAGCTTGATGATCTCGTACTGGTTGATGCGCACGCCGGGGTGCGGCGCAGCTGCCGTCGCGTGCACGCCTGTCGACGCACCATCGAACGTGTCCCATGCGCTCTTGCCGGTGCGCGGTAGCAGGCCGCTCTCTTCGGTGTTCGTTCGCGGCTGGACGGTGTTCGCCGTCGGAGGCGAGACGATCGGTGGTCCCGGTTGCGGCGTTCCCTGCGGGTACGTATTCGGGCCGGCGTTGCCAAGCACCACCGTGGCGTCGGTGGGGGACTTTGATCCGGTCGGAGCTCGGTTGCGATCGACGATACCGTGCAGCGTCTTGGGTCCCTTCGGGATCGCCGACTGCTGACCTTGAATCGTCGGCTCGTCGGGTGGACGAATCGATCCACTCCCCTCGGCGGGTCGAATTGCTGGTTCACCGTTCGCCTGCCGCACAGGGCCGCCTTGGTTGTTGTCAGGCGTTTGTCCGACCCGCGTTTTTTCTTCGCTCATCGCTCGTTTACCTCCAACGAAACCCCACGACCTGCACCCACTGGATGCACGAAACCAGCCGCTTCATGGTAAACGCAAACCACCGACGAGATCCGCAGCGGTTTGATCAACTTTTTGCGGTTACCCCAACCAGGATCCTTGGAGGAAGTTTGGGGGGGTGTCCGCGGACATGGGGTAGCCAAAGATCTCCACGAGTTGCTGGGTTCCAAGGATCGCGTTGTCGATCACTTCCCATCGGTTCACGCACTCGCTTCCATAAGCGGGTAGCGCGACGCGCGGTCCCACCACCCTTCGCGAGGCGACTAGAACAGCCAGAGGGGCTTGGACCCGGCGAACAGGACGCTTTCGCCGGCGGCCGCAGACGACACATCGATCTCCACCATCACACCGCGCTGGACGCTCTCGTCGTGCGGATGCTGCTCGGTGACTTCGCCCTCGAGTACCGCGGTCACCTTGCCGACGTTGCTACACGCGACGAGGCCCCACGAGCACGCGTACAGCTTCGTGCCGAGCTTCACGTTGCGCAGGTTCGAATACGGAACGAACGCGAGCACGACCTTGTTGTTGATCGCGCGCAGGTACGGCGCCGCTTCGAGTCGCTTCACGACCGCATCCTGATCGGACTTGCGCAGCTTCAAGCTCTCCTGGCGCTGCGCGAGCGCCGGCTTGTAGCCGATCGCGTTGTCCTTCTTCAGGCGAAGCTCTTCGAGCTCGGCCTTCGTGCCCCAGTCCTGCGTTGTCGGTGCCTCGCCGAGCAGCTTGTCCACCGACGCCATGGTGCGCTCGATCTCCGCGAGCTTCGCCTCGATCTCGATCTTCTCGGTGTCGAGCTGGCTATTGCGGAGCTTGGCGTCCGCGAGCTGCGTCGACGACTCGACAACCTTCTGGTGCGTCGGTGAGAGCACGATGGGGCGCACCCACGTGTGATCGAAGAAGTAGAAGACGTTGACGACGAGGAAGCCGATCAGGCCGACCAAGATCGCCGTCAGCGCCACCAGCCCGGCCACTTTGTAGATCTTGACGATCGACGGCTGGACGGTCCCCCAAAACTTGTTCTTGGGACCGGAACTCTGTGCCGCGGGCGCTTCCATGGAGGCGGTCTACCACTAAGCCGCAGGAAGTTGTGCAGCAGATTGTGCGCGCCGAAGTCTGCCGGTCGCCGTGATCGCATCGGCGGCCAGGTTGCCCGTGATCGTGATCGGCTCGGACACGAGCTCGAGGACCGCCTCGGGAATCGCTCCGGTCGTGACCGGCTCGGCCACCGGCTCGTCGACGGGCTCCTCGTGGTTGCGCGTCTCCCAGCTCGACGTGTCGAGGGTGAACAGCGCGAGCGGCGTGAGCAGTGCGTACGTGACGGGCATGAGCAGCGAGAGCGGAACGAACGCGAGCGATCCGACGCGCTCCGACGCGGGCAGCTTGCGCGTGCGCCAGCGATAGATGAGCCCGAACACGACCACCGCCTCGATGTGCAGCACGAGTGCCGGGAAGAACTTGAACGTGGCGAGCGCGCGCACGATCGCGACGGGGTAGATGAGGAGCAGCGCGAACAACGAGAAGAAGTGGATGGCGAGCACCGGGTTCAAGCGCCAGATGTGTGAGACGCCGCCGGCGTAGTCGACGATGTTCGAGCGGCGCCATCGCAGCTGCTGCGAGAAGTACGATGACAACGTCGACGGCACGAACGTGCGGCAGCGCGCTTCGAGCGTCATCGTGGTGAGGTAGCCGGCCTTGACGATCTGGCGCGTGAGGAAGCGATCCTCGCCGTACTTGATCGGGACGCCCATCACCTCGCGCTTCTCGAGGATCGGCTCGAGCTCGATCAACACGCTGCGGCGATAGGCCGTGAGACAGCCCGAGAGGCACATCACGCGACGGAACCCCCACTCGAGGTTCTTCAGGAAGTAGTAGGAGTACCAGTACTTCACCACCTGCATGCGGGTGAGCCAGTTCTCCTGCTTGTTGCGAACGTCGACCCAACCACCGACAGCGGCGATCTTGTCGTCGGTGAAGCGGCGCATCAGCTGCCGCACGGCGTCCTTGTCGACCACGACGTCGGAGTCCACCGAGACGATGATCTCGCTGCCCACCGCCTCGCGCGTGGCGCGAATGATCGAGCGGCGCTTGCCCATGTTGGTGCGGTTGCGAAGGATGCGCAGCCGCCCGCCCGACTTCTTCGCGATCTGTCGCGCCTGCTCGTAGCTGTCGTCGGTCGAGCAATCGTCGACGCAGAGGATGTTCAGCTTGTCCGCGGGGTAGTCCGAATCGAGGATGCTCTGCAGCGTCTCTTTGATCGCCGCGCCCTCGTTGAACATCGGAATGATCGCGGTGACCCTTGGCTCGTAGTCGTCACGAACCTCGTCCCACTGCTTCCGCCGCACGAACCGGAGGATCAAACCGGCGACGTACCGGTTGAAGAACACCACGACCGCGAGGCAGTGGCAGATCACCCATAGGGTTCCGGCAGTCATAAAAGCTAGAGGAAAACCCCGAGGTGGTTAGAGCCGCGGGTACTCGGCAAACTATTATGAAACGCCTAGTAACTCAAGTTGGTTGACGCAGGTTGCCACTTTGGCCAGCGCTCATCACGGACCCCTCAGGAAGTTGAGGTGACCGCGCTTGTCTTCACCCAGGCTGCGTGCGAAGGACGCACTGTGCGTGGCGCTGTTGCAGCGTGCTTGCTGATCGCGTGCTTGCAGCGACAAGCAGTGGCGGATGGAGTAGCCACGGCACCGCCACCCGCTTCTTCGTATGATCCGAACGCCCGAGCTTCTGACAGTGGCGACTACCCCGGGCGTAGCCCGTGGCTCGACCTCTCACCCACACCGCTGCTCTCGATCGGCGCGCAGCCGGGCGAGCCGGACCAGCCGGACCGCGGCGGCGCGAGGATCGCGTCCGCGCTGACGCTCGGTGCGATCTACGCGGGCTTCGTGACCTGGACCTATTACGCCTGGTATCGCGTCGAGACGCACCCGTTCCGTGCGGGTGGTGATGGGCTGTTCTCGCCGAACACCTACGCCGCCGGTGCCGACAAGATGGGTCACGCGTGGGCGACTCTCGGACTCGGTCGCTGGGGCGTCGAGCTCCTGAATCAGTGGGGCGGCTACGATCGCATGACGTCGTCGATCGTCGGCATGGGGCTCTCGCAGCTCTTGTTCCTCGGCGTCGAGATCAAGGACGGCTACGCGTACCAGTTCTCGTACGGCGACTTCGCATTCAACACGGCAGGGGCGCTCCTGGGGTTCGCGCAGAGCATCTGGCCGTCGGTCGATCGCGCGGTCGACTTTCGCGTCGAGTA
Organism: Kofleriaceae bacterium; assembly: GCA_046160585.1. Lineage (GTDB taxonomy): Bacteria > Myxococcota_A > Polyangia > Haliangiales > Haliangiaceae > JABFXX01. Next base: position 27,754 of record JBJXGN010000021.1, read on the forward strand.
TTTCCCGAGCGCCGCGTATCGCGCACGCGCGAAGGCGAACGGCGACATCGACTGGGCCGAGGACTACTCGGGGCAGACGTACCAGCTCGCGTTCCACCTGAGCGCCATCCCGGGCATCGGGCGCAACCGCACCGCGGCGTTCGCCTCGCAGTTCGTCGACGTGTGGCTCGGATTCCGGGCACGGGGGTACAAGCCAGATCCACTCGGCAAGATCACCGAGGAGAACCCCGACTTCCCGAAGGAGCAGGCGTGGCTGGTCGGTGTCGGTATCAACATGCAGGGCGTGTTCGACTACGTGTGGCGCAGCGGCAAGCACGAGACGGTTCGCAAGATCTTTCACGCGGGTACGGAGATGTTCACGGTGCCGTACACGCAGCTCCCGATCGCGGACTACACGCGGACCCCGACGGGCGTCGTCCCCGACGAACAGTAGCCCGCGATTCCTGAAACCAGGTGCGCGTGTCGGGTGTCCACGGCCCATGCGCTTAGGGCTGGCTCTTGTCGCGCTCCTGGGGGCCTGCCAGTTCCACATGTACGACCCCGTCGAGGAGATCGCGTTCCGCGAGTTCCCGGACACGAAGAGCGCGATCACGTCCCTGTTGGTCGAGGCAGGCGCCGCGAAGGTCTATGCCGTCGGCGAGTATCACGCGACGCGATCGACGAAGGTCGACAAGTCACCGCTCGCTCGCTTCACGACCGACGTCCTCGACCTGATGATCCCCCACTCGCGTCACCTCGTGATCGAGACGTGGCTCGACGACGGCTGTCAGCCGAGCCAGCAGGTGAAGAAGGAAGTGCAGAAGGAGACGGGGCGTCCGCCGTCGACGTCGACGGACATCGAGGCGCTCGTGATGAAGAGCGTGAAGAAGAAGCTCGTCACGCACGGTCTCGCGATGACGTGCACCGAGCACGGCTCGCTGCTCGACGCGATGGGCCGCGTCGACTTCCTGCGCCTGCTCGAGCTCGTGACCGAAAAGCTCGGCAACACGGCGAAGCACCTCGCCACCACACCCGCGAGCACCGATCGCGCGGTGATCGTGTACGGCGGGGCGCTGCACAACGATCTGTATCCGCGGTGGCAACTCGAGACGCTGTCGTACGCGGAGAAGCTGAACGGGGAGCTCGGGGGTGGTGTCGTCGAGATCGACCTCGTCGTTCCCGAGGTCATCGCGCCCATGACGATGGTGCGGTCCGAGCCGTGGTTCCCGCTGATCGGTCGCGCGTCACCCGATCGCGTGATGGTGTGGAAGCGCGGACCGACGAGCTTCGTGGTGATCCTGCCCGCGCAGAGCGAAGAGGTCGCGAAGATCGCGCGGCCCGTTCATCGCGGCTAGCTCACCGCGGCCGCGCTATCCGGCATCGCGTGCGAGATGCGCCGCTGCACCACCGGTTCGTTGTCGCCCGCGATGCTCGAGGCGCTGCGCAACGCCGACCTCCTCGACCACTCGCTCGAAATCCTCGCGCGGTTTCGCCGTGCTCGTACGATCGATCGCGGGCGCTGCGGACTCGCTCGGGTTCGAGGGGTCGGCGTTGCTTTCGCGCCCCGAGCTCCCCGCGAGCGATCACGCAGCAGGCCTCAGCTCGCATCGGCGCGGGGGCGGTGGTATTGCTCGTCCGTGGCCGCGATCCGTGACGCCGACGACCATCCGAGGACGGTCCCGCCCGATGACGTGGCGGTGCCGTCGGACGAGCGGATCGATCAGTGGATCCGCGAGTACCTTGCACACGCGCCGCTCTCGCTGACGCTGCGCGAGATCAACCGCCTGATCGCGATCGAGGCGGTGGGTGGGGGTGGTGGTCCGGTGCTCGACGTCGGGTGCGGCGATGGCTTCTGGTGGACGCTGCGCGATCACGAGCAGCGCGAGATCTACGGCATCGACATCTCGGCGAGCGAGATCGAGCAAGCGAAGACACGCATCAACGCGGCGCTCACCGACGTATCGGCCGAGCAACCGTTCCCAGGGACGCGATTCGCGCAGATCATCGGCAACTGCTCGCTCGAGCACGTGCCCGACATCGACGGTGCGCTGGAGAACCTGCGCAAGGCGGCAGCGCCCGGGGCGCGCCTCGTCATGTTCGTGCCGACGCCGCGCTGGGCGTACCAGGGGCGCATGCAGTCGTGGCTGCTCGCGCACGCGCCCCGCATCGCGATGACGATCGCGGGCGCGATGAACGGCTTCTTTCAGCACTGGCACCTGTACGACGCGAAGGTGTGGACGCGCTTGCTCGCGCAGCACGGCTGGAAGGTGCGCTCGGTGTACGGGCTCGGCTCGGCTCGCTCGGAGTTCTTGTTCCGTCTGTTCATGCCGCCCGCATTCGGCGAGTTCCTAGTGAAGAAGCTGACCGGGACGTATCCCTCGCGGCTCGTGAAGCACGTGCCGCACGCACTGTTGTCACCGTTCGTGAAGCTCGTGCGCTGGGCGGTGTCGGACCCTCTCGTGGCCGCCGATTCCTCGACGGCGTACGAATACATGATCATCGCCGACATCGCAGATCCATGAGCGACCTCGGGCACGCCACGCAAGGCGACTACTTCGCGAACCACGCGCGCGCGCGGCAGTTCCCGTGGACGCTGTATCACCAGCCGCTCGAGAAGGACCTCGGGAAGTTCCTACGCAAGGTCGCGACGGAGCATCCGTTCGGCGAGGTGCTCGTCGTCGGTTGCGGGCTGCTGCACGAGATCGACGCGGCGCCGAGCGGCCTGTCATACACGGTCGTCGACATCGACGAGCGCGCGGTCGACGCGGTGATGACGCGCGGCGATACGCGCATCGTCGACGGTCACGTCGTTCCGCCCGAGGTAGCGATCGACGAGGTGCTCGGCATTCGCCACAAGTTCGCGGCGATCTACGCGAAAGAGGTCGTCGAGCACGTGCTCGCGTGGCCGACGTGGCTCGCGGGGCTGCGGCGCGCCCTCGTACCGAGTGGCCGGCTGTGGCTGTCGACGCCGAACTACGGCGAACCGTGGTTGCCCGCGCTGGAGTCGACGGTGCTCGAGGTGATCGCGCGCCGCGACGGATTCTCGCGCAAGCAGCTCCATCCGACGCGCTTCTCGCGGGGATCGCTCGCGCGCGGACTTCGCGCGGCCGGCTTCGAACAGGTCGACGTGAAGGCAACACCGACGAGGCTCGCGCTGACGTCGTGGGCGCGCTCGCCCAACTCGTAGTCACTCCTTCTTTTCGAGCTCGGCGAGGCGACGCTCGAGCGCGATCAAGCGCCGTGCGATCTCGAAGCGCGCGGTTGGATCGGCGAGGCGCTCCGCGAGCTCGCGCACGTCGATGTCGTCGACGACGGTGGCGACGCGCTGGAGCTTCTCGGCCTGCGTCGCGATGGTCTCGTGGAAACGCGTGCGCGCCCAGCCCTCGAGCCACACGCCGTGTTTGCGGCAGATGCGAAACACCGCGTCGTCCCAGATGCGGCCGTCGAGCTCGATCTGGCAATCGGGGCACTTCGCGCTCGGATCTCGGAACCCCTCGAAGGACAGCACCGCACCAACGGCCTCGGCACCGAGGACGACCCGCAGCGGATCCATCGCCCATTCACCGCAGCCGCGATCGCAGAGAAACGTGCTCCCGTTCGCGACGAGTGTCTCGTGGCAGCTCGGGCACACCCGGCGCGGGGCGCTGCGATACGGATCGGTCAACTCAGCCCAGCGTGTTGCGTTCCTGATAGATGCGCAGGATGTCCGCCGCCGTCTCTTCGATCGCGCGGTTCGTGACGTCGATGACCGGCCAGTTCGGATGCTTGCGGAAGATCTCGCGCGAATACGCGATCTCGGTCTCGATGTGAGCGCGCTGGCCGTAGGACGAGTCGTTCGGCATGCCGAGGTGCGAGAGCCGCGCCTGGCGGATACGCATCAGCATGTCGGGCTGCACGATCACACCGAACACCTTGCGGTCGTCGACCTGCGAGAGCTCCTCCGGCGGATCGACACCGAGGACGATGGGGACATTGGCGACCTTGAGGCCGCGCTGCGCGAGGTACGTGGACAGCGGTGTCTTGGACGTGCGCGAGATACCGACGAGGACGAGATCCGCCTTCGGCAGGTTGCGCGGCTCGGCGCCGTCGTCGTTCTTCACGGCGAACTCGACCGCTTCGATGCGGCGGAAGTAGTCGTCGTTGATCGAGTGCAACAGCCCGGGGACGCCCGCCGGCGCGCTGCCGAGGTACATCGCGAGCTTGCTGATCAGCGCGCCGATGAGATCGACGGTCTCGATGTTGAAGCGCTCGACGAGCTGACTGATCAGCGCGCGCTCTTCGGTGTTGACCACGGTGAACACGACGAGAGCGCGCGATTCGGCTGCCTTCTCGAGGATGCTCTCGAGCTCGCTCTCGAGACGAACACGCGAGTACAGGCGCACCTGGACCGGCTCGCTGAACTGCAGCGTCGCCGCGCGCACCATGCGCTCGGCGGTCTCGCCCGTGGCGTCGCTGATGATCATCACCGTCTTCATCGGGCCGTCTATATCACGGGCAGACGATGACGTGGCTTCGTCGCCGAGGTCGCGTGCGCGTGATCGACGACTCGCGGACACTCGGGATCGGGCGCCGAGAGGCTACCCGTGACGTGTGCGGAGACAACCTTGCAACCGCCGCGGCACAGGGCGTGGTACGCGCAGCTCGCGCACGGCTCGGCGGCCTCGCGCCAGCGGCGAAAGGCGCCGAACGCGTCCGGCGCGTTCCAGTAGCGAGCGAGCGCATCGACCTTGGGGCGCGCGTCGTCCAGCGCGGGCGGCGGCGCGGCGAAGCTACACGCGGTGAGCTGACCACCGGGCTTGGCGCCGACGAGGAAGTCGCCGCCGGTACAGCCGTAGACGGCGAGCTGGGCGAGCAGCGCGCGATCGATCACCTGCGCACCGCCTTCGGCATTGCTGCGCGGATGACCTTCGTCATCCTTGCGCGCGTGATGCACGACCATCGGGGTGTACGAGCAGTCGACCTTGAGGCGGATCGCGTACCGCTTCGCATGCGCGAGGATCGCGGGCAGGAACGCGCGGTGCTGCGCGTCGGTGCATCGGAGCTCGCCGTACGTCCGCGCGCCGCGGCCGCTCGGCTTGAAACGCAGGAGCTCGACCTCCGACAGCCGGCGATCACTGGCGTACGCGAAGATCGCGTCGAGCTCGTCGAAGTTGTGGCGCGTGACGACGACGTTGATGCCGACCTCGCGCTTCGCCTCTCGCAGCCGGCGGATCGCGGTGTCCGCGCGTGCGAAGCCGTCGAAGCCGCGCACGGCGGCGTATGTCGCGCCGAGTCCGTCGAGCGAGACGTTGATCTGACCGAAGCGATCCGCGATCGCGACGAGGGCGTCGAGCCCGTCGAGCCCCGACGTCGTGAGGTTCGGGACGATGCCACGCGCGCGCGCGTGATCCGCAAGCTCGCCGAGCCACGGCAGCACCGCGCTCTCGCCGCCGCCGAGCGCGACGTGGAAGACACCCGCGTCCGCGAGCGCGTCGATCGCACGCTTCCACTCGACGAGGCCCCACTCGTTCGGCGCGCCCTCCGCCGACGCGCCGGTGTAGCAACCCTGGCAACCGGCGGTGCACTTGTTCGTCAGCTGCAGGTGCGCTTCGAGGGGCGCGGACAGAGGTGCATCGCCGAGCTCGATCTCCGGCTCCGCCCACGCCGTCGGCTCGTGCGTGACGAGGCCGCGCACGCGGCGCGCGTAGTCGCGATCGACGAACACGAGCGCGCGCGGCACCACGGTCTGCAGGATCGCGCCGAACCGCTCGAAGCGCGCGTGGCGCGGCGGCGTGCTCCGCCACGCGCGCGCACGCTCGACGAGCGCGAGCGTGTCGTCGAGAGCTCGTCGAGCGAAGCGCCGGGCACGTGTCAGCACGGTGCGACTGTAGCAGCGACTCGCGAGGTCGCATGCAATGCCGCAAATTGCTCCAGGGATCGTCGTCGGAAACCGTACAGTGGCGAACGTGGGGAGGCGCCTGTACTCTCCGTCCCGATGTTGGCTCGTGGACTGGTAGTGGGGTTCGTGGCGGGGCTGGTGGCGTGTGCGACGATGCCACCCCCTCCCGCAGCGCCGGTGCGGCGGACGGATCTGGATCTGACGATCGGCAGCACCGTCCTGTCGAACGGACTGCGCGTCGTACGCGTGTTCGATCCCCGTGCGCGCGACGTGCACGTCACGATGCGCTACGCCGTCGGCGCGGCCGACGATCCCGCGGGACAAGAAGGCGTCGCCCACCTCGTCGAGCACCTGATGTTCCAGCAGGTCGTCGGCGCACAATCGATCTTCGCGAAGCTCGAGAGCACTGCGCGCGAGTACAACGCGTCGACCACGTACGACGCGACGACGTACGTGACGAGCGCACCGCCTGCGCAGCTCGAGGCGCTGCTGTTCATCGAGTTCGTGCGCATGAACCTGCGTTGCGCGTCGATCACGGAGTCGGTGTTCCAGCGCGAGCGCGAGGTCGTCGTGCAGGAAGTGCGCTTGCGCGATCGCTCGTTGGAGATGGTGACGGCGATGCATCGCGGTACGTACCCCGAGGGACACCCGTACGCGCGCGTTCGCGGGACGGTCGAGACGGTGAGCGCGCTGACGCTGAAGCAATCATGTGCGTTCGCGGACGCGCACTACGGTCCGAGCAACGCGGTGCTCGTGGTGTCCGGCAACGTCGACAGTGCGACGATGGAGGCGGCGGTGGCGAAGCACCTCGCGAAGGTCCCGCGGCGCGAGCTCGTGAAGCGAGTCGAGATGCCACCAGCGGGTGTATCACGCGCGGTCGAGACGAACGCACCGATCGATGACGACGCGGTGCTTGTCGCGTGGCCTCTGCCGGTGGAGCTGGAGCTTCGCGCGCGGGCGATCGCCGTCGCCAATGTCGCCAGCGTCTACGTCGACGCCGCGGTGACGGGGCGCGTGTCGGCGATGCAGCTCGGAGACTCGCGCGCGCCGATGCTCGGCCTGTTGATCGAGCCCGGCGATGACGAGACACCAGAGGACGTGATCGCGACGCTCGAGGATGCGCTCGAGCGCGCGCCGCTGTGGTTCCAGCAGCGCGGCCAGTGGGGGCGCCTCGCATTCAACTTGACGCAGCAGAAGGCCATCCACGGGCAGTTCGTGGCTCTCGACGATCGCGGCGCACGCGACGAGACCCTTGCACGACATGTGTTCGACGGACTGCCGGCGGATCGCGCGCTCGGGGGGACACTGCAGGCGCTTCGCACGATGACAAATGATGACGCCCGCTCGCTGCTGAAGACGCACTTCGCATACGCGAACGCGAACATCGTCGTGCTCAAGGCGAGCGAACAAACGCGGGGCACCACGCGGCTCGCGAGCGGCACGCCGGTTCACGATCTCGGACTGCGGCGCGACACGGATCCGGCGCTCGCGCAGCAGCCGGTGTCGGAGCCGTTCTCGACGAGACCGATCGACGGAACGGTCACGCGCTCGTTGCCGAACGGCATGCGCGTCATCTTGATGCCGCTGACGAGCGTGCCGGTCGTCGACGCGCGGATCGTGTTCTTGGCGGGAACGGCGGACGAGCTGCCCGCGAAGCGCGGCGCGGCCATCGTCGCGGCGCATGGGCTCTCGATCAGCATGCGGCATATCAACGACGTCCTCGCGATGGGAGAGGTCGGCTCGCAGCTCGTGGCCGACGCCGGGCCGGATCGCACGACGTTCGAGACCAGCGGTCTCGACATGCACCTCGATTACATGCTCGCCGGTCTGCGCCGCCTCGTGCGCGAAGGCACGTACGAGGGTGCGAGCTCGATCGTGAAGTCGCTGCGCGCGACGAAGAAGACGACTGACGACGAGGGAGCGCGAACGGATGCATGGCGCGCCGCGATCTACGGAACGGATCATCCGTATCAGGTCGCCGGCATGCCGAGGCACATCGCGCCAGACCTCGACATTCGCGCGGTAGAGGCGTTCCGCGCGGCGTACTACACGCCCGACAACGCGACGCTGATCATCGCGGGCCGGTTCGATGTCGCCGTCGCGAACCGCTGGATCGACTACCTGTTTGCCGACTGGAGCGGCACCCGCCGCCAGCGCGCGTCGACGCCGACGATCGTGCGGCCAGCCTCGCTCGCGGTCGACGAGGATCTGTCGCAGTCCATCGTTCGCATCGCGATGCCGTCGACGGTCGGATCACGCGCGAGTCGGCTCGTCGCGGCGGAGATGCTCGCGGGGATCGCTCGTGATGTCCGGCACCAGCTCGGCGCGAGTTACGAGCTGACCGCGCACTATAACGAGCTCCGTCGCTCCGCCCTGTACGAGATCGGCGGCACGATCGACGCGCCACGGACCACCGAGGCGATCGCGCTGATCGCGAAGCGCGTCGAGCAGCTTCGCGGCGACGCCGACCGGTCCGCGCGCGCGTTCGTCGAGGCGCGCAGGCGCGTGCTGACTCAGCTCACCGACGTTACGAACACGGGAACGAGGCTTGCCGAGCGCGTGACCGAGGACATCGCGCTCGGGCGCGAGCCGCTCTCGGATCTGAAGGTCGCGCAGGACGTCCACGCGTTGACGATCGCGGACGCGAGCACGGCGCTCGGAGAGCTCGATCTCTCGCGCGCGGCGATCGTGATGCGAGGACCGACCGCAAACATCGACCAGGCGTTCGCTGCGCTCGGGCGGACCCCGCGCCGCGTGCTCGGCGACGTCGAGGATCCGTTCGCGGCGCAGGATGCGCCGATCGTGTTTCCCGACGAGGAGCGCGTCTATCCAGCCGAGATCGAGGATGCGCTGACGATGCAACGCCGAGGCCGGTCATTCTCGTTCGGTGCATCGGCGGGTTACGCGACCGGCAAGGTCTTCCAGTACACGGGGATCAGCGGTCCCCGCGTGTCGGCGTACGCGGGACTTCGACTCGATGAGACGAAGTCGCTCGGCTTCCGTGCGTCGATCTCGTCGATCGAAGGCACATACAACATCGGAACCAAGTTAGTTCCGGTCAATGCACTACTCGAAGCGACGATTGTCTCCGTCGGCGTGTACATGCACGGGACGGGATACGATCGCGTCTACGGCGGGTTGCTACTGTCGATCAACGCGGATCGGACGATTCGCGAGCGAGTGTTGGCGTCGGCCGCGTGGAGCACGGGCGCGTCGATCGGACTCGAGGGAGGTCTCGACGTGGTGAGGCTCGGCCGTCATCGCTTTGGCGTGCTCGCGCACGTGGAGGGCGAGATCGGGACCAATGCCTCGTGGGCCGGGTTCTCCATCGGTGCTTGCTATCGCTGGTTCTGACCGTGACGCTCAACGGGCGAGTCGCGCGTCGAGCTGCTCGAGGAGCTCGATGATCTGCACCATCTTGTTCGCGAGCAACGTGTCCCCGGCGCGCTGATCGACCGCAGCGCTGACCACGGGAACGAGCGAGGTCTCGATGCGGCGGATCTGCGCGGCGACCGCGGCGGCGTCCCAGTTGTCGCCGTTGCCGTTGGCTTCCGTCGGCCGCTCGACGTGTCGCTCGACGACGACGGGTGCGGGCTGCGGCCGCTCGACGATGGCTTGCAGCGCATCGCGCAGCGAGCGTAGCTCGACCGCGAGCTGCGCCGTACCGAGGGTCGTGTGGATCGCACCGAGGCGCTCGCCGAGCTCGGTCGCGAGGCCGGTCATCGTGCCCGCGAGCTTGGTCACCGGATCGGCATCGCTTCCGCCCATGCGGCGCTGGCGGACGAACTCGACCTTGATGTCGGCCCATCGCTTCGCGCGCTCTCCCTCGAGCGTGCCACGCATCTCGCCGAGCTTGAGCAAGTTCTGCTCGGCGGCGGTCGTGAGCGTTTGTGACTCGGACTGGTAGTGATCCTCGACGAGGCGCTCGACCTCGGTGGGCGTGAGAGCGGAGACGATCTTCTCCGCGATCTTGTTCATGTTGCGGTAGCTGCCCTGCAGCTTGAACGGCGGCTCGGTGCGGAACGCGTCCGCCTGCGCGGCCGAACGGATGTACTCGGCGTTGACCGCGAGCAGCGTCTTGCGTGCGGCGAACAGGTGCCGCATCACGCCGAGGATCTCGTCGAGCTCGACACTCGAGTAGCCATGGGACAGCTCCGTCGTCGGGACGGGCTCGCCCTGCGCCATGCGGATCAACTTGTAGACGTCGTCGAGCGGGCGCGTTGCGAGCGGCGCGAGTGCGGGCGTTGAGGTCAGCGCGTTCTCGAGGAACGACAGCGAGAACGCGTCGCCCTTGCCCGAGAGCACCTCGCCGAGGTTGTACACGTCGGCGCGGTTCGCGAGCATGTCGGGGATCCGGAACTGTTCGCCGCTCTCTGTGTACGGGTTGCCCGCCATCACGACGCAGAACTTCTTGCCGCGCAGATCGTACGTGCGCGTGCGGCCGCGCCAGACGCCTTCGATCTTGCGCTGCGCATCGCACAGGGAGATGAACTTCTGCAGCAGCTCCGGCGAGGTGTGCTGGATGTCGTCGAGGTAGAGCATCACGTTCGTGCCCATCTCGAGCGCGAAGCTGACCTTCTCGATCTCCTGTCGTGCGGTCGCGTTCGGAGCGTCGGCGGGATCGAGGGACGTGACGTCGTGTCCGAGCGCCGGACCGTTCACCTTCACGAACGCGAGGCCGAGGCGTGCGGCGACGTACTCCATCAGCGTCGTTTTGCCGTACCCCGGCGGCGAGACCAGCAGCAGCATGCCCATCTGGTCGGTGCGTTTCGAGGTGCCCGTCGCGCCGAGCTGTTTCGCGAGGTTCGCGCCGCAGAGCGGGAGGTAGACCTGGTCGATGAGCTGATTGCGAACGAACGAGCTCATCACGCGCGGGACGAGCTCGCCGAGGCGCAGCCGCGCACGCTCGCGCTCGACGATGCCCGCGCGCAGCGCGCGATACGCGCGGAACGCGGGGACCACGTCCGTGCGGAATCGATCGAGACGCGCGACCAGCTCGTCGAGCCGGATGCGCAGCGCACCGTCCTTGATCCGCGGGTGCCGTCCGAGCAGACCGGTCAACGTCTCCTCGACGTTCGCATTCGAGCCGCGATAGGGGATTCCCTTGATCGCGAGCAGCGCGGCCGCTTCGAGCACCGCGGCGGCGAGCTCCGGCTTCCTGCCGGCGATGCCGTCCACCCACGCGCGCGCGAGGAGCAGCGCGGCGCCCGGCGTCGCCGCGAGGGTGCGCAGATCCTCGTCGAACGCGGCGCGTGCACTCCGCGCATCAAGCTCCCCTTCGAGCGACTTCACGATCTCGAGCGCCTGGCCGCTCGCGACGAGCTCCGGCGACGCGACCGACAACTCGCGTACGAGGTACGCCGCGGCAAGGTCCGCGTCACCGGCGTCGAGGCCGGCCGCGACGAGCGACGGGTCTCTCGCGAGCAGCGCGCGCATCTCGACGGCGATCTCTCGCGCCAGCTGCGCGCGGCCGCCGCGATCACCGAGCACTTCGACGAGGCGTGCGTGGCTCTGCGCGGCACGGTGCCAGCGGGCCTGCGAGCCATGCGGTGTTCCCCAGAACACGCGGGCGAGCGCGCGGGCGGAGATCGAATACGCGAGGAGCCCCGCGGTCTCGCGCATCGCGAGCAACCGGCCGAGGATCAATGCTGCGTCGTGGTCGTGCACGCCGCGCTCGTAGCCCTCGTCGTAGCGCTCCTGGGCGAGCGGGCGCAACGACGCTTCGAGCGCGTCCGCGCGGTGCGCGTCGACGAGCATCGCCGTGGTCAGCGGGCCGCGACCCGCGTCGGCGTCCAGGAGCACCGACGCCGCGAGGTACTCGCCGCGGTACACCTCGGGCGACTCGCTCGGCAAATCCTGTGCCCACAGGTGCTTCGCCGCGAGGAGGTCGGGCTCGGTCAGCGGCTCGTAGAAGTCCGTACCCGACAGGTGCAGCGCGAGTCCGCCGACGGACTCGTCGGGGTGCGCGACGATCATCGCCTCGAGCGGCTGCGTGTTCACCGCGAAGCGATGTGCACCGAGCTTGATCACCTCGCCGCCGCCGCCCTCGAACAGGTCCGCGCGATCGCGCTGTCCGCGCAGCGCGTCTTGGCGCGCGGTCTTGAGCTTCGCGTCGAGCTCGTCGGCGCGCACGCTGTCGCCGAGCGCCTGCAGCTCCGCGATCAGATCGCGGAGCTTCGCGATCATCGCGTCCGAGGCGAAGTACGCGTTGACCTCGTCGCTCGTCGTCAGCGTCGCTGCGCGGCGCGGCACGCCGTCGAGGATGCGAACCGCTGCCTTGTGCAGATTTGCGGCGCGGCGCTGGCGCTCGGCCGAGAGCAGCTGCTTGCGCGCGCCGACGGCATCGACGATCTCCTCGCGCTTCACCACGATCTCCGCGGTGAGCTCGTCGACATCGGCGAATCGCCCCTCCAGCTCCTCGAGCTGGACGAGCAGGCGCGTCAGCTCCTGATCGCAGCGCTCGGGCGTGTCGCACTGCGCGAGCGCCGACGCGACGGTCTGCGTGATCAGGCGGATCTGCGCCGCGAGCTCGGAGCGGCCTTCCTTCGCCGCGAGATCGCGATAGCGGCCCTCGATCGTCGCGCGCGTCCGGTTCACGCGACCGAACGCGTCGGTGATGTTCTCGAGGATCGTGGTGCGTTGCGTGGTGTCGTCGATCTTCAGCGACCCGATGACGTTGCCGAGGAGATCGAGGCCGGTCGCGACCTGATCGATCTGCTCGCGCACGGGCTTCAGCTCGACGGCGGTCGCAAGCTCGCCCGCGCGCACGGCGAGCACGTCTGCTTTGTCGACGAGCTCGACGAACGCGTTGCCGCGCGCGAGCAACGCGACGCAGTCCGCGGTCACGCGATCGAAGGCGCCGGCGACGTCCTGCTCTAGCTGCACGAGCCGCGCGGTGTCGATGAACCTGATCTCCTTCTTCGAGATCAGCTGGCCGCGCAGGCCGCGCAGGCTCGTCAACGTCTCGAGGAACGGGTCGACGCGCTCCCACCCCTCGGACCGCGCTGCACGTAGCTTGTCCGCGACCAGCGCCTCGGTCTCGGCGAGCGCTTGCCTTGCCGCGGCTTCGAGCGCGACGACCTTCTCGTATTCGTCGAGGATCAGCTTCGCCGCGCCGCGCACATCGGCGATCGCCGCCTTCAGATCTCCCGCGTCCGCGTGGCCGAGCCAGTAATACGCGTCGACGGCGCGCGTCGAGAGCGCGAGCAGATCCTCGAACGTCGTCTTCGTCGGCTTGTCGGCGCTCGCGAGCCGCGCCAGCGACAGCGCATCCGAGAGGCCGCGCACGAGGTCCGCGTTGCCGACCTTTGCGAGGTAGCTGCCGTCGGTGGGTGCCGTCGCCGCGAACTCTGCTGACGTGAACGGCGTCTGCCACACCTGCATCGGGTGCACGCGCGCGGGCTCGGTGGCGACCGCGCGCATGACGACCATGCGTCCGTCGGGGAACAGCGAGTAGCCGTGGCACTGGATCGCCGCCGCGATCGTCTTCTCGATCAGGTTGTACGGGAACAGCACGTACATCCCGTCGCGCCCGCGCTGGTACACGTAGAGCACGTCCTCGCCGTTCGGCGACTTCAGGACGCGCTCGAGGACGAAGTCGGAGTAGTCGCCGTCGAACACCTTGCGCTCGCCGCCCACGAGCACGTAGCCGCCTGGGAATACGACGCCGTGATCCTCGGGGAGCGAGCGGCATCCCTGACCGATGCCATCGGCGCGCACCACCGCGCGCGATCGCGGATCGAACACGAGGTAGCGCCACGCGGTCTCGCGGAACGGCAACACCTTGAGCAGGATCAACCCACCCGGTGGCCCGATGCGCGCGAAGAAGATGCGCGCGTCGTCGAGTGTCTGGTTCACGTCGTCGACGGGCTCGTGGTAGATGCCGCGCCCGCTCTCGGTGTTGTCCTCGACCTTGATCGTGAAGTCGCCGTGGACGCACTCGACGAAGATCGCGTCGAGGATGTTGTAGTGCGGGTGTTTGCCGGCGCGCTGGTGATCGCGCGTGACCTCGCGCCACTCGAAGTCGTGCGCCGGCGGGAACAGCTCCGCGTAGTCGCGATCGCCGCGATCATCGACGTAGTCGACGCGTCCGTTCGGCTCGATGCGCCAGCGGAGGACCTTGATGTCCTTCCATGTCGCCCCCGCCTGGAACACGGCAAGGAGCTGCGTGTCGCGCTTCACGAGCTGCATGAGCCGCGCGTCGCGGTAGTAGCGATAGAGGTTCGCAAAGTCGCGCTCCACCATCGCACCCGTGAGGAAGCCACCGAGTGCATCCATTGGTAGCGTGGACGTATCGAGCGCACCGTCGGTGCCGGTCTCGAAGCGATGTAAGGCGACGACGTCGGCCAGCTTCGTCTCGGCCTTGAGCCCGAGGAACACGTTGTAGCCGAGCAGCAGCGAGCCGCCGATCGCGACCATGTCGACCGGAGCACAGTTGTGCTCCGTGCGGATGCGCTCCGTCGCGACGAGTTGTGGCTCGGTGGCGCCGAACACCGACTTGCGTCGAGCGTTCAGCGCGTCGGCGCGCTTCGCGAGCTCGGCACCAGCGGCGGACAACCGGGCGCGCAAGACCTCGTAGTTGCCGCCGGTCAGGGCGGCATCGACATCGGTGGTCGCGCTCGGGGTCGCCATGTCGGTCAGCTCACCTTGTCGTCATGCACGCCGAGCTGTCGCGCCTTCGCGAGGAGCGCTTCGAGCTTTCCGCGCGTCGACGCGTCGGCGCTGAGCATGAGGTTGCCGAGCACGCCGGAGATCGTGAGGTTCTTGATCGACTCCGAGCTGACTCCGACGGCGCGGACCATGTCCTTCACGTCGTCGATCAGCTGACCGGTGCCGCCGTTCAAGCGATCGCCGAGCGCGCTCTGGATGATCTTGCTCCCGCCGACCACCTCGTCGATGCCCGTTCCGAGGCTGACCGCCTTGACGAAGCGATCGAAGAACTGGCCGTCGCCGCCGACGATCTTGATGTCGGCATTCCCCATCGCCTCGGCCATGACCTTGGCCTGCGACTCCGAGATCGCGACCCTGGCCTCGAGACCCTTCAGCGCGATCTGGCGCTCGTTGTCGAGGCGCAGGCGGAACTCCTCGTGCTCGCGGCCCGCGCCCTCGAGCTGCTTCATCGCCTTGGCCTTCTCGGCGAGGCCCTTCGCCTCGGCGAGCATGCGGCTCTCGATCGCCCCGGCCTCGGCCTGCTTGGCTGTCACCTCGGCGAGCAGCTTCTCGCGGAGCGAGACCGCCTCGGCCAGACCGAGCTTCTCGACCGCAGCGGCCTCCGCCTCGCGACCCGTCGCCTCCGCGATCGCCTTGCGACGAACGTTCTCGGCGACGATGTGACCTTCCTTGTCCGTGACGGCGACCGCCGCGTCGCGCACGCGAATGTCCGCGAGCCCCTCGGCCGCGTGCTCCGCCTGCGCACCCTCGGCGCGGCGAATCGCGGCGCGCGCTTCCTTGTCACTCGCCTCCATCGCGGCGTCCGCGAGGATCAGCTGCTTCTTCGCGTGCGCCTGCGCGACTTGCTGCTCGGCCTCCGCCTTCTTGATGTCCTTGATGAACACTTCCTGGGCGGCGGCCTCCGCGTTGACGATCGTCACGTGCTTGTTTCGTTTCGCCTCCGCGTCGGTGCGCAGGTCCTTGATCGACTCCTCCTCGACGGCGACGGTCTTGTCGACCGCCACGCGGGCGCGGACGATGTCGGCGATCTGACGCTTCTCGGCCTCGACGGCCTTGTTCATCTCGATCTGGTTGAGCGAGACCTCCTTCGCGCGGCCGACCTCTTCGAGATCATGCGCCTTCTGTACGCGCACCTTCTCGACCTCGACCTCGCGGATACGCCCTTGCTCGGACACCTGGACGGCGCGCAGCTTCGCCTGTTCCGCCATCTGGATCGCTTCTTCCGCGCGCTGGCGCTCGACGTGCGTGCGCTTCTCCTCGTCGAGGCGGAAGCGGTTCGCTTCGTTCTCCTCGCGCGCGTTGGCGATCGCGATCTCCTTGTTCTTCTTCGCCTCGGCCTCGGCGCGCTGCTGCTCGAACCGGAACACTGCCTCGTCGGAGGTCAGGTTCTGCTTGCCGAGCTCCATGCGCTCGGTCTGCTTGAGTTGGTTGGTGGCGATCGCAGCGCTCGTGGTGATCTCGGTGATCTTCCGGATGCCGAGCGAGTCGAGCACGTTGTTCGGATCGAGCACCTCGATCGGCGTCTGCTCGAGGTAGTCGATCGCGCAGTCGTCGAGCACGTACCCGTTCAGGTCCTTGCCGATCACCGAGATGATCTGGTCCTTGAACACGTCGCGTTGCGTGTACAGCTGCTCGAACTCCATCTTCTTGCCGACGGTCTTGAGCGCCTCGGAGAACTTCGCCGCGAACAGCTCCTCGATCGTCGCCTGCTGCGACGCGCGAATGCAGCCGATCGACTGCGCGACGCGAAGCACGTCATCCGTCGTCTTATTCACGCGCACGAAGAACGTGACCTTGATGTCCGCGCGGATGTTGTCGGCGCAGATCAGACCCTCTTTCCCTCGGCGCGAGACGTCGATCGTCTTCACCGACAGGTCCATGACCTCGGCCTTGTTCACGATCGGGAGCACGATGGCGCCTGTGAACGTGACTCTGGGCTCGGTGCCCATCTTGTTGACGATCATCGCGCGGCCCTGATCCACCTGCTGCCAGGTGCGCGCGATCATGACCAAGATACCGAGGAGGACCACGCCTCCGGCTGCGATCAGAATGATTGCCATGTCCTGTCCCATAACGCTCTCCTCGTTCAGGCTTCCTGGTCGTCCGGCGTCGCCGGTAACACGCTGTTCTGTGGCTCGACGACATACGCAGCTCGTCGTTCGTCGAAGTCGATGATCAGTGCCTTGTCACCGCGAGCGAGCTTGCCCGCATCGCAGCGCACCGGAATCTGCAGCACGGTGCCGCCGTCTTCCAGCGTCGCTTGCCCGAAGCCTTCATCGACGGTGCCGGTGTTTACGGTGCACGTGTGACCGATGTAGTCGCGGTTCCCCTTGCCCTCTTTGAGCGCGAACACCGGCGCGAGCGGACGGACGAGCACGCTCGTGACGAGCATTCCCGCGACGAGCATGATCGGGAGCATCGCCCAGCGAAGACCCGTCCCCATGTCCGGCAACACGTAGTGCGCGGTCAACAACGACCCACACCAGCCGACGAGGAGGATCAGCGAGACCGTGATCGTCATCGGGACCTTCCCGAGACCGAGTCCGCTCCACACGCCGCCGCCATCTCCATCGACATCGACCTTGATGCCTTTGATCGCTTCCGCGCCGCCCTTGGCGCCACCGGTGACGACGTCGCCAAGTCCCTTTGCGGCACCTGACGCATCGGCTCCACCGAGGACGTCGATGTCGAGCGCGCCGAGCAGCACGAACACCCAGTAGAACAACGCGATGCCGAGGCCAATCGTGAAGATGACCGTCGGAGCTCGCAGTGATGCTTCGATGAGCTCGTTCACCTGATTCCCCTCGTCGATGACATCCGAATCGCGGATATCACCGGTAGGTCGTCAGGTGACGTCGAGGAAGGCCCGAACTCGCTCGGCAGGTACGATTTTTCGCCGACTGCCGGCGAAGAATCGACCCAAGGAATCCGGACCCAAGAATTGGCCACGCGGGCCCTCTCAACCAAGCGAAGCCGCGGTTGCTAAGAATCTCGGAGATTCTTCACTGCCGAATGGCATCGATCGGAAACGACCGATCGGAAACGACCATGGGCTGTCCCTGTCTTGAATCTGGTCGTGGTCGTGGTCGGCGTCGGGTTCGTGTCAGTTGCACGTCGCTCGACGCTCCGACGTCCTCGTGTCTCGACGCCTTCATGCAGACAGCACCCCCGTCGGAACCGAGCGTCGAGCGCATCCAAAAAAGCGGTTCAGCGTCGGAACGTCGCGCCGGCCATCGTCGTACGTGGCGGCGTCGTCGCGGCCGTCTTGTTCGCAGCGTTGACCGCGGCCTGCACCGGGTTCATCGCGGGGCCGGGTGAGCTCGGGCGCTGGATCGGCATCTTCGGCGCGAGGCGGAGCTGCTTCTCGACTTCGAGCTCCGTCGCACCGCCCGACTGGCGCAGGCGATCGATGCGCATGCGAAGGTTGTTGGGCGAGTCGGCCGACTTGATCGCCTCGGCGTCGTCGATCTTGTCGGCGACGACGAGGTCGAACAATGCGGAGTCGAACGTCTGACAGCCCTCGTGATGGCCCTGCTCCATCGCGTCCTTGACCGCTTCGGTCTCGCCGCGCTTGATGAGATCGCGGATGCGCGGTGTGTCGAGCATGATCTCGAGCGCGGCCGCACGACCGCCGGCGGACGCGGCGACGAGGCGCTGCGAGACGATCGCGCGGACGTTGAGTGACAGCTGCAGGCGGATCTCCTGCTGACGGAGGGGCGGGAAGAAGTTGAGGATGCGCTCGAGCGCCTGGTTCGCATTGTTCGCGTGCAGCGTCGACACGCACAGGTGGCCGGTCTCGGCGAACGCGATCGCGGACTCCATCGTCTCGACATCGCGGATCTCGCCGATGAGGATCACGTCGGGCGCCTGGCGTAGCGTGTTCTTGAGCGCGTCGCGATAAGACATCGTGTCGATGCCGACCTCGCGCTGCGTGACGATGCACTTCTTGTGAGCGTGGATGAACTCGACGGGGTCTTCGATCGTGATGATGTGGCCGGTCTCGACGCTGTTGCGGTGATCGATCATCGCGGCGAGCGTCGTCGACTTGCCCGAGCCGGTACCGCCGACGAGCAGGACCAGACCGCGCTTGCTGCGCATGACGTCGCCGAGGATCGACGGTTGGCCGAGCTCCGCGAGCGTCTTGATCCGCGTGCGCACGAGGCGGAACACCGCGCCCGGCGCGCCACGCTGGCGGAACATGTTCGCGCGGAAGCGACCGCCTCCCGCCATGGACAGCGAGAGGTTCATCTCCATCTTCTGCTGGAACTCGTCGCGTTGCGCGGCGGTCATCAGCGTATTGATCATCTTGCCGATCTGCTCGCCGGAGACCGCGGTCTTCGCCGGATAGCCGACGCCGTCGATGCGGAAGACCGGCGGGGAGTTGGAAGTCAGATACAGATCCGACGCCTCGACCTTCAACATGTGATCGAGCAGTGAGCGGATCGTCGGGTCCCAGTTTCCATCGGGGATCATCGCGCGACTCCTTGGTGCCCCATCGGCGGCTGGCGATCGAACAGGTGCGCGAGCTCGGGCATGCGCCTCTTCGCTTCATCGGCGCTCACGATGTTCTTGCCCACGAGCTCCATCACCGCTGCTTCCATCGTCTGCATGCCGGCCTTTGCACCGACCTGCATCGCGCTCGGGATCTGGTGCGTCTTGCCCTCGCGGATCAGGTTCCGCACGGCGGGAGTCCCGACGAGGATTTCGAGCGCGGCCGCACGACCACCGCCTTGCTTCGCCATCAGCATCTGCGTGCACACGCCGAGCAGCGACTCGCTGAGCATCGTGCGCACTTGTGCTTGTTGCACCGGCGGGAATACGTCGACGAGGCGATCGACGGTCTTCGCCGCGCTCGACGTGTGGACCGTGCCGAAGACGAGGTGGCCGGTCTCGGCAGCGGTGAGCGCTAACGAGATCGTCTCGAGATCACGGAGCTCGCCGACCAGGATCACGTCGGGATCCTCGCGGAGTGCGCTGCGGAGCGCCGCGGTGAACGAGTGCGTGTTCGCCCCGACCTCGCGCTGGTTGACGAGACAACGTTTCGGCTTGTGGACGAACTCGATCGGATCCTCGAGCGTGAGGATGTGACCGGGCATCGTCTCGTTGAGGTAGTCGATCATCGCGGCAAGCGTGGTCGACTTGCCGGAGCCGGTCGGGCCCGTGACGAGCACGAGGCCCTTCTCTTCATCACAAAGGTCGCGCAACACGCGCGGCAGACCGAGGTCCTCGAACCGCGGGATCTTCGTCGGGATGGTGCGGAATACGGCGCCCTCGCCGCGGTTCTGCACGAACGCGTTCACGCGGAAGCGTAGCTCCGCGTCGAGTGCGAACGCGAAGTCCGCCTCGAGCTTGTCCTGGAAGGTGCGGCGTTGCGCGTCTGTCATCACGTCGAAGATCAGGCGGTGCGTCTCCTCGGACGTCAGCGGCGGAACGTCCACGCGATGGATCTCGCCGTGGATGCGCAGCATCGGCGGCTCGCCCGCGGAGAGGTGAACGTCCGAAGCCTTGCTCTGCACCGCGAACCGAAGGAGCGTCGGGATCGATAGCATCACTTCTCCTCGACCTGCGCGACATGCGACTTGCTGACGTAGAACGTCGTCGCGGTGCCGTGCACGCGGAACACCACCTCGGCTTCGTTCATGAAGTCCGTCGTGCGCTCCGTGCCGAACCCGGTCAGAAAGAGCTCGCCTTCGATCGTGGCGCCGCTACGCATCGTGACCGTGACGGCCTGCTTCTCGACGGGGAGGTCATCCTCGTGCGGGATCACCGGAATTGCCGGCACGCCGAAGCACGCGATCGTGTCGCGCGCGACGATGCACATCTTTCCGCCCTTTACCATCGGCAGGAAACCAGCCCCGTGACCGAGTACCTGGCCGATGTCCTCCGTCGGAGGGATGAAGAGCATCACGTCGGCCTTCGTGCCGTCGTGCGCGATCATCTGGGCGACCACGTTGTCGACGGGCATGCGCAGGATGACCTGCGAGCGTCGGATCGGCATCGACATGCTTCTGCGACTCGGCCAACTCCCAGACCCGTGGAGGGGTATGATGTAGGAGTGAAGCGCGGCCGGATTCTCGCGATCAAATGGGGCATGAACCCCAACTCCTCGAGCCTGGGCGTGGACGTCACGTTCCTGCTCGTCGGGGCGACCGCGCTGGCGATGGCGACGCCGATCCTGGGCGCCCTGTTGCGCTGGCGGTCGATCAAGCCTCCTCCCGCCTCGGATCCGCCTACTTAGAAGGTTTCGCGAAAATCTTCCGTCCGTTGCATCCGCCCGGTCGTAGCCGGCGAATGGCTTCTCACGAGCACATCGCTCGGGAGGAGCCTGATGAAGAATCTCTCGCTTGGTCTTGCCGCGTCCTTGTCGGTTCTGGGTTGCGCGGAGGTCCTCGGCCCCACGTCCACCGCGCGCCTGCGCATCGCACACCTGTCACCGGATGCGCCCGCGGTCGACGTTTGCATCGCGCCGCACGGCACGACGGACTTCACGGGCCCCGTGCTCGCGGGTGCGGGTGCCACATCGGGTCTCGCGTACGGCAACGTCACGAAGTACCTCGACGTCGAGGCGATCCAGTACGACGTGCGCATCGTCGCGCCGGGCGCGGCGAACTGCGACCAAGCGGTCGGTGGCCTCGCCGACATCACGGATCTACCAGTGCTCCCCGAAGGCGCGAGTGCGACGATCTCCGCGATCGGTCGCCTCGACGCGACGACGTCGCAGCCCTTCCGTCTCGCCGCGTTCATCGACGATACCGACGTCACCTTCGGCAAAGCGAAGCTCCGCGTCATTCACGCCGCGCCGGGCACCGCGGGTGTCGCCGTCGGCTTCGGCGGTGGCGTCGTGTTCGATCCGTTTATCGACAACGTGCAGTTCGGCTCCACCACGCAGGCGAACAACGGGTACTTCGAGGTCGCGCCGATCGCCGACGGCGAGATCACGGCGCGCGACATCGTCAGCGGTCAGGACGCGATCTCGATCAAGCCGGTGATGGTTCCGGCCGGCGCGATCGTCACCGCGTTCGCGATCGGCACTGCAGGCAACGCGCTGTCACCGCTCGACGTGCTCCTCTGCATCGACAACGCGGAGGCGAACGGTCTCCTCTCGAACTGCAACAAGGCCGGCAGCGCACCCGAGCGCGCTCGCTTGCGCATCGCCCACCTCTCTCCCGATGCGCCGATCGTCGACGTGTGCCTCGCGGCCGCCGGCACCACGGCGTGGAAAGGACCGATTCTTCGCGAGCTCGGCGCGACGGGCCTCGTGTATTCGCAGATCACGACGTACGTCTCGCTCCCCGTCGCCGCGTACGACGTTCGCGTGATCGGCGCGACGTCTACCGGTTGCGGGGTGGGCGCGGTGCCCGACACGAAGAACGTCATCACGTCGGCCGGCCTGACCGCGACCGTCGCCGCGATCGGCGTCATCGATCCGCAGGGCCCCGCCGCGCAGAACCCGACCTTCCGCCTCCAGATCCTCCCCGACGAGACGACGACGCTCGCGGGCAAGACCAAGCTGCGCTTCTTCCACGCGTCGCCGGGCACACCCGCTGTCGACGTCGGCCTCGGTGTCGCGCACGCGTTCCAGCGCGTCTTCGCGAACGTTCAGTTCGGCCAGACCGGCAACAACGGCTTCGTCACGACCGACCCGTTCACCAACTCGATCACCGCGCGCCTCGCAAACGCGACGACCGATGCGCTCGTCGTCCCCGGTGTGAGCTCCGGCTCCGGCACGATCTACTCGGCGTACGCGATCGGCGGAAAGTCGGGCGCGCCGAACAACCCGCTCCGTGTCCTGCTCTGCGCCGACTCGGCGCCCGCGAACGGTTTGCTCACGCAGTGCACCGCTGCTCCCTGAACCCGTCGTCCACGATGATACCGTCCGCGTACCACATGCAGCCCGCTGCGAAGCACCCGCCCGGCCCGCCTCCCGTTCTGGGACGCGTCGCGGCGGGTGATGCCGTTGCGATCCGCGAGTGTCTCGCGCGCTACGGCAACCTCGTGTGGTCGATCGCGCGACGCTTCGAAGCCGCCGACGCCGAAGATGCGGTCCAGGAGATCTTCCTCGACCTCTGGAAGAGCGCCGCTCGGTTCGATCCTGCGATCGCCTCCGAGCCGGCGTTCGTCGCGATGATCGCCCGGCGCCGGCTGATCGATCGCCGCCGGATGCGCATGCGCCGTCCCACCGCCGATACACCGTTCGCGGGTGACTCGTCGGATGGCTTGCTCGCGGTCGACCCGAACCCGACCACCTCCGCCGACACGTGCGCCGAGGCCAACCAAGCGGCGCGCGCCCTCGACCAGCTTCGCCCCGAGCAGCGGCAAGTGCTCGTTCTCTCGACGGTGGCTGGCCTGTCGCATGGCGAGATCGCCGAGCAGACGGGCATGCCCCTCGGGACCGTCAAGGCCCATGCACGACGTGGACTTTTATCGATCCGAGCAGCGCTCGGAGGCGTAGATCAGGGGGGCAATCCGTGAGGCGCGAGCTGTCAGAGATGGAGATGTTCCGGGCGCAAGAGCTGCTGATGCAGCGCGCGACCACGGGGCTCGATCCGCAGGAAGCCGCCGAGCTCGACGCGCTCGGCGCCGACCACGACATCGGCTTCGACCTCGCCGCCGCCGCGATCGACATCGCGACGCTTCGCATCGAGGAAATGCCGATCGGTGTCGCCGACAAGATCCTTGTCGCCGCGAACGTCCCGCTCTACACCGAGACCTCCGACACGACGGTGATGTCCGTGCCACCGATCCCGCAGACGCTCGCCGGCTTCATGCCGCCGCGCCCGATCGTCACGGGCCAGCGCCCCGCGGTCGAGTCGAGCGTGCTGCCGCCGACCACCGTCGAGCCGCACGTGCCAACCCCGCTCGTCGAGCCTCCACCGCCGAAGCTCACAATGACCGAGCGTCCCGCGCCGGGCGTGATCCCGATCGACGCGGCGAAGTTTCGCCGGCGTACGCGCCTCGCCGCTGCGATCGGCGTGTTCGGCATGGCCGCTGCCGCGGCCGCGATCATCTACGTCACGCAGCGCCCGCCGGAGATCGTCAAAGAGATCGTCACGAAAGAAATCCCGACCCCGCCACCGAAGGCCAAGACCAGCGCCGAAGAACGCAGCGAGCTCCTCGCGTCGGCGACCGATCTCACGACGCTCGAGTGGACCGCGACGAAAGATCCGAACGCGACCGGCGCGAAGGGCGACATCGTGTGGTCCAAGACCGCGCAGAAGGGCTTCATGCGCTTCACGGGCCTCGCGACGAACGATCCGACGAAGCTGCAGTACCAGCTGTGGATCTTCGACAAGAACCGCCCGCAGGAGACGCCGGTCGACGGCGGCGTGTTCGACATCTCTGCGACGGGCGAAGTGATCATCCCGATCGCCGCGAAGCTCTCCGTCGACGAGCCGGTCCTGTTCGCCGTGACGATCGAGAGACCGGGCGGCGTCGTCGTCAGCAAGCGCGAGCGCGTCGTCGTGACCGCGACACCGAAGACCGGCTGAATACGCGCTACGATCGGTTCGTGAACCGCCGGCGCCGCATCACGACCTGTCGAGCTCGCTCGACGATCGTGGTCGCGCTGTTGGTAGCGATCGTCGCGAGCGCGATCGCGGATCCACTCGTCGACGCGCTCGGCACCGACGATCCGGTCGCGCTGTCGAGCGCGATCGGTGCGATCGAAAGGGCACCCGCCTCGCCGGAGCTCGCCGACGAGCTGTTCGCCGCCGCGCGTGCGTGCGAGGACCGGTTGCACGATCCCGCGCGCGCTCTCGTGCTCTACGATCGGATCACGCGCGAGATGCCCGACGCACGCGTCGCGATCGCAGCATCTCGACGAGCGGCTGCGATTCGCGCGGAGGTCGGCGCGAGCGGCGAGCACGCGGCGCGCGCGAAGCGACTCGCCGAGCTGATCGCCACCACCGAGACGAAGGCGCCGGAGGTCGTCGTGCAGGAGGCGACTGCACTCGCGAACGAGCCGTGGCCCGGCGCGGTCGATGCGGCGCTGTTCCTCGCGGAGATGTTGCGCCGCACGGGACGACACGCCCGCGCGCAGATCGCGTTCGCGAACGTGGTCCAGCGCTGGCCGTCGACGCCGCAGGCGACCATCGCGATCCGCGGCGGTGCGGGCAACGCGATCGACGCGGGCGAGTGGGACCTCGCCACGAAGCTCGCGGGTGATCTCCCGCTCGTGGAGCCATCCGATCCCGTGCTGCGTGATGATCTGCTCGTCGCCATCGCGCGCGGAAAGTTTCGCGCGCGTCTCTACTTCGCTGCGTGGATCGCCTTGCTCGCCGGCGCCGCGGCGCTCCTCGCATCGCTCGCCCAAGCGATCGCGCGCGCTCGCCGTGCGCCATCCCTACGGCCGCCGGTCGAGGTGCTGTTCCTCGCTCCGTTCGGCGCACTTCTCGTTACGATCGCGTACGCGCAGAACATGCCGATCGCACAGTCGGTCGCCGCGTTGACGGCGGGTACGGTGGCGCTCACCTGGGTATCGGGCGCCACCCTCGATCTCGTCCGCGGCACGGGTCGTCCGGTTCGTGCGCGCGCGATCATTCACGCGGTGGCGGCGGCGCTGGCGGCGCTCGCGCTCGGATATATATCGCTCGTTCGCGGCGGGCTCCTCGACGTGATCGCGGAGACCGTTCGCTACGGTCCTGGTGCGTGATCGTCGGCGGTGTACGACAAACACGCCGAGGCCAACGGAACCTATGGACATTTGTCTCCACTGCCGGCTACCCGTCGTCGACGGTCGGGTAGCGAATGATCGCACCCAGATCCAACAGGCATGCTGCTTGCTCGTGCACGCGCGCATGCGCGTTCGTTTGCTCGGACTGTTGCTCGCCGGTGCGTTTGTCGTCGGCTGTGGTGATCGTGGCGATGGGGGAGGCGGCGATGACATGCCGGATCCGACGGCTCGCCTGATGGTCGTCGTCGAGACCCCGCAGTTGCGCTGGAACGACGGCACGGCCGATACCTCCGTGGTTCGCGCGATCATCATCGATGACCTCGGCAACCGCGAGGACGTGACCGATGAGGCGACGTTCGAGGTCGTCCCCGCGCAGCTCGGCTCGGTCACCGGTGGCACGCTCACCCCGACGGGCGACATGGCCGGTCCGGGGCAAGTCCTCGCGACGATTCCGGACATGCTCGGTATGGGTGACTTCGAGGTGTTCGTCGAGAGAACCGTGACGGGCACCGCGGATCCGTCGACCGCCGGCTTGTTCGGCGCCGCGACGCTCGACTCGAGCGGAACGATCCAGCTCGCGTATCCGCCGGCCGGCGCGATGATTCCGCCCAACATTGGCGAGATGGATTTCCACTGGCGCGACGCCGCGAAAGATCGCTACGAGCTCACCATGAGCGGCGGCTACGTCACGCTGAAGACGTACCTGAACTCGATGGGCGCGGCCACGTGGACGACGCTCGCCGACCAGTACTGGAAGTCGCTGTCGTCTGGAGCGCGTGGTGTGGACCTCACGATCCGCGTTCGTGGTTTGCACACGGGATCGCCGGCGACGTTCATCGAGGGCTCCCAGACGGTGCGTATCGCCGCCGAGGAAGTGAAGGGCGGCGTCTACTGGTGGAACACGACCAACGGCTCGACCGCGTTCATCTTTCGCTACGACATGGCTACGCCGTCGGTGCCCGCCGAGCAGTTCTATCCGCAAGCCGGGCAGACGGGTTGCGTCGGATGTCACGCGGTCTCGCGTGACGGCAGCGTCGTCGCGTATCGCCAGTCCGGCGGCAACCTGAACTACGGCAACTCGATCTCCGTCGCGACGCTGACAAAGCAGCTCACCGACAACACGCAGCAGTGGAACTTCGCGGCGATCCACCCGAGCAACACGGACATGTTCACCACCAACGAGGCCGGCCTCCATCGCACCGATCTCCAGACGCAGGTCCGCACGCCGCTCTACACCGCCGCGCGCATCTCGCATCCCGACGTCAGCTCGAACGGGCGCTTCATCGTCGCGACGCAGGTCGGCGGCACGAGCAGTGAGGTGTGGGCCAACGCGAGCCGCCTGCTCGTGTTCGAGTACGACACGACGAACAAGACCGTTGGCGCACCGCGCCCGCTCGTCGAGCCGTCGGGCACGACGTACCCGTATTACCCCGCGTTCTCGCCCGACAACGAGTGGGTGCTCTACAACCAGGCCACGGGCGGAAACAGCTACGACAACCCGAACGCGCAGATGTGGGTCACGAAGGCTGACGGAACGGGCACGCCGCTCCGCCTCATCGAGGCGGAGGTCGCGGGTACCTACAACTCGTGGCCGAAGTGGACGCCGTTCATCACGATGGAGCCGACCAGCGTGTCGACGAGCGAGAAGGTTATCTGGTTCACGGTCGCGTCCCGCCGCGCGTTCGGTGTGCGCTCGAACTTCCCGGGTCAGGTCCCGCAGCTCTGGCTCGCGCCGTTCTATCCCGAGCGCGCCGCGATGGGCATGCCGTCGTCAGGCCCCGCCATTCGCCTGCCGTTTCAGAACCTCGCGCAGGGCAACCACATCGCGCAGTGGACCGAGCAGATCATCACGATCCAATAGTCACTCGGCGAGCTCTGTCGGTGCGTTGGCGACGCTCGAGATGACCGCGCGCATCGACGACGCGCACGACGCGCCGATACCGAAGCCCTCCGCCGGCGCGAGCTTCACGCGCGCCTCGGTCGCGGGCCCATAGTCGCCGTCCTCGGCGATCGGGTCGCCGGGCGCGTTCTTGTTCCACAGCCGCTGGAACGCAAGCACGTCGGCGCCGCGGATGTCGGGCGACGCGAGGTGCTCGAAGTGCACCGGGTCGCCGGGGATGTCGTGCGACCAGCCGTTCGCGACCATGGTCGAGATCCACGAGCCGTAGTTCGACACGTCGAGCGCCCGGCCACTCTCGTGGTTGGAGCTACCGGGCTGGGCCGCCGCGGTGATGCCGCAACGCGAGAGCTCGAACCAGCGGCGCAACAGGTACTGCTGCACGACCGTCCGGAACGCGGACGTCACCTGGAGCTGCACCATGCCGCCTGCCTCGACGGCCGCGTAGAGACTCGCACGCGCGCTCTCCGACACGTACGGGAGAACGGCGCCGCCGGCGAACACGATCCGCGGAGACTCCTCGAACCGTACGAGTTGCCCCGGCTGGATGCAGTCGACCTCCTGCGCGATCTGCACACTCAGCGCGAGGACGTCGCTCGTCGAGCACGAGGTGGTCTCGAACGAGCTCACCGGCGTGCCCTCGATCGATGGCGTCCCCGCGTCGACGTCCGCGGCATCGACGTCGGCATCAACTGCGGGTGTACCTCCATCGTCGGCGCAGGCGACGACGAGCACCAGCGGCAGGGCGATCCTCACCCGTTCGATACTACGCGAGAAGTGCTACGCGTCCTCGCGAGAGATGCACGCAGGGCCTCAGGGAAGCACGCGCGCGAGGTCCTTGCGCACGTCGCCAACTTTGCCGAGCGTCTCGCGCGCCCACGCTTCGAGGCCCGGCGAGAACGTCTCGCGGGCGAGTGTGGGAGCCTGCACGATGCGGATCGGCTTCTTGTCGGTCTTCTTCCGCCGCTCGTTCTCTGCGCTGATCCAGGCGAGGATCTCCGGCAACGCCTGCACGGTCACCGCGTGGATGTCGTGCAAGAGGAGCACGTTGCGTCCCTTTGCGCGCGCGAGCTGGCCGGTCACGTAGTCCACGACCTTCGCCTTGTCCCCGTGCTTCCACTCCTGCGGATCGAGGTCCCAGTGCATGTGTTGGATGCCGCGCGCGTCGAGCAACCCCTCGATGCGCTCGCAGCGCACGCCGAACGGCGCCCGGAACCACAGTGGGTGCACGCCGGTGATCTTCACGATCGCTTCGCGTCCGAGGTCGATCTCCGAGGCGCCCTTCTCCTCGGCGACACGGCACAGATCCTTGTGCGTCATCGTGTGGTTCGCGAGGACATGGCCTTCCGCGATCATGCGCCGAAGGATCTTCGGGACGTTCTTGTTCTTGGTATCGACCATCTCGCCGACGAGGAAGAAGATCGCCTTCACGTCGTGCTTTTTCAGGATGTCGAGCACCTTCGGCGTCAGCGTCGGATTCGGACCATCGTCGAACGTGAATACGATCTCGGGGCCCCCGCTCGTGGAGTCGCCCATCGCAGGCACAGGCCACACCTTCGCCGCCGCGGACCCGACGAGGGCCGCCACGACTGCGAACGCGACCAGAACACGCACTACATGAGCAGTAACACGCGACGCGCCGTAGTCATTCTTTCCGGCGGATCACTCTTGGAGAGACGTCGAGGCCCGGCCGTGCGGCGTGTCTGTCAGAACGTGCCGATCGCCGCGAGACCGAAGGCAGGGTCGCCTCCGCTCGTCGGCAGCAGCGTCGGTGTCAGCGCGAATCCGGCGTTTTCCCGGTTGTGCTCCTCGACGTGATCGGGCAACGCCTGGATGTCCCACGCAGCACCGCCGACGAACATGATGCCGGCGAGACCGACGAGGATGTACGAGGTCTGGCTCAGGGATCGGCACGTCTGGAACTCGACCGTGTTGTTGCATCGCACTTCCTGGTCGTGGCCTAGGACGCCATAAGTCGCGAGTAGGCCTGCCGCGACGCGCAGGCCCATGCCGAACGTCACGTACCTGCCGACGTACATCTCGCCGAGGGATGGCGTGATCACGCCGGAGCCGAGGCCCGCATAGAGCAGTGGCATGTTGACGTCGCCATTCTTCTCGCCGACGAAGAACGCCGATACGAACACGACGCTCGACGCGCCCGTGCCGACGCCGGACAGCAGGCGCGCCGTGCGCAAGGACTTCTCCGCGAACGCGGTCCCGGACAGAGCGGCGACGATCGCCAAAGACACCAGCGCGCGCTTCATAGGACCTCACTTATTGCATTGGGGCCGAAGAGCCCGAACATCCCGCCCGTGTGAACGAACGCGATCGTCGAGCCGAATCGATCTGGGTTTTGGCGGAGCTCGGTGACGACACCGTGGAATGCCTTGCCGGTGTAGACGGGATCGAAGACGACACCGTCGCTACGCGCGACGTCGCGGATCGTCACGAGCTCCTCGGGCCGCGACTTCGCGTAGCCGAGACCGACGTGACCGTCGACGATGTCGATGTCCGCCTCCGTGATGTTTGCGCGGAGCTGCCACCGTGCCTCCGCTTCCGCGCAGATCTTGCCGATCGCCGCCAGGAAGTACGCGCGATCGTCGCAGACGTTCACACCCGCGACGCGGATGCCGCGGTCGGCGAGGCGCAGCAGCTTCGCGCCGAGGACGAGGCCCGCGCCCGTGCCGCCGGATCCACACGCGTACACGATCGTCGCGGGGCTCGACGGCGACGCGATCGCCGCGAGATCGTGCGCGAGCTCGTGCATCGCGCGGATGTAGCCCCACGAGCCCAGCGCGTTCGAGCCGCCCTCGGGCACGATGTACGGCCGGCCACCGGCGGCGCGCACCTTCTCGGCCTCGGCGGCGAGGAGCTGCTCGCGTTCGCGCCAGGCGGGGCGCGAGATCCACACGATGTGCGCGCCGGCGAGACGATCGAGCAGGATGTTGCCGGTGGGCGAGGGCGGTGCCGCCGGATCGTCCGTGCGTAAGATCAGCACGCTCTTCATGCCGAGCTGCGTCGCCGCGAACGCGGTCGCGCGCGCGTGGTTCGATTGCTCGCCGCCACACGTGATGACATGCGTCGCCTCCTGCGCGAGCGCCTCGGCCATCAGGTACTCGAGCTTGCGGACCTTGTTGCCCATCAGCTCGCTGCCCGTCTGATCATCGCGCTTGAGCCAGAACCGGGCCCCGAGCCCCTGACCGTCGCCGTAGCGGAGCCAGTGTCCGCGCGTGGGTTGGTTCGCGAGGGGGACCCGCGCAGGCTCGCGGTCGTGCAACGGCTCGGACATCACCGGCAGCTTGACCCCGAACGCTCCCGCGTACCAGCGTGGAAGCACTGACCACGTCTGAACTGCCGCTCCTTTGAAGGTTCACACCGAGGCAGACCGTTCTCTAGTACTCGCGGACAAAGAGCACACGGCGCAGGATACGGACGATTTCGAAGCCCTCATCGACCCTGCGGACGTAATACTCGCGACGTGCGTACGAGATCGGGCTCGTCGACAGGCTCCGATGCGCAAGCGACGAGGCGGCGCCACACGTTGGCCCGGACAACCTCGGTGACCCATTTCGTGGAGGCACCTGCGGGCGCATTCTTCGTTGGGCGCACGTTTCTGCTTTGCGCACCTTCCCGCAAACGGCTCGTCGTCGCTCATGTCGCATCGCTCGATGCAACCGAGGTCCCGATGGTCGATCACCTTCTGGCCTTGCCGAGTTCGGCAGGCCTCGATGAACGGTACGACATTCTTTACGACGTTGGCGCTGTCGAGACGATGGACCATACGTCGTTCGTGTTGTTTGAAGAGTTCGTCCGTAAGACGATCGACCATCTCGTCTCCCGCACGAACCAGTTCGCGATGGTCCGTCCGGTGGGACTCGCAGGCCACCTGTTTTCGGGCATGTTTCACGACTGGCTCGTCCCTCATCTTCAGGGTCGGATCGAGATGTTCACGTCCCGTGATGCGGCCCTCGAGTGGCTCGACTTTCCAGGACCCGAGCGGGACGCGGTAGAGCACGAGCTCGACCTCTTCACTCACACCACGCCACTCCTGCGGCAGTTACGCGAGCTCCTTGCTCTCGAACCCCGGTCGCCGTCACTGTCGGTGATCGCGGGAAAACTCCACATAAGCGCCCGGTCACTGCAGCGAAGCCTTGGCGATATTGGAACCACCTTTCGTAACGAGGTGACGCGCGCTCGTGTACGTGTCGCACAGGCAATGCTCGTCAGCACCGATGAGAAGATCGAGAGCATCGCGCGTGTGGTCGGTTTCCGTTCGGCAGCCGCGTTCACCACGATGTTTCGCGCTGAGGTCGGTCAACCGCCCACGACGTTTCGGGCACGTCACCGCGGTGATGGCGCCTGAGCGAAAGGGATTGGCGCCTCCGCGAAGGTCGAATCCGATACGAAGCCCCCTCGATGAAGACCCCGTGCGAGATTTCCCGCCTAGCTCCCACCGTCGGCGCAGTCTTCCTTACAGCGATCGCTGCATGCGCCTCGGGCGCGTCCGAACCGTTCGAGCAGCCGGACGCCGCTGGGGCCGATGCAAGCGAATCGCTCGACTCGACGATGCCCTCACCAGCGATCGATGCCTCCTCCACACCACCACCTGCGCTGTGGGTGCTCACCCACGATGGAGCCGTCAACCGGTTGACCCGTGTGGATCCGATCACCCTAGCGGTCCAGACCACCAGCGTACTCGCCTACGCGGGCGTTCTGTGGGAGCTCGCCGGCACGACTCCCACGGTCGGGTACGCGATCGATCGTACGGCGGATGTCTTGGTGACGATCGATCTGGAGTCTGGCTCGATTTCGGGGACCACACAGCTCGCAGGTGACATGCACGTAAACGGGCGGGGGTTTGGTGCGTGGGAGGGCACGTTGTACGGAATCTTCAACGGCAGCCTTCGCACCATCGCCCCCGGCTCTGGCGCCCTAGGGTCACCACTGACGCTGCAACTAGGCACGCAGGCCGAGTCACTCGAGTCATGTGACGGTCAGCTGTACATCACGTCCCGCGAAGCGAGCGGTCCGCGAGGTGAGAAGCTGTACGCGATCAACCCGGTGACAGGAACCGCAACACTGCGAGGCACCATCGGCTCGACTCCGATCGACATCGACACTCTCGCGTGTCTTGCAGCGCGCCTCTACGGCGTGGATACAGATCCCGTCCTGGGGCGTACGCTTTACACGATCGATCCGGCAACCGGGAGCCCGATAGCCGCGAACGTTCTTGCGGTGTCGAGCGACATCAATGGTGTCCACATCACGAGCCACACGATCGAGTGATTGTACTCGCGTTGTCAAATCGGTAATCTATATGAAATACAACACCCTTGTTATTATTGCAGTGGCATTCTCGTTCAGTGTTGCAGTAGCTTGTGACTCCTCCACGAGTGGGCACCTAGATGCCATGGATATCGGCGCTCCGGCTGGTGATGGAGGGATCGACAGTCCTGTTACGCGGCCACACCCCCTATATCCGGCACTGGACCTCGATCAGCTACCCGGTCTTGGTGGTGGTTCCATCGGACCGTACCAAGTACCGGTCTTGCCCACGACGACGCGCCAAGTGACAGTCTCGGGCACCGGGCAACAAGCCGTCACAAACCTGCTCGCCGCGTGTCAAACGCCGGGCACGAGCGTCAGCGTGCCCGATTCCGTTGGTCGCCTCGGTACAGTTGATCTTGGCAACGTCCTTGATTGCGACATCGAGCTCGCGGCGAATGTCGTCATCGCGATGATCTACGTGGGTCACCTACCCGGTCCAACGATAGCCCCTGTGCAAAGAGTTCGAGTACGTGGGGGCCAGATCGGGCTCATCATGGTGGACCCGGGCAGCACAGACATCGTGTTCGATGGCGTGATCGTGAACAACGCCGTGGTGCCACCTGCGCAACGGTCGGGAACCGGAATCATCTTCAACGGAAGCTCGTCGGCTCCACCGATCGCACGCTTCGCGTTCGTGAATTCCATCTTGCGAATGGTCGCGACCTTGCCGGATGGAGGGGGAAACACTAGCGGCGCCGGCTTCATCGGAGGCGGTGCACATCATGTCTTGTTCGCGAACAACAACATCGTTACGGCCGGAAACTTTGGTTCTTATGCATTTCGCATCAGCGGTGGGCACAACTATTTAATTGTCGACAACACAGCACGTGTGTCGATGCACAAGCTCGTTCGAATGAACGACGAGCTCGTCGACTACGTCCTTGTGAAGGGCGGCTTGTGGTTACGAGAGGCCACCCTCACCGCTAACGGGATGGAGCTCAACGACTCGTTCCAGCAACTCAACGACGAAGGGACCGATCACATCTACATCCACGATCCGGAGGTCTATCTACTGTCGACGGTGACCGTCGGGTTTGGTGCGTGGCCCAACGGAGTCAACCAGGTGGGTCGGTCGTGGGAGGCCCGTCGAATTTCCTGGCACGCACGAAACGCGAACGTGATCAGCGACGCGATCTTGAATACGTACGCAAGTTTTTGTGTTGTCGGCGCGGTGTGTGACTACGGCGCTGGCACACACAACTACAGCTACGATCCGAATCTCTCGTTTCCCCCCGCTCCGTGGCGGACGCTTCCAGCGATCGTTGATAGCAATCCAGATAACCTGCCGGTAACGCCGTGACGCCAATCGCTCGCACTAGCGAGCTCGAGATTTCTGGATATCGCGTCGGCCGCGTACTCGGCGAAGGCGGGAGCGGCACGGTGTACGGGGCAAGCCGAGCGAGTGACGACCGCGCCGTCGCCATCAAGGTTCTTCGCGCGGATCTCGCGCTGACGCTCGGCGAAGTGAAGCGATTCCTAGACGAGGCCGCACTTCTCCAGCGGCTCGCGCATCCGGGCATCGTTCCGATCTTCGCGAGCGGCCAGCTCGACGACGGTCGCCCGTACCTCGTCATGCCTCGCCTGGACGGCGACACGCTCGCCGCCCGGCTCGCGCGCGGGCGGATGAATACGTCAGAGGCGATCGCGATCTTCGATCAACTCGCAGACGCGATGGCCGCGTTACACGCGGCAGGCGTCGTGCACCGCGACCTCAAGCCCGACAACGTCTTCCTCGCCTCCAACGGCCGAGTCGTGTTGCTCGACTTTGGCATCGCCAAGGATGTCGACGCTGAACCGTCGACGACAACCCGCGATGGCCGCGTTCGGGGCACGCCGGCGTACATGGCCCCGGAGCGTTTCTTTCAAGCCCGCGCGAGCGCCCGCAGCGACATTTACGAGCTCGCAGTCACGCTCTACGAGATGCTCGCCGGCACGTTGCCCTGGGCCGAGGTCGAGGATGTTTCTGCTCGTCTCGACCCTGCACCGCGCGATCTTCCGCCCGCACTGTGGAACGTGCTCCGTTCTGCACTCGCGTCGAACGCGGCGCAACGGGCATCCTCGGTCGCCGCATTTCGCGAAGCTGTGATCGCCGCCGCCGGAGCGCCACGCACGGTCACCATCGTACGGCGCGTCGCTGCCGCCTCGACCGCACCCCATACACGATCGACGAGACGAGGTATCGCGGCGGTGATCGCGTTCGCGGTGATCGCCGCCACCCTCGGTCTCGCAGTCTCGCGGGGCGACGAACACGGCGACACGGACCTAGGCGCACAGCCGTCGGCGAAGTTCTGCGACGTTCAGTGGCCGCGCCCGGTCTTTTGCACCGACTTCGATCGCGGCGGCGACTTTCGCACCGGCTTCGGCAACGCGGGCAAGACCCCAGATCCGGGAGAGCTCGGCGGCGGTACCATTCGCCATCGCGACGGGATGCTCGTCGTCGCCGCACCACCGCTCGTCGCTGCTGGGAACAAGGCCTCTGCGACCTTGTTCGCGGAGATACCGCAGCCCATTCGCTATGCCGTGGTGACGTTTCGCATGAGGATCGCGACGGAGCTGTTCGCCGACGACACGGCCGTCGCGATGCTCTTCTCGCTCAACTTCGGTCCCGCCGGCGCGATCAATCTCTCACGCCGTCGATCCGGCACGCAGCTCGTCGTGTACGAGGGCAAGACACCCGCGAAATCGGTGCTCGGCACGCCGTTCGCGGTCGGCGCCTGGAAGACCGTCAAGCTCCTCGTCCACAACTACCCAACCACGCCGGATGGCCGCGGCGAAGTGATCGTGTTCGTCGACGGGCTTGCGGCGAAGGCTCCGATCCCCGCTGCACTGCAGACGGCGCCCGCGCCTCGCCTACTCGTTGGCCTCATCGCGTCGCGGGGGCCCGCCGAGGCGATCGAGATCGCGTACGACGACGTCGCTGTTACGACGTACGACGGTCCTCACGATCCCCAGCAAACCGCTCGTGTCGAGGTCAGCGCCGCGCCTAGCCGCTGATCTA
Source organism: Kofleriaceae bacterium (assembly GCA_046160585.1). Classification (GTDB taxonomy): domain Bacteria; phylum Myxococcota_A; class Polyangia; order Haliangiales; family Haliangiaceae; genus JABFXX01. Next base: position 63,176 of record JBJXGN010000021.1, read on the forward strand.
GCCCTTATCGGGAACGATTAGCTCAGTCACCGCTGATGTTGACGACTTGGCAGGCCTTCTCGAACGCCGGCGCCGCTTCGAACCACTGCTTGTCGAGCGTCGCGTCGCACGACTTGTACTTGCTCGCGCCGTCGTCCCACGTCGCGACGACGACGACCATCTGGCTCCCGGACTCCGCGATGATGGTG
>JBJXGN010000022.1:0-13940 GCA_046160585.1 Kofleriaceae bacterium
GGGGGGCCCTCACGACGAACCGATCTAAACCCTCGCGCGCATCTTCGCGATCCGCGCTCACGCGTTCAGGAGACACGACCATGCAGAACATCGAAACGTCCAGCTTCTCGACCCTCTCGCTCGACGACCTCTCGCAGATCACCGGTGGTGCCGGCGATGGCAACGGCTTCTGGGATCGCGCAGGTCGCGTGATGAACTCCGTCGGCAGCAGCGCACAAAATGGTGCGGGCGTCGGTGCGGCGGTCGGTGGCGTGGGCGGAGCGGTGGTCGGTGGCGTCGGTGGCGCGGCCGCCGGCGGCGTCGGGGCGATCCCGGGTGCAGCAGGCGGCGCGGTCGCCGGTGCCACGACGGGTGGCGCGGTCGGTGCGGCGGTCGGCGGGCTCTGGGGCCTCGGACGCGGCGTCGTCAACGAGTTCCGCCGCTAACTCGAGAACCACGTCATGATCAACACACACGTACAACCCACGACGGGTCTCGACAAGGTCACGAAGAACGCTGCGATCACGAGCATCGTCGGCGCGGTCGCAGGAACGGTCTACGCGATCGTCACCGGCGACCTCACGATCCCCCTCGGAGCCGCATGCGGCTTCGTCGGCGGCCTCATCGGCGGAATCGCGCGCGGGCTCATCATGAGCCTGCCGCGCCAGAACAAGAAGTAGTCGCCGCGCTCGCGTGCCGAGCGAGTCGATCCCGCGCCCTCGATTCCTTACCCCCAGGGGATTCGGTTGGTCGGATCGACACAACAGAACCCAGGGGTTAGGGTGCAGGGATTAACTGATCGCCGGCGACCTCGAGCACGTTCGGCTCTCGGTGGAGCTCTCCATCCACATCCATCGACGCGGGGCCACACGCCCCGTCGTCGATTTTCGCGCGAGCGATGCGCTCTCGTAGCGCGACTCGAGGATCGACCGAGCTCGCCGCGTCCTTACGTGCAGCCGCGACGAGCAGCGCCGCGTCGTGCGCTTGATCGCGCGCCGCCGTGCAGGTGTCGACGATCATCGCCCCCTGCACCGCCAACCCGCCGCGGATCGGCAGCGACGGGTGGTTCCATCCGCTGTTTCCGACGAGCTGCACCACCTGCGGCAGATTCCCGCCGTGCTTGCGCTTGAGCCGTTCGGGATCCGGAAACTCGCTCGTGCGTAGCTCCACGCCGAAGTACGGCAAAAACGCCGCGACGATCGCCGCGCGGTCGTAGCGGTCCGGAACGTAGAGCAGCGAGAACGGCACGTCGGGCGAAAACGTCGTGTACGCCTTCTTCGCGCCGACCTTCGCCACATGCGCCGCGAAGCGCGGGTTCTGCGCGGGGACGAGCCCGAGGAACGCCTTCACGTCGGCCTCGACCTCGCCCGTCGGATCGTACGTGCCGCGCGCGGCCACCGTCATGCCGAGCTTCTGCGCCTCGACCGCGAACGCGTCCGCCGCCTCCGCACCGAGATCGTCGCGCGGTGCGAACACACCGACCGCGGGATACCCCTCGACGTGCGCCGCGCGCGCCGCCGCCCTGCCCTCGTCGGCCGGCGAATCCACCATACGGAACACGCCCGCCGCCGGGTCGGCACCGTCGCCCGGTGCGAGCAACACGATCGGCACGCCGCGCAGTGACGCTGCACGCGCCGCCGCCAGCGCCTCGCGTTGCCCGACGGGCCCGAGGATGCCGACCGCGCCCTTCTCGTACGCTTGCTCGACCGCCGCTGCGGCGCCGTCCGCGTCGCCTTTCGTGTCGATGAACAGCCAGGTCGTCCCCGGCGCCGCAGTCGCCTGCGCTCCGAGGATCGCGGTGCGCAGCTCGATGCCAATCGCGGCGAACCGCCCCGACAACGGCAACAGCACCGCGATCGTCGACGGCACGACCGGCGGTGCCGCAACCGCCTTCGCGAGCACCGCGAGCTCTGCGCGCAGGCTCGGTTCGTCGGCCGCGTTCGCCGCGCGTGCGATCAGCGCTCGCGCTTCACCGTCGTCACCGCGGTGATGGGCGAGCCGCGCGGCGCGCAGCGCGAGCGCCGCGGCGGGCGCTTCATCACCGATGCGTTCGAGCACCGTGAGCACGGTCGCCTCGTCGAGCGCATCGGGGTTCGACAGATCCACCTTCGAGACATCGACGGGTGCCGGCGCGCCGCCGCTCTCGTCCGCGCCCGCATGCGAGATACCCAGCGGCGCCTCGCGCTCGATCCAGCTCTGCTGGACCTTGGGTCCACACGCCGCCGAGAGCATCGCGAGGACCGAGAGGGAACGCACGTATCGGATCTACCATCGATTCCTCGTCGACAGGGCGACACGCTCTTGTCGACGCGGCGTTCGCGCGCCGGGTGTCTACTTCTTCAGCTCGCCGATCACGTCGGCGAGGAGCGAGGTGGCGGTCTCGACCTCGGCCATCTGCGTGTCGATGCCGAACGACAGGCGCACCATGCCCGCGGTTTCGGGCATCCCGAGCGAGACGAGCACCGGCGACGGCTTGCTCGCACCTTCGGCGCACGCCGAGCCCGTCGAGAGATACACGCCGCGGCTTGCCATCACGGTGCGCATCGCGGACGCGGGAACCCCCGTGATGCCGAGCGCGAGGATGTGCGGCGCCCGGCGCACGTCCGGGACGAGCTTGCGATACACCACGCCGCGCTCGTCGAGGAGGTTGGTCGCGCGCGCGGCGAGCTCGAGCCAGCGCGTGCGCGCGTGCGGCATCTGCGAGACGGCGCGCTCCGACGCGAGGCCGAAGCCCGCGATGCCAGGCGCGTCCTGCGTTCCACCACGAAGTCCCTTCTGCTGACCGCCGCCGACCCACAGTGGCTCGACCCGCGCGCCGCTGCGCAGCCACAGCGCGCCGACGCCTTTGGGCCCGTGCAGCTTGTGACCGGCGAGCGCGACGGAGTCCGCGCCGATCGCGGCGACGTCGAGCGGGACCTTGCCGAACGCCTGCGCCGCGTCGACGTGGATGTGGCAGTCGGGGTTCGCGCGGCGAACCGCGCCCACGATGTGCGCGATCGGCTGCACGGTGCCGACCTCGTTCTGGACCATGACGATCGCCACGACAGCGGCCCCCACGGCCGCGGTCGCGACCGCGTCGGGATCGAGCACACCGTCGGGGCCCGGATCGACGAAGTGGACCTCGCGACCTGAGCGCGTCGCCGCCTCGGTCACGGCGGCGTGCTCGATCGACGACGCGACGACATGCCCCGTGCGCGGGCGCGAACCGCCGAGAACGGCGAGCGCGTCGGCCTCGGTGCAGCCACTCGTCCACACGATCTCGCCCTTCGCCCCGTTCCGATCGCCGAGCGCGGCGAGCAAGCGCCCGCGGCCGACCTCGATGTACGTGCGCGCCGCGGCGCCCTGCGGGTGTTGCGAGCTCGGGTTGCCCCAGGCGGTGCGCATGACCTCGGTCATCAAGGCGACGACGTCGTCGGCGACGCGGGTCGAGGCGGCATTGTCGAGGTAGATTGGCTGCATCTGGGAGCTAGGCATCTACATCCACTTCCCGTGGTGCCGCAAGCTGTGCCCGTACTGTGACTTTGCCGTCGAGGTCGGGGCGCCGCCGCACGAGGCGTATTGCGACGCTGTCCTCGTCGAGCTCGGGCGCCGCGCGGACGTGTTCGCGCGTCCGGGCGCCACGCTCGCGTCGATCTACCTCGGCGGCGGGACGCCGTCGCTGTGGGAGCCCGCCGCGATGGGCACCGTACTCGATGCGATTCGCGCGCGGTTCGGTGTCCCGCGCGAGGTGACGATCGAGGCGAACCCGACCGACTGCACCGACGACAATCTCGCCGCGTGGCGCGCGCTCGGCGTGACGCGCGTCTCGATCGGCGTACAGTCGCTCGAGCCCACAGCGCTCGTGACGCTCGGGCGCGATCACCGGTTTGGCGACGGCCGCGCCGCCGTCGGGCGCGCGATCGACGCGGGCTTCGACGCGAGCGCCGACTTCATCCTCGGCACGCCGGGCTCGTCGGAGGACGTCGTCGCCCTCGCGCCGCACCTATCGGTGTACGAGCTGACGATCGAGGACCGGACCGCGTTCGGCCAGCGCGTACGCGACGGCCGGCTCGTGCCGCTCGACGAGGACGAGCTCGCGCGGCGCTACATCGCGACGCACGAGCTGCTCGTCGCGCAGGGCTACGAGCACTACGAGATCAGCTCGTACGCGAAGCCGGGCAAACGCGCCGTGCACAACACGCTGTACTGGCGCGGCTCGCCGTTCCTCGGGCTCGGCGTCGGCGCGGCATCGCTCGAGGTCCACGACGACGGCGGCGGCGCGCGTGCGACCAACCCACGGCGGTGGAGCGACTATGCGCGCGATCCGGGCGTGCCGGTGGAGCGCGACGCGATCTCGCCATCGGAGATGGCCGCCGATCGCGCGTGGCTTGGCATGCGCACGAGCGACGGGATCGCCGAGTCCGCGCTCGCATCGACGCCGGGCTTACCGGACGCCCTCGTCGCGGACGGGCTCGCCGAGCGTCGCCTCCATCACGGTGTCCCACACATCTGTCCGACTCTGCGCGGCTTTCTGATGGCGGATCGGATTGCTGCGCGCATCCTACAGCTATGGAGGGATGTAGCGTGACGACGCGGTCGCGGCTTTGTAAGCTCGACATCTCGGAATGAGCAGCACCGACCTCAACCGGCGCGCACAGAAGATCCTGCAGGCCGTCGTCACGGAGTACCTGCACGGAGGCGACGCCGTCGGCTCGCGCACGGTGACGCGCCGTCACGATCTCGGCCTGTCGGCCGCGACGGTGCGTAACGTGATGGCCGATCTCGAGGAGATGGGGCTGCTCGAGCAGCGCCACACGTCGGCGGGGCGCGTCCCCACCACGAGCGGCCTGCGCTTCTTCATCGACTCGCTCCTCAAGGTCCGCGGCCTGTCGCCGCGCGAGAAGGAGGAGATCCGCGAGCGCGTCAGCGCTCCGACGCCCGGCGAGGTGGTGCATCGCGCGTCGCGGTTGCTGTCGGACCTCACGCAGCACGCGGCGGTGATCATCGCGCCCGATCCCGATCAGCAGCGCCTCGGCCAGATCGAGTTCGTGCCGCTGCGCGACGGCAAGTTGATCGCGGTGCTCGTCACCACCGACGGGCGCATCGAGAATCGCCTGATCCTCGACGACGTCGATCCGCGCCGCCTCGAGCGCATCCACAACTATCTCAACCAACTGCTCTCGGGCATGACGCTCGACGAGGTGAAGGAGCGCGTGATCCGCGAGCTCGGCGTCGACAAGAACCGCTACGACGAGGCGGTCGCCGCCGCGCTTCGCCTGGGGCACGCGGTGTTCGTCGCGCAGCCCGATCGCGCGGGCGACGTCGTTGTCTCGGGGCACGAAAACCTGCTCGACGACGAGCTCGCGAAAGATCGCGCGAGAGATCTCCTCAAGACACTCGAGGACAAGGAGACGCTCGTGCGGCTCCTCGATCGCACGCGCCAGGCCGAGGGGCTCCAGGTGTTCCTCGGGGCAGAGACCTCGATGAGCGCGCTCGCATCGTCGAGCGTCGTCGCCGTCTCCTACGGACCGGAAGAGGCGCCGATCGGCGCGTTGGCGGTGATCGGCCCGATGCGCATGAACTACGGCAAGGTGATGTCCGTCGTCGACGTCACCGCGGACACCGTCTCGCTACTCCTCGCAGAGCTCGCGCAAAGCTAAGCGCACCACCTGGCGGGATCGCCAAATCCTGGTTATGGTCGCCACGTTATGAGTGGAGAACCGAACGAGGACGCGGCTGCTCCAGCTGCGGCCGAGCCCACCAGCGACGCGGCTTCTGAACCCGGCGTGACCGGTGCCGATGATTCCGGCGTGATTCCGGTCGAGGTGGAGGCCCCCGATGCCGTCGCGACGCTCGAGGCGAAGATCGCGACGCTCGAGAAAGAGAAGAAAGACAACTGGGACCGCTACCTCCGGTCGGCGGCGGATCTCGAGAACCTTCGCAAGCGAAACAAGCGCGAGGCCGAGGAGGCGAAGTTCGACGCGAAGCAGAAGGTGCTGAAGGAGATGCTCCCCGTCGTCGATAACCTCGAGCGCGCGATCGAACACGCGAGCGCAGGTGGTGAAGGCGACAAGGCGCATCCCATCGTCGAAGGCGTGCAGCTCGTGCTGCGCCAGTTCACGACCGCGTTCGAGCGCCTCGAAGTCACCGCGATCGACGCGATGCACCAGCCGTTCGATCCCAACCTGCACGAGGCGATCAGCCAACAGGAGAGCGATCAGCCCGCGGGCACGGTCGTGCAGGTGCTCCAGCGTGGCTACAGGGCCGGCGAGCGCCTGCTGCGGCCGTCGCTCGTCGTCGTCGCGTCCAACAAAGCTCCCGCGAAGGCGGCGACGGAATGAGTCGCGTCGTTGGCATCGATCTCGGCACGACGAACTCGTGTATCGCGGTGATGGACGGGGACGGCCCCGTGGTGATCGCGAACTCCGAGGGCTCGCGTACGACGCCGTCGATCATCGGCTTCGCGCAGTCCGGCGAGCGGCTCGTCGGGCAGGCCGCGCGCCGCCAGGCGATGACGAACGCGGAGAACACCGTGTATGCGGTGAAGCGCCTCATGGGGCGCAAGTTCGAGGACCCCGAGGTGCAGCGGCACCTGCTCACGTGTCCGTACGAGGTGGTCGCGGCGGAGAACGGCGACGCCCACATACGCGTGCGTGGTCGCGACTACTCGCCGCCGGAGATCAGCGCACTCGTCCTCCAGAAGATGCGCCAGACCGCCGAGGACTGGCTCGGCGAGCAGGTCACCGAGGCGGTGGTCACGGTACCTGCCTACTTCGACGACGCGCAGCGACAGGCGACCAAGGACGCGGGCCGCATCGCGGGCCTCAACGTGCTGCGCATCGTCAACGAGCCGACCGCGGCCGCGCTCTCGTACGGCGTCGAGACCGAGGGCGCGCAGCGAGTCGCCGTGTACGATCTCGGCGGCGGCACGTTCGATATCTCGATCCTCGAGCTCGACAGCGGCGTGTTCCGCGTGCGTTCGACGGCGGGTGACACGTTCCTCGGCGGCGAGGACTTCGACAACGCGATCGTCGAGCACCTTCTCGCGGCGTTCGCCGCGTCGAACAACAACATGGATCTGCGCGGCGATCGGCTCGCGCTACAGCGCCTCAAGGAAGCCGCCGAGAAGGCGAAGATCGAGCTATCGAGCTCCGCGCAGACGGAGATCAACTTGCCGTTCATCGCGGCAGGCGCCGACGGACCGCGGCACCTGCAGATGGTGTTCGAGCGCGCGCAGCTCGAGGAGCTCGTCGAGCCGCTCGTGCAGGCGTCGCTCGAGCCGTGCAAGCGCGCACTCCTGGACGCGAACCTCCAGCCGTACGAGATCGATGTGGTGATCCTCGTCGGCGGTCAGACGCGCATGCCGCGCATCCAGGAGCTCGTTGCCCAGATGTTCGGCAAGGAAGCGTCGCGCCGCGTGAACCCCGACGAGGTCGTCGCGGTCGGCGCCGCGATCCAGGGCGGCGTTCTCACGGGCGAGGTGCAGGAGGTGCTGCTCCTCGACGTCACGCCGCTCTCGCTCGGCGTCGAGACGGCCGGTGGCGTGTTCACCAAGCTCATCGGGCGCAACACGGCGCTTCCAGCGCGCGCGACCGAGGTGTTCTCGACCACGATCGACAACCAGCCGTTCGTGAACGTCCACGTGCTACAGGGCGAGCGCGAGATGGCCGCGGACAACAAGTCGCTCGCGCAGTTCGAGCTGACGGGCATCCCGCCGGCACCGCGCGGCGTGCCGAAGCTCGAGGTCGCGTTCGACATCGACGCCGACGGCGTGCTGAGCGTGAGCGCACGCGATCACGGCACCGGTCGCGTCCAGCGCGTGACGGTCACGCCGTCCACGGGTCTCTCGGAACACGACATCCAGCGCCTGGTCGATGAAGGTGCGGAGATGGCCGAGGGCGACCACGTCCGGCGCGTGATCGCGGACGCCCGCAACAAGGGCGACGGCCTGCTGTACTCGTCCGAGAAAGCAATGGCCGAATTCGGCGGTCTGCTCCCCGAGGACGAGCGTGACTTCCTGGCGCAAGAAATCGCCGACTGCCGCGCGGCGCTCGAGGTCGACGACGTCGCACTCGTCCAGGAAGCCGTCGAGCGTCTCGACGTCGCCGGCCAGCGCATCGGCGAGCTGATCTACGCGGCCGCTGATCAATCAGCGGCCAGCTCGACAGAGCCCTCGGAGCCAACCACGTGAGAGTCGGCTAAGGTCTACGAATGGCGCGGCGCAAACGTGACTACTACGCCGTTCTCGGGCTGCCCCGCGACGCGTCCGACGCCGACATCAAGCGTGCATTCCGCGAGCTCGCGCGCCAGCACCACCCGGACACCGGCGCCGTCGACGGGGGCGAGCGCTTCCGCGAGATCAACGAAGCGTACGCCGTGCTCTCCGACAAGGAGCAGCGCGCTCGCTACGACCGGTGGGGCCACGCCGACGACAGCTCGAGTGGCCTCGGCGCAGTCGTCGACGCCGCGCAGGAGATCATCAACGATGTCTTCCGCCGCCGTCGTGGCAAGCAGAAGGGCAAGGACATTCGCTACACGCTCGAGGTGACCTTCGAGGAGGCCGCGTTCGGCGCGAGCAAGACGGTCGCGCTCCCAGCTTCCTCTGACCCCATCCCCGGGTCCGGCTCCGTCGGCATGAAGGCGCGCGAGCTCACGGTGATCGTGCCCGCGGGCGTGAAGGACGGCACCGTGAAGACGCTGCGCGGCGAGGGCGAACAAGGCAAGCAAGGCGGCCAGCCGGGCGACCTGCACGTGAACATCCGCGTGGCCGATCACGAGACGTTCACGCGCGAAGGTCACGACGTGCGCAGCGCCACGACGATCACGTTCCCGCAAGCCGCGCTCGGCGCGGTGATCGACGTCGACACGCTCGATGGTGCGATCAAGATGAAGATCCCCGAGGGCACGCAGGGGGGCGGTCAGTTCCGGATCCGCGGCCGCGGCATCCCGCACGCGTCGGGCAAGAATGCGCCGCGCGGCGATCACCTCGTCACGGTATCGATCGAGGTGCCCACGGAGCTGACGCCGCGGCAGCGCGAGCTGATCGAGGAGCTCGCGAAGTCGCACGGGCAGAACACGGCGGCGATCGAACCGGCGTCGATCTCTTCTCCGGCGCGGCGCTTGCTGAACCGAGTGCGGTCGCTGCTCGAGGAGTAGATCTCGATTCGACCGTCTTCGACGACTCTTGGGCCGTCGGCGATGCACCCCGGCGGTTAGCCCGCGCTGAACACGAGCGCGAAGCGATACGTTCCGCCCGGCGACGTGCGGAACTTCCACCCGCGGATCGCACTCGAGAGGCACTTGCCGAGCGTGTTCTCGGCGTGCGCCGACAGACCGACCGTCCTCACGGTGCCGTCGGGCGCGACTTCGATCGTCACGTTGATCTTCTTCACGTCGCCGATGATGATCGCGTCGGCGCCGCGCTGCGCGCGCATGTAGCAGCGCTGCGTGGTCGCGGACTGCGAGCGAGCCATCGTCTCGACATCGTCGCCGCTGAGCCGCTGACCGCCGGGCGGATCGACCTCGACGGGTGGGTTCGTGAGGTTCGGGTTCTTCGGCCTCACCGGCTGCTTCGGCTGCTGCGGGAAGAACGGGTTCGCGGCGGAGCCGGTCTTCGGGTCTTCGGGGGTCGTGCGCGGTCGATTGGGATCGTCGGGGCGTGTCGTGTCGATGGTGTCGCTGCGGCCGAGCGTCGTGATGCCCGAGTCGTCGCCGCCCACGAGCATGAGGACCGCGACGATGCCGCCCGTGAGGAGGAGCGCCGCCACGGCGATGAGGATGATGAGGCCCTTGCGATGATTCGCATGGACCGCGGGCGCGATCGAGAGCTCGGCCGGCGCGTCGGCGACCATCGGGTTCCCACCCGGGGCGAGGTTCGGATCGTCGATACGCGCGATGGCGCCGGTCGCGCTGATGCGAGGCACCGCCCCCGTGTTGCCGCCGATGCGTGCGACGGCACCCGTGCGGTTGGCTGCGAGGGCGGAGGCGGAGACACGCGCGGCCGACGTGCCGCTGATCGGCTCGGCCCGCTTGGGCTTGGTCGCCATCAGGTCGGCGAGCTTCACCACGCGAGAGACCTCGCCGATCTGCAGCTCGTCGTCGTCGGGCTCGTCGAAGGTCCCCGATGACGCCGGTGTCGGCGCAAGCGCTGGCCTCGTGTCGAGCGGGAATGTCTTCGCCGCGGCGATGTCCTCGCGGTTCGTCTCGGAAGCCGAATCGCTCGGATCTGTGACACGGGGCCGCTTCTTGCGCGCCGCGGGCTCGGCGGCGGTGAGCGCTTCGTCTTCGAACGGCGGCGCCTCGATCATCGTCACCTGATCGCCGACGTCGAATGCGTTCTTGGTCGCCGTTCCCTTCGCGCTCACGCTCGGGCCGTTCGTGAGCGGCGCGATCGGGGATGGTCCGATCGCCGACGGGAGTGGCGGCGCGATCGGTGCGATGGCCTGGACCTTCAGGCCCGCGCCGTTCGTGGGCTTCGTGATCGCGCCGTGTCCGCCCGCTGGGGTGGCGCGCGCGCCGTTGCCGTTCAGCGTGGGCAGCGACACCCCCGAGTTTCCTGTCGGCACGCTGCGCTCGAGGGAGGCCATCGTTGCTGCGAACAACGGCTTCGGTTCGCTCTCGTCGATCTTCGCCGGCTGCTGCGCCACGCTCGCCATGCGGTGTGCGGGCGTGCCGCCGAGCCCCGGTGCGCGCGGCATCGGCGGTGGTGCGACCGGCAGCGGCGGCGCTACGGGCTTCCTTCGTAGCCCGCGGAAGTGGCTCACCTTGTCGACAGGCAACCAGTCGTCGAAGCCCTCACTCCAGCAATGGAGGTCGGCGTCGAACGCCTTCTGCGAGACCCAGCGCTGCGCGTCGACGAGCGAATACGGACCAGACTGCTCGCCGTCGATGGAGACGTACCACTCCTCCTCGAGCGCGGCGGGCGGCTTTGTCGTCAGCGCGTTCGCGAACGCGGCCCCGAGCGCACCATTGGCCGGCGCTGGTTGCTGCATCGCCTGCTGGATCGCGGGCGCCTCGGTCGTCGCCTTCGCGCGACGGGGTTCGGCGGCATCCGCGTCCGTCATCCCCTCGCGAACGGTGATGACATTCGCGCAGTTCTTGCAGCGAATCTTGAGGATCTTGCCGCGAACTCGGTCGTCACCGATCGAGTACCGGGTCTTGCAGCGGTCGCACAGGAACTTCACGCGGCGGCCCCCTCACGCGGCAACGTTCCGATGTGGATTCCCCAGCGCGACACGTTCGTAGATTGTGCCGAAAAAAAGCAGTGCTGGCAAAGGTGTACGACCGTCGACACACTCAGGGGTTGGAGGGGGCGGCGTCGACACCGGCGTCTACGGCGACCCCCGATCCGCTCTGCTGGGACGTCGGGGCCGCCTTCGCACCCTTCTCGTGACGGCGTGGCACCGAGACCGGCGAGATCACGACGACATCGCGCCATGCGTTGCCTCCGGGCTTGTGGGTATCCGGATCGGCCGTCGTGGTGAGGAGACCTCCGACCTCGATCGCGTCATTGGTGGCCGCGAGCTCCAGGTAGAGGTCGATCTCGGGTAGCTCGACGCCGATCCAGCGCGCGTTGGTCGCCGAGATCGAGTAGAGCGTCGCGTCCGCGGTCTTGAGCATCTTGCCGCCCTCGAAGCGGTACGCGACGAGTGACCACGTCCGCACTTGGGGCTCGTCGTCGCGCATGACGACGACCAGCTCGTCGCGACCCTCGATGCGCAGCGGCGCCGCTAACACGATGTCGTTCGTCAGGCGAAGCGGCGCGATCAGCTTGTCGGACTCCGCGCTGCGGATCGTGATGTCACTGCCGTCCACCTCCACGTGCTCGCCCGGACCGCTGCCCGTGAAGCACGCGCCGAACGCGGTGTCCGTCGAGGTCGGGCGCGGACACGGCTCGGTCGCAGCCGGCGTGAACGGGGGCGCATCTGTGACCACGACGATCGCCGCGATCCGATCCTTCTTTCGATCAGGATCGAACAGGATGCGGGCGCCGCGCGGGCTCGCTGGCAGCGCGAGCCGCGGATCGTGAGCACGTCCGGGCTCGGACGCCGCGAGGCCCGACTTCTCGAGCTCCGCGCGTGTCGAGCCGACGTGGATCCCGCTCTCGGTGCGCGCCACCTTCGAATCGATCACCGCGACTGACGTCACCGTTCCGTTCGGCTCGCCGCCGACGCGGATCGAGTCACCCTCCTCGGCGCGGATGAGACTGCGATGTAGGACGCTCGGGATCTCGTACATCGCGATGCGCGGTCCCGTCGGCAGCCCCCGCAGGATGTCCGCGAGTCGATCGCCGAGCTTGTACGGACCGACGCCCGCCGAGCTGATCAAGAACGGCGGCAGCGGTCGCACGATGCCGACCGGTGGCTCGATCACGCGGCGCGCTCGCTCGATCTCCGGCTCCTTGCGATCTGCCGGCTCGCGCTCGCAGGCAGCGCCCGCGAGGACAAGAGCGATCCAGACCGGCGCGCGCATCACTTCAAGACGATATACGTCACCAACGCGAAGACGGCCACCACGAGGAAGCCGACGAGAATCCACGGCAACCGTGACGGCGCGCGCGCCTGCAACATCGACGATCCAAACGTCGGGACCGGGGTCTGCCCCCCCCGTGTCGCAGATCCGAGCAGTGTTGCCTCCGCAGGCCTCGCTGCGATGTGCGCCATCGCCGACGGCCCGGCCAGCATTGGCGGCGGCGCGATGCCGTCGACCGTGTCATCGTCGAGATCGCTCGTGTCGACGCCGATCGACGTCGTCTCATCGCCGACCGCGAGGGCTGCAAGCGCCGCGGCCGATGGCGTGGGGCGCTCGTTCGCGTCGCTCGCGATCTTCGCGCGCGGGTTCGTGACCGCTGCTAGATCGTCGCCGCTCTCGACCGGGTCGGGTGGTATCGCGCTCGGGCCTGGCCTGCGCTCCGCACCCGTCACGGGCGTCATCCCCGATGGACGCACGGGGACCGGCGTACGAAGCGCGCGCAGCTCGGCGAGCTCCATACCGAGCGCGAGCGCGACCTCGCCCTCGGGCTGATCCGTATCCTCCCACTCACGCGCTTGCTCGGGGCCGGGCGCGCCCTCCGACGGCTGGAAGCCGTCGAACACCTGGCTGTCGAAGTCGAGGTCGTCGTGCCCCGCGGCGATCCGTGCCTCGGCTTCGCTGACGAGCTCGGGGCGCCGCTGTCCGCCGCCCGCATGGGTGAGCATGTCGAGGTAGCGCGCGATGCGGACCGAGCCCGAGTGCAGTCGCTCGTCACGCATGAACGTCTCGAGATCGTCCGCGAGATCGTACGCGCTCTGGTAGCGATCGTCGGGGTGCTTCTCGAGAGCGCGCATCACGATCGACTCGAGCCCGGCGGGGAAACCACGGCGCGCGAACGTCGGCGGCTCGATCTCCGCGCTGACGAGCTTCGGCACCACCTCGGCCGGTGATCCGCGGAACAGGCGCTTTCCGACGGTGATCTCGTAGAGCACGATGCCGAGCGAGAAGATGTCGCTGCGATAGTCGATCGATGCGTTCGTTGCGGTGCGCGACGCTTGCTCCGGCGACATGTACGAGAGCTTGCCGGGGATGACGTCGGTGCGCGTGCGCTGTCCACGCGCGCGTGCGATGCCGAAATCGATCACCTTCATCGTGCCGTCCTGCGTGACGAGCAGGTTCGTCGGCGAGATGTCGAGGTGGACGATTTCGAGCGGCTGATCGAACTGCGGCGTGCCCTCTCCTCCGCGCTTCGCGTGGAAGTAGCCCATGCCATGTGCGGCCTGCCGGATCAGCTCCACGGCGTGCTCGATCGGCAGGAACCGCCCGTGCGCGATGCCACGCCGGCACAACTCGTTGAGCTCTTCGCCGACGATGTACTCCATCGCGATGTACGGGATGCCGTCGTGCTCGTCGACGTCGTAGACGTGGACGATGTTCGGGTGATTGAGCAGCGCCCCGATCCGAGCTTCATCCAGGAACATCTCGACGATCCGCGGATCATCGGCGAGCTC
>JBJXGN010000023.1:0-36255 GCA_046160585.1 Kofleriaceae bacterium
CGGCGTCGTTCGGCGTCGGTCGGCGTCGTTCGGGGTCGTTCGGCGTCGTTCGGGGTCGTTCGGCGTCGTTCGGCGTCGTTCGGCGTCGTCGTTCGGCGTCGTTCGGCGTCGTTCGGCGTCGTTCGGCGTCGTTCGGCGTCGTTCGGCGTCGTTCGGCGTCGTCGTTCGGCGTCGTTCGGCGTCGCTCGGCGTCGTTCGGTGTCGTCGTTCGAATCGATCGACTGCCAGGGCTACGGCGAGGTATCGGGCGCGCTGCGGCTATACTCCGCCGATGCTGACGTCGGTCACAGCGGGGCCGTACACGATCCGCGGTGTGTCCGTCGGAGGTGTGTACACGTCCATCGCAGTCCCCGAGCTCGGCGTGGTGTTTGATTGCGGAATCGCCCCGCGCTCGCACGGCGGCATCGACACGATCTTGCTCTCGCACGGTCACGCGGACCACGTCGGCGCGCTCCCTGCCCTCCTCGGAATCCGTGCATTGCACGGCAAGACCAAGCCGCCACGAGTGCTGATGCCGGCGGAGATCGTCGACGATCTGAAGGCTGCGCTGGCGGCGATGACGAAGCTCCAACGCTGGCCGATCGAGATCGACGCGATCGGCGTCGAGCCGAACCAGGAGGTCGCGCTGCGCGGCGACCTCGCGATCCGCGCGGTGCGCACGTTCCACCCGGTCCCGTCGCTCGGCTACGTGCTGGTGCGCAAGGTCGCCAAGCTACGGGCCGAGTTCGTCGGCCTCGACGGTGCCGAGATCGCGGCGAAGAAGCGCGCCGGCGAGGTCGTGACCGAGATCAAGGATCAGCTCGAGCTCGCCTACGCGACCGACACGCTCGTGTCCGTCCTCGATCACTCGCCCTCGCTTCTCGAGGCACGCGTGCTGATCATCGAATGCACGTTTCTCGACGAGCGAAAGTCGGTCGAGGCCGCGCGCGCAGGGTGTCATATCCACCTCGACGAGATCATCGAGCGCGCGGACCGGTTCAAGAACGAACACGTCGTGATGATGCACGTGTCGCAAATCTATCGACCCGACGAGGTGGCCGGCATCCTCGACGCGAAGGTGCCACCGTCGCTGCGGTCACGCATCATCCCCTTCGTCCCCAACACGCCGTATTGGCCGGGGTGAACGTGCCCTGGTGGCGCTGGTGGAAACGCGGGACGAAGCCCCCGAGCGAGACGGCGAGCGAGGCCACGACCGAGGCTGCGACCGACGCGAGCGACGCCGCGTACGACGCCGCGAGCGACGCCACGAACGACGCCACGAACGACGCCACGAACGACGCCGCGAACGAGGCCACCGGCAATGACAGCGACGCGTTCGAGCCCGATGCGCTCGACGTCGGGCTGACCGACTCCCTCGACCTGCACACGTTCCTCCCGCGTGAATGTGCGGATGTCGTCGAGGAATACGTTCGCGCTGCCCAGGAAGCCGGCATGACCTCGGTACGCATCATTCACGGGAAAGGCACCGGTACGCTCCGTCGGATCGTGCACGGTGTGCTCGAGAAGCATCCAGCGGTGGCGTCGTTCCGGCTCGCCGGCGAGCGAAGAGGTCAGTGGGGTGCGACGCTCGTCGAGCTCCGCCCGCGATAGGCCCGCACGGTTCTCCACTGGAAATCAAACTCGCCCTTCGATCCAGGCGACAGCGGGCACGCTGCGATATCCTTCGTTCGTGTCCACCCGCGAGGACTGGCAACGCCGGCTGGGGCCGCTGTACGGCGGTGCGGTGGCGCTGGTGCACTCCACACCGTGGCGCTGGCCGACCGAGGTCAGCGACGATCAGCGCTCGGCGCTTTGGATCGTCGTGCTCGGCGTGCCCGTCGGGCTGGTCGCGTGGCTCGTCGCGATGCTGTTCCACGCGGCAGGCGTACCCGATGTCATCGGCGCCTTGGCCGGGCTCGCAGCGCTGACCGCAGCGAGCGCGGCGCTGGTGGAGCGCGGCCTCGCAGAGAGCATCGATCGATGGACGCGCACGCGCGCCGGCGCCGCGAGCGGTGCGTCCGTGCCCACCGTGCTCGTTCTCGTGTTCACCACGATGATCCGCGCCGCGGCGATCCTGGTCGTCCCGCAGTCGATGTGGCTGTGGGTGTTCGTCGCGACCGCAGTCGTCGGCCGGTGGGCCGCGATCTTTCTCCAGGGTCTTGGCGATCCGATCGCGCACGACGAGAGCGCGCGCTCGCTCGTCGCCGTGCCGGCGCCCGCGTGGCTCACGGCCGCGATCAGCGGCGGCGTGGTCGTGCTGTCGGTGCTCGCGCTCGGCAAGATCGGCATCGTCGCGATGGCGCTCGGTGCCGTCGCGACGTTCGCGCTCGGCCTCGCGACACAGCGCCGCGATGGTGGTCTCTCGCCCGGCGTCGTCGCCGCGGCCGCCGCGATCGGCGAGATGCTCGTGCTGCTCGTCGCGACGATCCGTTAGCGCGCTTGTCGTTACTTCGCTCGCGCGCGTGGCGCGTTGCAGTGGACCGTGCACGAGCTCGCGTGCGCGACGATCAGCCCACGCAGTTCTCGGTTGTTCGATCACGACCTCACCGGTTCGCCACGTCGACAGCATGCGGTGCTACGTTCGCTGCGATGTCGGGAACCCCCAAGGCCAGCTACGACCTCGTTCTCCTTCCCGGCGATGGCATCGGCGCAGAGGTGATGGCGGAGGCGCGGGCGCTGGTCGACATCGTCAGAGACCACACCGGGGTCGGGTTCCACCTCGACGAAATCCCGTGTGGCGGCAAGTTCTTCCTCGAGCACGGCAATCGCGACTGGCCCGAAGGTTCCGAGGACAAGTGCCGCGCGGCCGACGTCATCCTGCTCGGTGCAGTCGGGTGGAACGGCCCGGACGGAGCGCCGCTTACGATGCGCGATCCACACGGCGGCGAGAAGATGGCCGGCTGGTCACCCGTCATCGGCAACCGCATCAAGCTCGACCTCTACGCGAACATCCGGCCCGTACGCTGCTTGCCCGGCACCAAACATGGCCTGTCCGGCCGCTTCCGCGAGGTGTGGTCGCCCGAGACCGTCGACATGGTGATCATCCGCGAGAACACCGAGGGCCTGTATTCGGGCATCGGCGAGCGCTCCGCGGACAAGGCGACCGACGTCCGCGTGATCACGCGGCGCGCGTCAGAGCGCGTGATCACGAAGGCGTTCGAGTTGTCGCGCCAGCGAAACAGGGGCGCCCCCGGCGACGGCAAGCTCCGCGTCACCTGCATCGTGAAGCACAACGTGCTGCACGGCTGTCGCTTGTTCCTCGACGTGTTTCGCGAGGTCTCGAAGCGGTTTCCGGAGATCGAACCCGACGTCGCGATCGTCGACTCGTTCGCAATGTTCATCCTGACCCAGCCCGAGCGCTACGACGTGTGCGTCACGACGAACATGTTCGGCGACATCCTCACGGACCTCGCGTCCGTCCTGCAGGGCGGCATGGGCATGGCGGTCGGCTGCAACGTCGGCGACGACAACGCGATGTTCGAGCCGATCCACGGCTCCGCGCCGCCGCTCGCGGGAAAGGATCGCGCGAACCCGATGGCGATGATGCTCGCCACCGGGGAGGCAATGGCGTGGCTCGGCCACCGCTACGCCGACGAGCGACTCGCGCGCGCACATGGAGCGATCGCGAACGCGGTCGCCACGATCGTCGAGGCGGGGGCGCCGCTCACCGCGGATCTCGGCGGAACCGCCGGCAGCCGCGCCGTCGCACAGGCCGTTCGCGATGACGTCGCGAAGCGCCTGGCCTGCTGATCGCGCGAGCTTGCGGCTATAGCGCCGCGGCGATCATGCGTCGGTCCGAGACGAGCACTGGCGCGCCGATGCGCCCGCGCATGACCGCGATCCGACCGCCGTCGCGATGAAACGCGAGGTCGGCGATCGACTCCTCCTCGACGAGACCGGTGACCGCGAGCTGCTGCGCGTCGGCGGCGATCGATGCGACCTCGAGGTTGCCACTGATCGCGAGGTCGTCGGGAACGCCCATGCGACCGAGCCGCGGATCGCCACGACGGACGCGCATTCGCTGTGCGAGTGCGCTCGGCGTCACGCGCGCGACACCTGTGACGAGCACCGGACAATCGCCTTCTACGTCGAGCAAGAACGGCGCGGCCTCGCTGCGCCGCACGATCACGGCGCCGCCCCGATCCCTGACCACCGCGTGCTCGACGAGGACCGGGGCGTCGTCGAGGATCGACGGCACCGTCCCGCGAAACTTGCGCGCCGTGCCGTAGAGCGTGCGCGCGCCCGGCGCCGCGTGCGCAGGTGGAAGCTCGACGCCGACGATGCCGTGCCTGCGCGCCCGTATCCGCAGCACGTGCACGCCGTACGCGAGCACGCCTCCGATCGCGAATGGAGCGAGCACCGGAAACGCGAGCGATCCACCGGCGACGAACGCCGTGATCATGCCCCAGTCGCGATGATTCGCGATGCGCATATCTCGGTAGTAGAGGAGCTCGCGTACGAGCTCGACCGGCGCGGTCATCGGCGACGCGCACTCGACGCACGCCACCGTCGGTGGCTGTAGCAATCGACACTGCACGCAGCAGAACGTCGACGATCGCGGTGGTGACAACGACTCCACGCTCGATCAGTGTGGCAGGTCTACGAGCGACAAGGTCTTCGACGAACGCCGTCGACCTACGGGTGCCGGAGGTCGGACTCGAACCGACACTCCCGCGAGGGAAGGGGCTTTTGAGACCCCCGAGTCTACCATTTCTCCACTCCGGCACTTCTCCACTCGCAGGAGCGGAGCGCGACGCTTTGTACCATAAACGCAGAAACGCGCCGATCAGCGACCGGCGCGTCCACGTTCGGCCCGCGAGCAGCCGACGAGCGTCAGCTCACGGCGTGGGGGCCGGGTCGGCCGGAGCAGCCTCGCCCGAGCCCGCGGCCGGATCAGCCGGCGCAGCCTCCGCCGAGCCCGCGGCCGGGTCGGTCGTGGTGGTGGGGGCAGCGGCGTCCTTCTTCTTGCCGCAAGCGGCGAACGCGAACGCAGCAACAGCAACAACGATCAGCATCTTCTTCATGTTCTTAGTCCTCTCTCTATCTCTGGATTGGTTTGCAAACCCGAACAAATCCCAAATGGGAAATCAGTGATGTGGAGCCGCGCAGGGATCCGCAGGCGCCGCGCACGGATCGACCTCCGCGCTGCCGGCACTGCCATACGTCGCGCCGCCGGTCGGCGCGCCGTCCTTCTTCTTCGTTTCGGTCGTGCCGCCGGTGTTGGACGGAGTCGACGCACCATTGCTCTTGCCGCCACACGCAGCGGCCGCGATCACGAGCACGACGAGTACCAGCTTCTTCATGTGGTCCTTTCCGGGAGCGAGAGCTCAGCAAGCGCTGACTCGAGCTCCTTCTTGGCGTGGAGATCTCCCCGCTTCCCCGCGACGTCGACTCCCTTTTGGAACACGTCGCGGGCCTCGCCCGACCGGCCGAGCGCCACCAGCGTGCCGCCCGCCATCAAGTACGTCGGGACGTAGTCCGGAAAGCTGGTCATCAGCTCCTCGAACGCCGTCCATGCATCGCCCAACTGGCCGGAGCCCTTGTACTCCATCGCAAGCCCGTACCGAGGAAACGGATCCGTCGGGGCACGGGTGATGAAGCTCTTGAAGGTCGCGATCCGATCCATGACTACGCACGTGGCCCCGACACCTAACGCGGTGGGTCGCTAGCTCTTACAGGCGGCGGGAACATAGGCAGGCTTTTTGTCCAAGTGCCAGTTGCTAGAGACGATTTTTAGGGGCGGCGATCGTGCTACAAGGGAATGAAGCTCGGGTGCAGCGTCCATTCACAAGATTCGTCGGGGTCGATCTTGGCGGAGGTCGTGGCAAGACGACTGCACTCGCCGAGATCCGAAACGGCGTTCAGGGTGCGGAGGTCATCGAGGTCTCCACACGCTCCGCAAAGCAGCCGTGGACCGATGACACGCTGATGGCGTACCTCCAGAACCGCGCCGCACCCGGCGTCGTGGTCGCGATCGATGCCCCACTCACACAGACCGCGTGCGGTCGGTGCGAGATCCCCGTCTGCCCGGGCATGGAGGTGTGCAGCGAACCCGCCGTCGTGTGGCTGCGCACCGAAGGTCGCGCCCTGATCCGCAAGGTCGCCGTCGAGGCAGTGAACGGACGCACCCGCACCGAATACGTCTCGCAAGCGCGGCTTGCCCCGTACGCGCACCGCGCGACCGAGGTCATCCTCACGTACGAGCGCGGCCTGTTGCCACTCGCGCAGCTCGGCACCGCGAACGGAACGATCGCCGCCCGCGCGAACCAGCTCAAGCGACGCATGAAGGGCGTCGGGTTCACCCTGCACGAGAACCTGCTCGAGGTCTCGCCCGCTGCGACCGTCGCCGCGCTGTGTGGTGTGCGCGCGTCACGTGGCTACAAGCGCGACGCAGATCCGTGGCGCACGCGTGCGGTCGTCCTCGAAAAGCTCTCCGATTCGCTGTCGTTCGCGCCGCAGTCGCGCATGGCGCGCGAAGAGGTGCTCGGCAACGACAACGCGTTCGATGCGGTGATCAGTGCGTACACGGCGTTCCTCTGGGCGCGCGATGGCTGGACGAAGCCCGACACTGCCGCGTTCGACACGGACGGCTGGATCTACACGCCTCCGAGCGGCTAAGCGCGAGCGGCGAATCTACAGCAGCGCTTCGTACGCGGCGGTGACCTCGGCGAACCTGCGCTCGAGCGTCTTCTTGCGCGGCTCGTCGACATGGGGCTGCAGATCGGGGTGCAGCGATCGCGCGAGCCGACGATACGCGCGCTTGACAGTCTCGAGGTCCGCGCCCTCGTCGACGCCGAGCATCTTCCGCGCGGCGGCGAGGCGCACGTCGACGATGCGATGCGGTGCGCTGCGTTCGGCGACGACACCGATCCCCTCCAGCGCGTCGACCGCGCGCAGGAAATGGAGGAACGCGAGCAGCCGGAACCGCGGCGTGCGCGCGAGCGGCCAGATCTGATCGAGCCGGCGCGCCTGGCCCATCGCGGCGAGCATGCGGCGATCCGCGTCGTCGACGGCGTCGGGCGCGAGCTCGGTGCGCAGTGACAGACGCACGCCGGCGAGCTCGCGCACGAGGATGTCGGCGAGTGTGCCGTCGAGCTGCGCCTCGAGGTGCTGGCGCGTCCACGCCATGAGCGAGATCTGGTTCGTCGCACCGGGTGGATACGCGCTGACGCCACCCTCGAACACCGCGACCAGCTCGTCGATCGCGACGAGTCGCGCGAGCCGCGCGAGCGCCGCCTTGCGTGCGAGCTCGCCGTCGGCGCCGAGGTGGCCGGCCGGTACGACGAGCGCACCGCGACGGAGCACGAACATCTCGCCGCGGGCGGGTCCCGGCGTCGACAGCGTGAGCACGCCGCTCGCCGCTTGTCGTCCGAGACGATAGAGCAGCCGCACGAGCTCACCACGGGAGAGCTTGCGACGCAGTTGCGCGGTGTGAGTTCCCTCGGGCACGGAACCACCATCGGCTCCATGTGGAGTGCGGGCAATTTTTCGCCCGCGTGGCGATTCACTTCAATACGCGCGAGATGCGCGTGGGATGCACGTCGATCGAATGGATCGAAGCTCGCGTACGCAGGTACACGTACACGCTACGCTTCGATCACATGAAGCCGGCTTTGCGGCGCTCGACGATGAACTCGATGACGGTGTTGCGAACGTCCTCGCGGAACGTGACCAGGCCCGCGGCGATCTCGCGGAGCGCGGTCACGGCAGGCTTGTTGTCGCAATCGACTCCCGCCGACGCACCGCGCGAGAGCTGCCGTGCGCGCTCGGCCGCAAGGACAACAAGCGCGAACCGATTGGGGACTTTGTCGAGGCAGTCTTCGACGGTAACGCGGGCCATGGACCGCGGAAGGTACTCGGTTGTTGCACCATGTCAAGCCGCCTTGCCAGCAGGGTACGAACCCTCTACGCTACCGAGTGCGGCTCGACTCACCGGCAAGTGAGCGAAGTCCGCGGATTAACTTATGCCTGTTCGCCCGATTGCACCGTCGGCCGCACCCGGTCGTGGCCCCGCACGTATCGATCTCGATTGGGACGCGCTCGAGGTCGCGGTGGAGCGCAACTCGCCCGACACCGATAGCTACCTCGACCTGACCACCGGCCGGGTCTTGACGATCACCACCGGGGATCCGGAAGCAACGATCAACCGCCAGCAGGTCAGCGAGAACATCCGCAACTTCTTGCGCGTCGAGCCCGCCTCGAGCCGCGAGCAGTATCGCTGGATGGAGAAGTTCGTTGGCTCGGTCGTCGATGAAGCGCTGCGAGAGCGACTGATCATCTCCATCGACGGCAAGGGCGCGTTCCGCCGGTTCAAAGACGTCCTGCTCGCGTATCCGGCCGAGCGCGAACGCTGGTTCTCCTACCGCGCGGATCTCCTCCACTGGCACATCCAGAACTGGCTCGAGTCCCACGAGATCCAGCCGACCAACGAGCCGCCGTGGGGCAAGGTGGATGCACCGCAGGAGCTGCCCGCCGTTGGCCGTCCCGTCGTCCACGGCACCGAGGCTCCCGGCGAGGCGTTGCGGCGGCAAGCGCGCGATCTGATCGAGACGATCGCCGCGATCGAGCTGCCGACCGCGATCGCGTTCCTCGAGTTTTTGAAGCAACGCTCGAGCGACGCGCTGAGCAAGCCCGACGAGCGCGACGTCGAGCGCGACGCTGTCGCCGACGAGCCGTCGTGACCGCGCCGGCGTCGATCGAGCAGCTGATCACGAAGCTCGTACAGGACGCTCCGTCGTTTGATGACGCGACGCTCGACGAGCTCGTCGGCGCGCTCCGGCGCGACGCGCGCCCGCTCGCGCGATCGATCGCGAGGGTCGTCAAGCTCGTCGGCGAACAGCTCGTCGATGCGGGCATCGCCCTCCCCGCACTCGCGATGGCGTGCGCGACGCTCTGTGATCCGCGACTCGGCGAGACCGAGCGCGAGGCCGCACGGTTCGAGATCGAGACCTTGTTGCCGATCCCGGATCACGGTGGCGGTGCGGCGCCACGCTTCGTCATCCCCGACGTCCCCGTCACGCGCCTCGGCGCGAAGAAGCGGACGAATTAGCCTCGCACTGCGATCGCGTACTTCAGGTAGTTTCCCTCGGGGAACCCCGGAATCGTCGGGAAGTCCGGCGGCAGCGACCGGCGATCGATGATCTGCAGCTGCGTGTTCGCGATCTTCGCACCGTCGGCCAGAGCGAGCTCGAAGTCCTGCGCCGACATCTTGTGCGTCGACGAGGCGCACGCGAGCAGACCACCCGGAGCGAGGACGTCGAGGCTCGCCGCGATCAGCTCCGCGTAGTCGCGCACCGCACTCCATGGCTTGCCGCCGCGTGCGGCCGCGCTCGCAAACGCCGGCGGATCGAGCACGACGAGGTCGAACGTGCGGCCGCGTTCGCCGAAGCGCGCGAGCACCTTGAACACGTCGCCGACGATGTGCTCCGCCTTCTCCGGATCGAAGCCCGACGCGCCGAAGTTGCGACGCGCGCGTGCGTGCGCCTTCGCGGCGACGTCGACCGCGCAGACCTCGGTGGCGCCGCCGGCGTGCGCGTAGAGGCTGATCGCGCCCGTGTACGAGAACAGGTTCAGCACGCGGCGTCCGCGCGCCCAGTGCCGCACGGCGCGCCGTCCCTCACGCAGGTCCGCGAACAGGCCCGTCGATAACGGTGCCGTCACGTCGACGACGAACTTCAGATCATCCTCGACGACCTCGACTTCGACAGGCGCCGCGACGCCGCGCACGAGATCGGCGCCGGCCTGTCGCGGAGCCTCGCCGCCGAGCGAGCGGTAGCGTCGCTGCTCGTAGATCGCCTTGGGGGAGAGCTTCGCCTCGAGTGCGTTGTAGAGATCGTCGCGGAGCTTCTCGACCGCCGACGTGAACAGCTGCACGACGAGATAGTCCCCGTACCGATCGACGACGATGCCGGGTAGCCCGTCGGCCTCGGCGTTGACGAGGCGCACGTTGCCGAGCTTCGATAGATCGAGGAGTCGCTCGCGCAGCGCGATGGCCGCCTTGATGCGCTCGGCGATCAGCGTGGCGTCGATCGCACGGTCGGGGTTGCGGGTGAAGATGCGGAGCGCGATCGCGGAGTCCGAGTCGTAGAGTCCCCGGCCGACGAACTCACCGTCGTCGTCGATCACGTCGATCGTGGTGCCGGGCTCGGGGGTAAGTGGTCGCCCGAGCGCCTCGCGATACACCCAAGGATGGCCCGCACGTACGCGGTGGGCGACGTCGAGGGGAACACGGACCGTGTTCTTGCGAATGATCGGAGCGCCGCGCACGGGTCGATTCGGGCGCCGACCCGCCGGTCGACGAGCGCTATCGTCGGGACCTCGTGCCATGCCGCCGAGTTATGCGGCCCGGCGCGCAGATCGTGCAAGCGATCGCCCCGTGTGTTTTTGCGTAGACAGGTAGGTAGCCGCTGGGTAGTGTCCGCGCCGTTCGCACTATGAATACGTCTCGTCAAGCGTCTCTGCCCGCCACACTGGAGCCCGTTCGGTTCGGTGAGTTCCTTCGCGATCGTAACCTCATCAGCGACGAGCAGTGGCTCGCCGCGCTGGCTCAGCACTGGAGTGAGCCGCTCGACGGCAAGCTCGGCCGCCGCCGCCTGATCGGCACGACGATCATCGAGAACGGCTTTCTGCCGGCGGAGGTGGTCGAGGCCGAGGCTCGGGTGTTCCATGACGACCTCGAGGTGGTCGAGGTGATTCCCCGGACCGAAAAGACCACGATTCCCGTGGTCCCGGTTCAAGTCACCATTCGCGCGTAGCTCGCTGAACTTATCTAGGGCGTGGGGCCCCCGATCGCTGCTAGAGTCCGTTTCCGCTACCGATCGTGAGGTCGGAAGCCTGTCGGGAGACACATGATGGCTGTCGATTCGAAGCAGAACGGTACGAATGGCGCTTCCGCGAACGGATCGCGCACCAAGAGCAATCGCAAGCGTCCATCGTCATTGATGGCGCACGCGTCGGCGCTTCCGACGGTCGAGCATTCGCTCGAAGAGTTCATCGCGAAGGCGAACCAGACGCTCGTTGACGTGAGCACCTGGGGCAACGCCGACGCCGAAGCAAAGGCCGCCGAGGAGGCGCGACGCCAGCAGGACGCGCTTCGCATGAAGGCTGCCGAAACGCAGCTGCGTGAAGGTGAAGCGCGCGAGACGTCGCTACGCCGCCAGCTCGACGGACTGCAGGGCAAGCTCGCCGAGGCCGAGGCTCGTGCCGCGGTCGCGTCGACGACGGCCGGAAGCGCAGCGAACGACGCCGCGCTCCAGCAGTTGCGCGATCAGATCGAGATGGCCGAGGCGCAGCGCAAGGCGGCCGACCTCGAGAAGCAGCAGCTCGCGAGGCAGCTGAAGGATGCCAAGGAGGAGGTCGCGGTCGTTCGCGCGACGACGACGATGCAGGCCGTCTCGGTCCCCGTCGAGGTCGACAACTCCGAAGCGCTCGAGCGTATTCGTATCGCCGAGGCGAAGGCGGCGAAGGCCCTCGCGGCCGCGAAGGCCGCGCAAGCCGGACTCACGGTCTCGGACGCAGATCTCGCTGCGATCGAGAGCGGTCTCGTCGTCCCGCACATGCCCGCGAAGAGCGGCGCTCCCTGGGCGCTGATCGCGATCGCGTTCGTCGGTGGTCTCGGCATCATGTTCGCGGTGTGGAAGTTCGCCCTGTCCAAGGACAAGGCCGCGGCGAACACACCGGCGCAGGTGCAGCCTGCTACTGCGCCCGAGCCACTGGCAGCACCCGCCGCCGCGCCGGAGGCCAGGCCGACGGTAACGCCGATCGAGGAGCCGGCGGCCAAGCCGACCGTCGAGCCGATCGAAGAAGAGCCCACCGCGGCGGTGAAGGAAGAGCCCACGGCTGCGACGGACGAGGCGAAGGCCCCGGACGTGATGGAAGAGCCCGCCACCGCGAAGCAAGAGCCCAAGGCCGAGCCCGTGAAGGCGAAGGCCGAGCCGGTGAAGGCGAAGGCCGAGCCCGTGAAGGCGAAGGCCGAGCCGAAGAAGGTCGTCGCCCCCAAGGTGAAGAAGGAAGTTTCGGCTCCGAAGAAGGAAGCCCCAGCTCCCAAGAAGGAAGCCCCGAAGAAGGAGACCAAGCCGTCGGTCGTGGACCCGTTCGGCGAGACCCCGGCGCCCAAGAAGGTGGCTCCCAAGAAGGAGACCAAGCCGGCGGGTGGTGGCGGTATCGTCGACCCGTTCTGAGACACCCCCTACGGGGGACCGACCGAGACGCCGGGTGAGATCATCCGGCGTTTCGTGCATTTCGGGGGAACGCCGTGCTCGGGTGAGAGATCGCCGGGCGTTTCGTGCACTTTCGGTGCGCGAAGCAGCGTGCAATCAGTCATTGCATCCCTATGTGCTCGTGGGATAAGTACCCGCTGTTGCATCGGTCCTGGGGACCCTGCACCGTCGGAGGTCATGGTGATTCGTTCCATCTTTGCCATCGCGATCGCGCTCGTTGTCATCGCACCCGCCGCCCATGCGCAGGCGCCAACGCCCGCACAGATCGAAAAAGCCAAGAAGGCGTTCGGTGAGGGCAAGAAGGCGTTCGACGCCGGAGACTTCCCGGAAGCGATCCAAAAGTTCAAAGAGTCGTACAACCTGTCGAAGAACCCGAAGCTGCTCTACAACGTCGCGATCGCGAACGAGAGCGCCGGGCAGGACGACATCGCCCTCTTCTACTATCGCAAGTTCCTCACGGACGCGGCTCCCGACGACGCGCAGCGCCCCGACGCCGAGACGCGCAAGAAGGCGCTCGAGGTGAAGTTCAGTGGTGGTGGGACTCCGACGCCTCCCGCCGGTGGAAACGTCACGACGCCGCCGGCCGGTGGAACGACCACGACCACGACAACGCCGACCGAGCCACCACCACCGACGCCGCCCGTGAAGAAGGAGCCGGTGAAGTGCAAGCCGCCGGGCAGCTACCAGGCCGACGCGTTCAAGCACCAGATCGTCGACATCGCGCCGCCGAAGAAGACGCTCGACATCACGTCCGCCGTCCCCGAGGACAGCTGCTTCGTCGTGACGCTCCACTTCCGCACGTCCGGCGAGAGCAAGTTCACCGCGAAGGAGATGAAGCCTCGTTACAACGATCTCGTCGGTCGCATCCCGCCCGCGAAGATGATCGGTGACTCGATCCAGTACTACCTCGAGGTGAAGGACTCGGCGGGCACGGTCGTCACGCGCTCGGGCAAGTCGACCAGCCCGAACCTCGTCGAGCTCCAGGCCGGTGCGCCGGAGCGTTACTTCCCGGACTTCTCGGAGGAGGGCGAGGTCGCCACACCGTCCGCCGCGCAGACGCAGGCGGCGGACACCGAGGAAGATCCGCTCAACAAGAACAAGAAGAAGATCGTCGACGAAGAGGGTGGCGGCGGCACGCCGGTCACTGTGAACGAGACGCCGGGCAACGGCTTCCGCGATGTCGGCTCGTCGAAGTTCAAGTACACGAAATGGGGCACGACGATCGGGGCGGTCGGTCTCGTCGGTCTCGGCGTGGTGTTCCACATCTCCGCCGGCAACCAGGCGCGCTTTCTCGAGGACGATGTCCTCGCCTGCGGTGCGCCGCCCTGCCGCGAGTTCGACGCCTTCGCGAAGGACGTCGAGGCGGCGGGCAAGCGCAACCAGACGTTGTCGCGTGTCTCGTTCGGCGTCGGCGGTGTGGCGGTCCTCGTCGCGGGGTACTTCTGGTACAAGGAGCTCACCGCGAAGAAACGCGGCGAGAGCCGCATGACGGCGAAGGCGTCGCCGGAGAAGACGTCACTGTCCACTCTGCAAATCGCACCCGCGTTGCCCGTCGGCAACGATGGCTTCACCGGCATCTCGGCCGGCCTCCAGTTCTAAGGATCGATCATGCGTAGCCTCTTGCTCTCTAGCTTCGGTCTCTGCTCCGTCCTCGCTTCCGTCGGCTGCTCGGCCTACGATCCAGACCTCGGATCGATCCCGTATCGCTGCTCGGCGATGGAGCCGCGCTGCCCGGAGGGCTACGCGTGTATGAACAACGGCACCGAGGACGTGTGCATCACGACCACCGGGCCGATCGTCGACGGGCCGCCGTCCGGCTTCCAGTGCGCCGATGACTCGCTGCTCGAAGGGACGGCGAAGAACGACACGATCGCGAACGCGTACGCGACCCCCGTCGCGCAGCAGCGCAACGACATCTCGTTCGCCGGCGTCGCGATTTGCCCGGAAGGCGACAAGGACAACTACCTGATCGTTACCACCATCGCGAACTCGAACATCGAGGTCATCACTTCGTGGGACTCGGGCATGCCGATCTCGGTGTCGATCCTCAATGCTGGCGGCACCTCGATCAACAACGGCACGGCGAACGGCGAGAACTCGCTGCGCGCCTATGCGGCCAACGTGCCGGTCGGCTCGTACTACGCAAACGCGTACGGTGCGGCGACGACGAAGAACAACTACCGCATCGCGATCACCGTCTCGCAGTAGGCCTTACGGGACGACCTGAAGGGCCGGTGCCGTGACCACGCGTAGTGTGGAGCGAGCGAAGCGGGCGGGTTCCGTCACGGCGAAAACTTGATCGCCCAGCGCTTCGCCTCGGCGGCGAGCTCGGTGTCGTTCTTGACGACCTGCCAGAGCTTCACGAGGGCGAGCTTGGCACCGGAGCGGTCGCCTCGGTCCCAACATGTGCGTAGCTCCAAACGCAACAGAGCGATCTCCTTGGCCTCGGCGTAGCTCATCGGAATCCTCCTACACGCCGCTCACGCGGAGTGTTCGCGGACATGTTCTGTCCCGACAACGTCGGGTGTGTGGTCACCTTCAGGTCATCGATCGGTGACCGCAACTTTTTCGACGGAGATGGTCGAGTCATATTCGCGGGCGTCGATCTCACCTACACTTTGCTACCCGACTACCCCACAGCGCTCCTGCCCAAGGTTTGACGCGCTGGCAGGTGGCGCGTTACCTTTGCGAAACCGCTGTTGTTTTTTCCCGGGGAGACTGAATGAGCCGCATTGGCGAGCTCCTGGTTCGCGAGAAGATGCTCTCGCTCCAGCAGCTACAACAGGCACAAGAAGAGGCCAAGCGTACGGGCAAACGCCTGGGCGCCACTCTCTCGCGTCTCGGGTACGTCAAGGACCAGGACCTCACCCAGTTCGTCGCCAAGCAGTACAGCCTGCCGTCGATCAACCTGGGCGAGATCGAGATCGAGGCGAGCGTGCTCAAGCTCGTGCCGCGCGAGATCTGCGAGAAGCACCAGGTCATCCCGGTGCGCCGCAACGGTCCGACGTTGATCGTCGCGATGGCCGACCCGTCGAACATCTATGCGATCGACGAGCTCAAGTTCCTCACGCAGTACAACATCGAGCCCGTCGTCGCGTCGGAAGGCGCGCTCGAGGCGGCGCTCTCGCGGTACTACGACAAGGGACCCGACCTCGACCAGATGATGGGCGAGTTCGACGTCGACAACGTCGACTATGCCGCCGTCTCGGACGAGAGCGTCAACGTCGTCGATCTCGAGAACATGGCCGGCGAGGCACCGGTCGTGAAGCTGTGCAACGCGATCCTTCTCTCGGCGATCAAGAAGAAGGCGTCGGATATCCACGTCGAGCCGTACGAGAAGAGCTTCCGCGTACGCTTCCGCATCGACGGCATCCTGCAGGAGGAGATGCGACCACCGATCAAGCTGCGCAATGCGATCACCTCGCGTCTCAAGATCATGGCATCGCTCGACATCGCCGAGCGTCGCTTGCCGCAGGACGGACGCATCAAGCTGAAGATCGGCGGCAACCGCGAGATGGACTTCCGCGTCAGCGTGCTTCCCACGCTGTACGGCGAGAAGATCGTCATGCGTCTCCTCGACAAGTCGAACCTCCAGCTCGACATGACCAAGCTCGGCTTCGACGTAAAGCCGCTCGGCGACTTCAAGGAAGCGATCAAGAAGCCGTACGGCATGGTGCTCGTCACGGGCCCGACCGGATCCGGCAAGACGACGACGCTGTATTCGGCGATGTCCGAGCTCAACACGGTCGATCGCAACATCTCGACGGCCGAGGATCCGGTCGAGTTCAACCTGCACGGGATCAACCAGGTGCAGATGCACGAGGACATCGGGCTCAACTTCGCGACCGCGCTGCGCGCGTTCCTGCGACAAGACCCGAACATCATCATGGTCGGCGAGATCCGTGACTTCGAGACGGCCGAAATCGGAGTGAAGGCGGCGCTCACGGGCCACCTCGTGCTCTCGACGCTGCACACGAACGACGCGCCGTCGACGGTGTCGCGCCTCCTCAACATGGGCATCGAGCCGTTCCTCGTGACGGCGTCGGTCAACCTCGTGCTCGCGCAGCGTCTGTCGCGCCGTATCTGCAACGACTGCAAGATCCCCGACGAGAAGTTCCCCGAGGCGCTCGCCAAGATGGGCATGACCGAGCAGCAGATCCGCGACGCGAAGATCATGAAGGGGCGTGGCTGCCAGACGTGCAACCAGACCGGCTACAAGGGCCGCGTCGCGCTCTACGAAGTCATGCCATTCACGGACCCCCTAAAGGATCTCGTGCTGCAGGGCGCCTCGGCGGCCGAGATCAAGACGGAGATGATCAGGGGGGGAGTTCAGAGTTTGCGTATGGCGGGGATCCAGAAGATCCTCGAGGGCGTGACGACACCCGAGGAAGTGCTTCGCACGACGGTGGAAGACTAGTGGCGCTCTCGCTGCAAGCCTTGCTGAAGGCGATGACGGACAAAGGAGCCTCGGACCTCCACATCACCGCCGGCTCGCCGCCGCGCCTTCGCATCGACGGCGACCTCGTGAAGCTCCAGACGGAGCCGCTCACGCCGCAGGATACGAAGACGCTCTGCTACTCGGTCATGAACGACGCGCAGAAGATGCGCTTCGAAGAAGACCTCGAGATCGACTTCTCGTTCGGCATCCGCAACATGGCGCGCTTCCGCGCCAACGTGTACATGCAGCAGGCGTGCGTCGCGGGCGCGTTCCGCGTCGTGCCCTACCAGATCATCCCGCTCGACGACCTCGGCATGCCGCCGGTGGTCAAAGAGCTGTGCGACAAGCCGCGCGGTCTCGTGCTGGTGACGGGGCCGACGGGATCGGGCAAGTCGACGACGCTCGCGTCGATGATCGATCGCATCAACACGCTGCTGAAGGGTCACATCGTCACCGTCGAGGATCCGATCGAGTTCCAGCACAGCCACAAGTCGTGCCTCGTGAACCAGCGAGAGATCGGCCGCGACTCGACGAGCTTCAAACGCGCACTCAAGTACATCCTGCGCCAGGATCCGGACGTCGTTCTCATCGGCGAGATGCGCGACCTCGAGACCGTCGAGGCGGCGCTGACGATCGCGGAGACCGGTCACCTCGCGTTCGGCACACTCCATACGAACAGCGCGATCCAGAGCATCAACCGCATCATCGACGTGTTCCCGTCGCACGCGCAGAGCCAGGTGCGCGCGGTGCTCTCGTTCGTGCTCGAAGGCGTGATCACGCAGACGTTGATCCCGAAGGCCAGCGGCGCCGGTCGTGCGCTCGCCGCCGAGGTGATGATCCCGAACGCGGCGATCCGGAATCTGATCCGCGAGGACAAGCTGCACCAGATCTACTCGCAGATGCAGATCGGTCAGTCGAAGTTCGGCATGCAGACGATGAACCAGGCGCTGTGTGACCTGTACCTGCGCAAGGTGATTTCGCTCGAAGACTCACTCAGTCACTCGAGCGAGCTCGACGAGCTAAAGACAATGATCCTGAACGGCGGCGGATCGCTCGGCAGCTTCGGTGTACCCGCCACGGCCCAACCAGGACGGCGCTAGGGGGAATCCATGGCCAAGTTCCACTGGGAAGCAACGACGCGAGCGGGCGAGAAGCGCAAAGGCGCGATGGAAGCCGAGAGCGCCCAGATCGTCGAGCAGCGCCTGCGCGGCGACGGCATGACCGTCGAGCGCGTGAAGAAGGAGGCCAAGGACATCGTCATTACCTTCGGCTCCGGCGTGAGCCCGAAGGATCTGCAGATCTTCACGCGCCAGCTCGCGACGATGATCGACGCCGGCCTACCGCTCGTGCAGTGCCTCGACATCCTCGCGAACCAGACGCCGAACAAGATCTTCGCGCGCATCCTCGGCCAGGTGAAGACGTCGGTGGAGTCCGGATCGACGTTCTCCGACGCACTCCGCAAGCACCCCAAGGTGTTCGACGAGCTCTACGTGAACCTGTGTGCCGCCGGTGAAGTCGGCGGCATCCTCGACACGATCTTGAACCGCCTCGCGACGTACATCGAGAAGGCCGTCAAGCTGAAGGGTCAGATCAAGAGCGCGATGTTCTATCCGATCGGCATCCTCGTCGTCGCGATCGGCGTGATCGCGGTGATGCTGGTGAAGGTCATCCCGACGTTCGAGGAGATGTACAAGAACATGGGCAACGCGGAGCTCCCCGCCGCGACCCGGTTCGTCATCAACATGTCGAAGGGGTTCATGTCGAAGTGGTACCTCTACGTCGGTACCCTCGTCGGTTTGATCATGGCGTGGACGTTCGCGCGGCGAACGGTGCGGGGCAGGGAGATCATCGACGGTGCGCTGCTGCGAATCCCGGTCATCGGGCCCACGCTCCGCAAGATCGTCGTCGCCCGCTTCACGCGCACGCTCGGCACCCTGCTGTCCTCCGGCGTGCCGATCCTCGACGCGCTCGACATCTGCGCGAAGACGTCCGGCAACGTCGTCGTGCAGAACGGCATCAACCGCGCTCGCGCGAAGATCAGCGAAGGTCACGACATGGCCGGCCCGCTCGCCGAGTCGCGTGTGTTCCCGTCGATGGTCGTACAGATGATCGGCGTCGGCGAGCAGACGGGCGCCATGGATCAAATGCTCCAGAAAATCGCCGACTTCTACGAAGAGGAAGTCGACTCCGCCGTGTCCGCGATGACCTCGCTGATCGAGCCCATCATGATGGCCTTTCTCGGTGTCGTCGTCGGTGGCCTCATCATCGCGATGTACCTGCCGATCTTCAATCTCGCCGGTAACATCAACTAGGTCGATGGCCACGACGCCGGTCCCGGTGGTTCGCCGAGACCTCGCGAATCCATCCCCTGGTGATTCGCTAGGGGGGGCGGTGCTGCTCGCGCCGACGAGCGACCTCGTTCGCCGCGTGCAGCGGCTCTTGCTGCTGCGCACGCTGGTCGTGACGGTCGTGCTCGCGCTGTCGATGTGGCTGCTCGCCACCGACGAACAGCGGTCCGCGCCGGCGATGTGGCTTCAGTCGGCGATCATCGCGATCACGTACGCATCGTCGATCGTGTTCGGTCTGCTGCTGCGCCGGGGGTTCTCTCCGCGCCGGGTCGCGCGACCGATGCAGGCGACCGACCTCGTCATCACGTCGCTGCTCGTCTACGTCACGGGTGGCGCGCAGAGCCCGTACACGTTCCTCTACGCGCTGTCGATCGTGAGCGCAGGTGCGCTGTCGTATCGACGCGGCGCCGTGGTCGTGACGATCGCATCCCTCGCGGCGGCGACCGTCGTGTTCCTGCTCGCGTGGACCCGCGCCATCGCGCTGCCGATGTCCGCACAGGCGCACCCGTGGGACCAGGCGACACTCGATCTCGTGCGCACCGTCGGCATCAACTACGCCGCGATGATCGGCGTCGGCGCGCTCGCGTTCATTTTCGGTGATCAGCTGCAGAAGGGTGCCGAGTCGCTCGCGACGACGCGCAAGGCCGTCGCCGATCTGTATACGCTGCATCAGGACATCGTGCGTTCGCTCGCGTCGGGTCTCATCACCATCGGCACCAACGACAAGATCCTTTCGGCGAACACCGCGGCCGGCGAGATCCTGCGACGCCAACCGGCGCAGCTCCTCGGAAGCCACGTCGACGAGGTCCTTCCCGATCTCGCCGACGAGGGGCGCGCGGACATCGAGGTGGTGGCGGCAGACCAGCACCTCACGATCGGCGCGACGGTGTCTCCCCTCCGCGACGTGCGCGATCAGGTGATCGGTCGCGTCGTGAACTTCACGGATCTGACGGAGCTGCGCCGCCTCGAGGCGCAGCAGCAGCGCTCGGAACGCCTCGTCACGGTAGGGCACCTCGCCGCCGGCATCGCGCACGAGATCCGCAACCCGCTCGCGTCGATCAGCGGATCGATCGAGCTGCTGCGCCGCTCTCCGCAGACCTCCGACGACGACCGGACGCTGATGAACATCGTGCATCGCGAGATCGAGCGCCTGAACGTCCTCATCGGCGACCTGCTCGACTACGCGAACCCCAAGCCGCGCCACGTCGTCGACTTCGATCTCGCCGTCATGGTCGAGGAGGTCCTCCAGGTCGCGCGCGGAGAGCCCGCGTTCGCGGCGATCGACGTCGCGTTGGCGGTCGACAAACCGATGGAGGTCCACGCGGACCCCGCGCAGCTGCGGCAGGTCGTGTGGAACCTGGTTCGCAACGCAGCCGACGCGGCGCGTGCGGGTGGGAAGCACGTGTCTGTGAGCGTGCGCGCCAATGCGGACCGGATCGAGATCTCTATCGCCGACGACGGCCCCGGTATCCCGTCCGAGCAGCTCGCGAAGATCTTCGATCCGTTCTTCACGACCAAGCCGAAGGGCACGGGTCTCGGCCTCGCGACGAGCCACGCGATCGTGCTCGAGCATGGCGGGCGCATCGACGCGACGAGCACCCTCGGTGAGGGGACGAAGATGGTAGTCAGGCTCCCGCGCTAGCGGTACGCTCTTCTCAATCGTAGCGAAGCGGAGATGATGTGAATTGCCCGATCTGCTCCCAAGCCCTCGAGGGCGGCGAGCTCGTGATGGTCTGCAATCCGTGCCACAAGGCGCTCGGAGGCGGCCTGAACGTCAACGCGACGGGCGAGTTCCGTGTGCCGACGCAGCAGGAGCTGCTCGATCACCTGGAGCATTCACCGCAGATGACACGAGAGAACACGACGAACGTGTGTTCGTGGTGCGGCAAGCTCGAGGCGCAGGTAAAGAAGCTGCTCGGCCGGGGCGGCGCGGCCCTGTGCAACGAGTGCGTGTCGCTCGCGAGCGACATCATGGAAGCCGAGCTCGGCGCCGACTGGCGCTGAGCGACTGTCACGGTCGATCGGCGAAAGGCACGATCAGCGCGGGCATGTCGCGTCGAGCGGGCGCGGCGCGAGCGTCCCATCGACGAGCTGCCACGGCACCTCGCAGCGCAGGATCGCATCGAGCGCGGCCGGCGTTCCGCGGAACACGGGCAGGAGCCACGTCCACAACGTGCCCGCGTAGCCAGATGCGACGAGCTTGCCGTCGGGGGAGAACGCGAGCAGCGTCGCTGTGCCGTTCGCATCGAGCGCGGTATCGCGCGCGACGAGTAGCTTGCCGGTTCGCACGTCCCACAGACGCGCGTGGTTGTCGGCAAACGTCGCGAGCAGCCCGCCGCCGGGCTGGACCGCGAACAGCTGCTGGCCGTCGGCATCGGACTCGAACGTGACCGCGAGGCCACCGGTCTCGCGATCCCACCGGCGGATCGCGGTGTCGGTGCCGTGTGTGTAGATCGCACCCTCGGCGAACCGCGCGTCCTGGACGAGCTCGCCTTGCGCGACCAGCGACGCGATACGCGCGTTGTTCGAGAGATCGAAAAGCGTGGTAGCGCCGGTGGCGATCACGATCGCGCGATCGCCGTCGAGGACCACCGACCAGATGTCACCGCCGACAAGCAGCTTGCCGATCTGCTGCTTGTTCGCGATGTCGATGATGGCGACGCCTTGATCCACGGGGACGAGTGCGCGGGTACCGTCGGGCGTGACCGTCGCGGCGGCGTGGTGACCGAGGAGCTGCGGCGGATCACCCTCGGGTTCGAGGTGCGGAAACGACGCGATCGTCGCGCTGGACTTCGCGTCCCATACGACGAGCGATGTGTGCGTCGCGGCCCACACGCGCGAGAGGTCCGCGCTGATGCCCGCGCGCTTGATCGGGGCGCCGGCGTCGAAACCGCTGAGGCGCGCGCCACCCGCAAGGTCCCACAGCTCGACGATCTTCGTGTTCCCGAGCACGGTGAGCACGCGCCCGTCGGGTAGCAACTCGACGATCGGATCGATCGGAACGTCGCTCGGCGTGCCGAACCGGCGCAGGCGCTGGCCCGTCCGCGCGTCGTACACGTCGGCGGTACCGTCGTCTCCGCCGGTGACGAGCAGGTCTCCGTTCGTGGAGAAGCGCGCGATGCGCGAACGCTGGTGCAGTGGAGCGCGAGTCTCGGAGTCGTTCGGCGCGACGGTCCACAGCGCGATCGTGCCGTCGTCCGACGACGTGAGCACCGAGGTCCCATCGGGCGAGAACATCGCCGCGCCGATCGCGTCCGCATGACCCGCAAGCTCGTTGACGAGCCGGCCCGATGCGACGTCCCACAGGGCGACGCGGCCCGGTGCTTGCCCGTACGAGAGGAGCATGGAGCTCGACGGGGAGAAGGTGACGACGGCCGCGTCACCGAACGTGCGCCGCGTGCGCCCGGTTCCCGCCTCGACGAGCCGAGCGTTTTCGCCGACGGTGGTGATCGCGAGCAGCGAACCGTCGGTGCTCCACTCGACGCCGCGGTACTGGTTCGAGCGCTGCTCGTCCGGGCCGTCGAGCTCGACGAGGTGCTTGCCGGTGCGTGCGTCGATGATCGAGCCACCGTCGGGGAGCACGTAGGCCAGGCGTGTGCCGTCGGGGCTGATCGCGCAGTCGCGTACCTCCTTGCCGTTGCCCATCACGGTGACGATCGGTTTCCACGTGTCGCCGTCGACGATCTGGATCGCGCCGCTCGCGCTCGCGAGCACGACGCGCTCGCCATCGGCCGTCCAGCGCAACACGGTCATCAGATCATCGGCGAGCGCGGGACCGGTCGCGACCTGTTTGAGCGTCTCGGCGCTCCAGATCGTCAGCGCGTCCCCGGTGACCGCGAGCACGCGCCCGTCGGGCGAGAACTCCGCGCGTCCCGCGACACCGCCGGGGATCGCGATCGTGCCGCGCTTCTTTCCGCTCGCGAGGTCCCACAGCTCGAGCTCTGACTCGTCGCCGAGGACGACGAGCGTCTTGCCGTCGGGCGAGAGACCCGCGTCGGTGAGCTTGCCGGCGCGCTCGAAGGCAGACGTCTGCGTGCCCGTCCTGGTGTCCCAGAACCGGATCTTGCCGAGCCACGTCGCCGCGAACACCTGCGCGCCCTGCTGCGCGAAGCCCACGGAGTAGATCGGCTCCACGAGCCCGTCGAAGCGGCGCGCGAGCGGCTGGAGCGACTGCAGCGCGAGGCCCGTGAGCAAGCGCGTCGCGCCCGTGTCCTCGCCGTCGAGCGCGGCGCGCACCAGCACCGCCGCGCGGAGCGGATTGCCGGCGAGCAGCTCCTGCCGCCCCTGATCGAAGTGCAGGCGCGCAGACGCGATGACGACCTGATCTCTCGCGCGCACGGCCGCCGCGCGCTGCGCCTCCGCCTGCGCCGTGGCGTCCTCCGCGCGATCGCGCTCGCGCACGATGTTCCGTACGAGGATGGTCGCGGTCGCCGCGAGCGCGACCAGAGCGAGGGCGCCGACCGACACCGCCGCGCGGTGCTTGCGAACCCAGCGCCGGAGCAGTGCCCAGTACGAATACTGGTGGGCGCCGACGAGCTGCCCGGTCTGGAAGCGCTTGAGGTCCGCTGCGAGCTCGCGCGCCGACGCGTACCGTTGCGCGGGCGTGCGCGCCATCGCCTTCTCGACGATCGTGATCAGGTCTTGCGGGATTTCGGCGTCGATCTCGGCGAGCGCCGCTGGGGACTTCGACAGCACCTTCACGAGCAGCTCGTCGGAGCGCCTCGCGATGAACGGCGGGCGCCCCGCGAGTACGTGGTAGAGGATCGCGCCGAGCGAGTAGACGTCCGCGCGTTCGTCGACGGGATCGCCGGCTGCTTGCTCCGGAGGCATGTACGCGGGTGTCCCCATCACCGAGCCGGCGAGCGTCAGGCTCGCGTCGGACGACGGCGGCTTCGACGGCGGCTTCGAGTCTTCGTCGGTCGCGTGCCCGTGGATGCGCACCGCCTCCGGCGCGGTGTCCTCGCCCACCGCGAGATCCTTCGCGAGGCCCCAGTCGATCACGACGGTCTCGCCAAACGGACCGATGAGGACGTTCCCTGGCTTGAGATCGCGATGGATGATCCGCTGGTCGTGCGCGTACGCGAGCGCCTCGCAGATCGCGATCATGTTCGGCAACAGCGCGAGCCGCTCGGGCAGCGTTTCGAGCGGCTTGATCACCGCGTCGAGGCCTTTACCCGGCACCATGCGCATCGCGTAGAACGGCTCGCCCGTCGGCCAGCGCCCCGCCTCGTACACGCTGACGATCGACGGATGCTGTAGTCGCGCCGTCAGCCGGATCTCGCGCTCGAAGCGCTCGGCCATCGCGGGCTCCACGGGTGTCAGCGCGTCGCGAACGAGCAGCTCCTTCACCGCGACGGGCCGCCCGAGCCGCAGATCGCGCGCTTTGCGAATGCGCCCCATCCCGCCGCGCGCGACCTCGTCACCGAGCGCGTAGTCCTCGAGGGCGACCGTGCGCAGGTCCGCGTGGTCGTCCTCGTACTGCGGGTCGGCCTTCGGGGGATTCGAGCGCACCACGACCTGCGGCGTCGGCTGCGACGACGTCGGAGCGACGGTCTCGTCGAGCTCGATGTCCCCGCGATCGGTCACGGCCCAGCTTACCGCCGAACGCCGTCGCTCAGGCTAGAGGCGCCATCGTGATCGGCACGCCGCCGAGCACCGCGTTGCCCGACAACGGATCGCGCGCGTTCTCGTCGAGGATCGCGTTCAGGTTCGCGCCCGGCCGCTCCGCGGCGACGTGCATGCGCGTGTTCGGCTGATCGTGGCCCCATCCGTGCGGCAGACTGACGACACCCGGCATCATCTCGTCGGTGAGCTCGACGATGACATCGATGGAGCGTGCGCCGTTCGTGATCCGCGCGCGGCCGCCGTCGGCGATGTCCAGGCGCGTCGCGTCCACCGGGTTCACGAGCGCGACGCAGCGGAACGGCCCCTTCGCGAGGATCGGCAGGTTATGCATCCAGCTGTTGTTGGAGCGCAGTTGGCGGCGACCGACGATCACGAGCTCCGGCGCCGGCCGCGCGAGGTCTGCGCGCGCGCGTGCGAGATCGTCGACGAGCATCGGCGGCGCGAGCTCGATCTTTCCCGAGGGCGTGCGGAGCAGCTCCGGGATGCGCGGCGCGAGCGGGCCGAGATCGATGCCGTTCGGCGCGGCGGCGAGCTTCGCGAGCGTGAGCCCGTCGGGCACGAGGCCGAAGCGATCGCCATACGGTCCGCCGCGCAGCGCGAGCTCGAGCAGGCGCTCGGGGCCGCGCTGCGTGCCGAGTGCGCGCATCACGAAGTCGGCCTGCGGGCCCGCGACGCGCTGCACGTCGGCGAGTGCGAGCTCGTCGTCGAGTGCGGCGACATCGATGTTGGGGCCGCGCCCGGTCGCGATGCCGACGAGGCGGACGAGGATCTCCCACTCGGCGAGCACACCTGGGGGTGGCGCGAGGACGGGCGGGCTGTACCGCGCAACGTTCCTCACGGCCAGCTGCATGAGCGCGACGTCGAAGTGCGACTCCTCGAGCGACGAGAGGCCCGGGAGGATCACGTGCGCATGGCGCGTGGTCTCGTTGAGATAAATGTCGATGGCGACGACGAGGTCGAGCGTGGCGAGCGCGGCAGCGAGGCGCGCACCGTTGGGAGCGGACAACACGGGGTTGCTCGCGACCGTCACGAGCGCGCGCACCTGCCCGTCGCCGGGCGTCTCGATCTCCTCGGCGAGACACCCCATCGGCAGCTCGCCGAACACCTCGGGCGCACCGGACACGCGGCTGCGACGGCGACCGACGCTGATGCCCTTGCCCTTGCCGGGTGCACCGAGCGTATTCGCAGCGAATGCGGCGGCCTTCGCGAACATCGCGCCGCCGGCCTCGTCGAGGTGACCGGTCAACACGTTGATCACGTCGACGAGCCAGCTCGCGAGCGTGCCGTACTCCTGCGTGCACGTTCCGATGCGTCCGTAGACGGCTGCGCGCTCCGTCGACGCGATCGCGCGCGCGAGATCGCGGATCGTCTTCGCGTCGATCCCGCACCGCGCAGCGACGAGCTCGGGCGTGAGCTCGCGCGTCGCGATGTCGATCGCCTCGACGCCGTCGACGTGCGCCTCGACGCGACCGAGCCTCACGAGCTTCTCGGCGAACAGCGTATTCACGATGCCGAGCAGCAGGAACACGTCCGCGCCCGGCCGGATGAACACGTGCTGGTCCGCGATCTTTGCCGTCTCGGTGCGCCGCGGATCGACGACGACGATCGTGCCGCCGCGCGCCTGTAGCGCCTTCGCGCGTCCGCGGAAGTCGGGGACGGTCCACAGACTACCGTTCGAGACCATCGGGTTCGCGCCGATGATCACGAGCAGCTGCGCGCGATCGATGTCGGGCACCGGCACGCTGAGCCAGTGGCCGAACATGAGGCCCGCCGACAGTTGCTTCGGCATCTGATCCAACGTCGACGCGCTGAACACGTTCTTCGTACCGAGCGCCCGGGCGAGGCGCGCCGTGTAGAGCAACAGGCCGTAGCGATGCGCCGACGGGTTCCCGATCGAGACGGCAACGCCATCGCGATTCGCGGCGAGGATCGGCGACAGGCGGCGATCGATCTCCGCGAACGCCTCGTCCCACGTCGCCGGCACGTGAACGCCGCCCTTCAGGATCATCGGCGTACGCAGACGATCCGGATCTTCGTGCAACTCGCGCAGCGCGTTGCCCTTGGGGCAGATGAAGCCGCCCGAGAGCACGTCGGCATCGTTGCCGCGGATCGAGACGACCTTGTCACCGTCGAGGCCGAGCTCGAGGCCACAACACGCTTCGCACAGTGGGCAGATGCGATGGGCCACGCGTTCCATGGCGCTAGCGTGCCACGAGCTGTGCGCGTGCGCGGTAGTCGCCCGCGTATTCGCCGTGCCCCTTCTTCTCCCACGCGAGGGCGAGGTCGCGGCAACGCTCGCCTTCGAGGTACGGTTCGAGCTCGCCACCGGTGCGCATCGCATCGAGCACACCGATCGCGTCGTCGATGCGTCCGACGAGGAGCAGCGCGCGACCACGCGTGTGCTGGATCGCTGGCACGTCGGGCCGAAGCTCGATCGCCTGATCGACGAGCGCCAGTGCGGCCGGCGCATCGGGGGACTCGCCGTCGAGCAGCAGGCACGCGCGGTTGTTCAGCCACACGGCGCGCTCGGCGGGCTCGAGCTGCGCGGCGTCGAGGCTTCGCAGCATGGTGTCGGCGCGCCCGTGGCGACCGGTCGCGACGGCGCACCCCGCACGCGACAGGGTGGCCGATAGCGCGCGCCCGCGCGTGAACGCGAGCATCTGAAGGATCCGGTACCGACGGCTCGCCTTCGTGAAACGCGCCGCCTGGAACGCCGCGTGTGCCGATCGAGGCAACCAGAACAGGAGCCACACGGTCGCGGCGAGCGCGAGCAGGATGCCGATCGCGACCCAACGCCGGCCACCGAGCGAACCGAGGACAACGGGTGCCGCGAGGCACCCCACGGTCCAGACGGCGGCACGCAGGACGTACACGGATGAGAGGATAGTGCACGCAGCGGGGGTGGAGCATGGTAGACAGCGTCGCCATGTCGGAACGGCTCGTCTCCCTCGGAAAGCGGACGGAAGCTGCGCGCCCGCGACCCGCGCCGGCGGCGAACGCGCCGAAGGTCTACGTCGAGACGTACGGCTGCCAGATGAACGTCGCCGACTCGGACCTGATCGGCAGCGTGCTCGCGGACGCCGGCTACGCGACGGCAAAGACGGCCGACGACGCCGACGTGATCGTGGTCAACACCTGCGCCGTGCGCGAGAAGGCCGAGGAGCGCGTCACCGCGCGCGCGGCCGAGCTCGGCGCGCTCAAGCGCAAGCGCCCAGGTGCCGTGCTCGCGATCGTCGGCTGCATGGCCGAACATCTGAAAGAAGGGCTGGCGGATCGCGCACCCGCCGTCGACGTGATCGCCGGTCCGGACTCGTATCGCCGGCTGCCCGACCTGCTCGCGCAGGCGCGGTCGCCCCACGTTCAACCGTTGCTCGACATCAAGCTCGACAAGGCGGAGACCTACGAAGGCCTCTCCGGCGCCGTCGGTGGTGATGGTGTCTCGGGCTTCGTGAC
Source organism: Kofleriaceae bacterium (assembly GCA_046160585.1). Classification (GTDB taxonomy): domain Bacteria; phylum Myxococcota_A; class Polyangia; order Haliangiales; family Haliangiaceae; genus JABFXX01. The sequence continues at coordinate 28,062 of JBJXGN010000023.1, forward strand.
CATCCAGCGCGGCTGCGACAAGTTCTGTACGTTCTGCGTGGTGCCGTTCACCCGCGGTCGCGAGCGCGGTACGCCACCGCGCGAGGTGCTGCGTCAGGTGCGGGAGCTCGCGGACGCGGGATATCGCGAGGTCGTGCTGCTCGGGCAGACCGTGAACTCGTACGTGTGGGACGAGACCTCGTTCGCCGAGCTGCTCCGTGCGGTGTGCACCGTCGACGGCATCGAGCGCGTGCGCTTCACGTCGCCCTACCCCGTCGACTTCACCGACGACGTCATCCGTGCGATCGCCGAGGAGCCGAAGATCTGCAAGTACGTCCATCTTCCGGTGCAGTCCGGATCGGACGTCGTGCTCGAGCGCATGAAGCGCGGCTACACGGTGGCGGACTACCGCGCGATCGTCGGTGCGCTGCGCGCTGCGATGCCGGACATCGCGCTATCGACGGACATCCTCACCGGCTTCTCGGGCGAGACCCAGGACGATCACGCGCAGACGCTCGCGCTCATGCGCGAGATTCGCTTCGACTCCGCGTTCATGTTCGCGTATTCCGAGCGCGACCTGACGTTCGCCGCGAAGAAGCTCACGGACGACATCCCCGAGGAGATCAAGAAGCGCCGACTCTCGGAGATCATCGCGCTCCAAGAGAGGGTCTCCGTCGAGGTCTTCGCCGCGCACGTCGGTCGTCGCGAGCGCGTGCTGGTCCACGGGCCGAGCAAGCGCGATCGAGCGCAGCTCATGGGCCGCACGGACGGCTTCAAGACCGTGATCCTCCCTGCAGGCGTCGGCGCGGTCGGCGAGCTCGTCGACGTGACGATCACCCGCGCGACGATGGCCACGCTGTTCGCGGGCTGATGGGATACGGTTTGGCCATGAAGCGCCTCGCACTCGTGTGGTTGGCGGTGTTGGCTGCGTGCCCACCGCCGAAGGGGCCCGGCACGGCGACGGGATTTCGCGTGATCTACCCGGATGCAGAGCCCTCACGGGGGCTCGTGGTGACCGTCGGCGAGCGCATGCAAGCCAAGCCTGCCGCGCAGGACTGCACCGGGGCCGACGGTGGTGAAGCACGGTGGGCGACGACCGGCGCGCGCGTCACGACCGGCGAGCTCCCACCCGGACTGGTGATCGAGGACGGCGCGATCGGCGGCGTTCCGTCTCGAGAGGGCACGTACAAGGTGACGATCCGGTTCGCCGGCGTGACGTGCGGGTCGATGCGCACCGACGACAAGCTCGTACACATCACGATCGTCGTGGAACCTGCAAAAGCTGCGAAGTGAGCGCATCGCGATGGGTGCGGGATCGTGCAGTCGCGCAATTCTCGCGCGTTCTTTCACGCGCGAGTTGGCGCGAGACGTGCTCGGCCGAGGGCCATGTGGTGGCGTTTGCTTCTCGTACTCGGCGCGCTCGCACGAGTCGCGACAGCCGGTCCCGATGATCCCGATCGAACCATGTCCGCCAAGGACGTGCAGAAATACTTCGCACCCTACGTGCCCGCAGTGCGCGAGTGCTACGTGAGCAACGCGAAGGGAAAGAACGTCACCGGAGCGTTGCGGCTCGAGCTGATCATCCATCACGGTGGTCACGTGTTTCGCTTCGGGTTCGCCGCGCCCGGCGTCGAGAAGCCGCATTTCGGCAAGCTCGACAGCTGCCTTCGCTCGCTCGCGTCGACCTGGCGGTTCCCCGTTCGCAAAGGCTTCACGAGTGCGGTCCTCCCGTTCGTGTTCTTGAAAACGAACGCCCCGGGCGCCGGTCCTATCGAGAGTTGCTGGGATCCTCGCGGTTGCCCACCCGGCAAGGCCAAGAAAGGAGACGGAGCATGATCCGCGTCGTCGTGTTGCTCGCCATCACCGTCGCGTGTCAGACGCGCGAGGTGCCACCGGATCCTCCCGTGACGGGCAAGGAAGCAGCGCCGCCCGAGACGCCCGTGACGCCTCCACTCGCGCCCGACGCGGACAGCGCGTCGGTCCAGGAGCACATGCGCGCTCACTTCGCGGCGGTGGTCGACGTCCAGCGCGCGATCACCCGAGGTCACCTCGATCGCGCCCACGAGGCAGCGAAGCGGATCCTCACGCACGAGGAGCCGGCGATCGAGGGGGGCGCCCCCTTTGTCGCCGAGATGAAGCGTGCAGCCGAAGCCGTGATCGCCGCGAAGGATCTGCCGACCGCCGGAACGTCCGCCGCTGTCCTTGGCTACACGTGCAGCCGGTGTCACGAAGCGACCAACGCCGTGATCGCGTTCGCATGGGAGCCCCAACCAGAGCCCGATGGGTCGCTGCGAGTGCAGATGCAACGACATCAGTGGGCAGCCGCGCGGCTTTGGGAGGGACTCGTTGGCCCGTCCGACGAGATGTGGAGCCAGGGTTCCGAAGCTCTCGCGACCGCCGAGCTCGACGCGCTCGCCGCAGGTCGTGGGGTCGCACGTGGTGACGTGCAGGCACTGGCCTCACACGTTCGCGACCTCGCGAAGAGCGCCCGGAGTACCGCTCTTGGGGCCGAGCGTCAGAAGCTCTACGGCGATCTGCTCTCGACGTGCGCCGGATGCCACCAGCTCGTTCGACCGGCGCCCGTCGGTCCGTGATTTCGCGCGAGATTTGCGCTGGGTCGTCGGGCGCGCGCTGATCCTGCGCGCTAGATGCCCGACCGCTGCGATATGAGTGGCTCGGCGCTTGCTGCGCGGTGGGCCATGAATCGCTCCATCGAAGCCGTTCCCATCTCCGAAGCGATGTCGACCGATCCGATCACCGCGCGCGCGGATGCGTCGATCGCGTCGCTCGTCTCGCTGATGACGGAGTATCACATCAGCTGCGTGCCGATCGTCGACGAAGATCGCCGACCGACCGGCATCGTGACGAAGCTCGATCTGATCGAGTGCGCGAACGACGGCCGCACCTCCGCGCGCGAGGTCATGATGCCGCACGCGATGACTCTGCGCTCGGATGCCTCGCTCAAGTCGGCGGCGGAGCTGATGACACGTGAAGGATTTCACCACGTGCTCGTCGTCGATGATCACCGCACCTTGGTCGGTGTGGTGTCGACCTTCGACATCACCCGGTGGGTCGCGCAGCAGACCTGATCAAGGACGACGGAGGCGCGAGACGATCTCGCGCGCGACCCGGCGCGAACCAAGCAGCGCGACGTGCCCGAGGTCGTCGTAGAGGATCGCCTCGGCACCGGCCAGCCGTTTCTGTGCGGCACCTGGTACGAGCGCGTCGGCCTTCGACCAGATCGTCAACACCTCGGTCGCCTCTGCCGGCGGCGCCGTCAGGAGCCGCGTCATCAGCTTCGAGCCGAGCACGAGCTCGCGCCCGGGATACCCGATCGGCGCCGAGACGTCGGTGCCATGGAGCGGCGAGCCCAGCGTGACCAGGTTTGCGACCTTCCCGTCGCCGCCAGCGAGCGTCACGTAATACATACCGACGACGCCGCCCATCGAATGGCCGATCACGTCGACCTGCTCGGCCCCCGTCGCTTCACGCACGTGATCCACGAACCATCCGAGCTGGCGTGCCGCCGCTGCGACACGACCGAACGTCCAGTACTCGAACCCGAAGATCGGGCCGATACCTGCCTTCGCGAGCCGCGAGCCGAGAACCACGAAGTTCGCGCGGTTCATCGCGTAGCCGTGCAGCACGATCACCGGGCGCGGCCCACGCGCGCGTGCTCCGGGGAGCGGCAAGTGCCCCACCGGGCGCGCCGCCGACACGAGCAGCGACATACCCCACTCACCGAGGGCTCCACGCAGCGGGCCAGGATCTTCCCCACGCACCCGACGAACGGCCCACGGGACGAGCGGATACAGCCCCGTAACCATCAACGCATTGGCGACTACCGCGATCCCACTGCGCCACGCCAAATGGCGAACCGAGTGTCGGCGTTGCATCGAAATCACCAACGTCGAGCTACGACTCGACGATCGGTGGCCTCCCGTCGATCGGCTTGCGAACCACCTGCCCATCCAACGAACGGCCCTGCATCGTCTTGATCAGGGCTTGCTGATGCCTGGAATGTCGGCTTCGATCTCGGCGGCAACGTCATCGGGAACCGCCAGGAGCTCGCGCACCTTCTTTAGCTGCTTCTTCTCGGTGTCCGAGAAGTCGTGGTCGACGACGGCCATGCGGCACGCGGCGCGGTAGACGCCACGGCGCGACTCGACGGAGAGGGTCGTGAGATAGGTGTCCGGCAGCGTCGTGTACGCCTCGAGGAACCGCGACGCGGTCGCGCGCTCGTCGGGAGTGAGGTCCGCCGTACGGATCAGGCGCCGCAGACCCTCGGCTTCTGCTTCCGCGAGCACGCCATCGGCCCATGCGACGGCAGCCCACATCCGGATCACGTTCAGCATGGAAGAATCGGCCATATCGCGACGATACTACAACGGGACCGACACGCCGACGCGCTCGCGAACCAGTCGTGCCAGCGTCGGGCGGAGCTCCTCGCCAGTCTTGTTGGCGCGCCAAGTCACTCCATCGTCGATCGGGTCGAAATGCCACGCCGTTGCCACCGCAGCCATCCAGATCTGGCGGGCGGCCCGGTGGCTATTGATGACGATCTTCGTCCCGTCGCGCAGATCCATGCGCAATACACCCTCGCTCGTCGAGATCTCGACGTCGTCAGGGTCGACGTCGGTGAAGGCTTCCTCCAGCGCGTGAAGCTCGTCGCGGGCGACACGGTCGAAGTCGGCTTCCTCCATGCGCCTGCAAATAGCACAGAACTGGTACGATAGACGACGCGATGGCGCGCCCTGGTGAGAGCGACATCGACCTGCTGCTGAACGAGCCGGTCGAACGTGAGGGCCACGAGACGCTCTTGCCGTCCGTGACGCGCTCGATGCTCTCCACGAAGTCCTTCGTCGCCAGCGAGATGGGCATCGAGGGACTCGCGAACCCACTCCACGAGAAGATCGGGCACCCGGCGCACGCCCTGGGTCTGGGCGACGACTCGTGGGACGGGCGCCACCGCGGCGCGAAGTCGGGCGACGTCATCGGCGGTCGCTACATCGTGGAGGGTCAGCTCGGCCGCGGCGGCATGGGACGCGTGCTACGCGTGCGGCACTCGGCGCTCGGCAAGCAGTTCGCTCTGAAGCTGATCAAGACGCGCATCGCGACCGACCCGAAGATCCGCGAGATGTTCTATCGGGAAGCGCGCCTCGCGTCGGCGCTCGCACACGAGAACATCTGCTCGATCTTCGACTTCGGTCAGGACGAAGCGCATGGCCTGTTCATGGTCATGGAGCTGCTCGAAGGGCAGACCGTGCACCAGAAGCTGCGCGCGAGCGGCAAGTTCGCACCGAAGGTCGCGTGCGACGTGATGTGGCAGGTCGCCGACGCGACGCGCTTCATCCACAGCCGAACAATTCTGCACGGCGACATCAAGGCCGAGAACATCTTCATCGTGAAGACCGCAGCGCAGCGCCGTCTGATCAAGCTGCTCGACTTCGGTCTCGCGCGCCCCGACCTCGGACGCGTCGAGGGCATGGACGGCACACCCGAATACATCGCGCCCGAGCGCATCGATGGCGCGCCCGCGTCACCCGCGACGGACATCTACGCACTCGGAATCGTGTTCTTCGAGCTGCTCACCGGCACGCTTCCGTTCACCGGAACGCTCGACGAGGTCCTGCGCCAGCATCGCAACGCGCCGGTGCCGTGCCCGTCCAAGCTGATCGAGGTCCCGATCGACGAGCGCGCCGACGAGCTCGTCGCGCGCGCGACCGCGAAGGATCCCGGAAAGCGCCACCCCGACGTCGCTGCGTTCCTCTACGAGCTGCGCGCTCTCATGAACATGCTCGGTATGGACGGCGGTCAGGGACGCCGTCGCGCCGCGAACCCCGACGCTGCGCGCGAACGTCGCGACATCGACAACAGGCTGAAGGCGTCCGCCGAGATCTTCGGCTCCGTCGCGATCCCGATGGCATCGATCGGCGCCGACGGCCGCGTCCGCGCCGCGAACCCAGCGTTCTACGAGTTCCTCGGTGCGGCCGGAGACGCGGGCGGTCTGCAGCTGCGCGACTCCGCGCTCCCGGAGGTGTACCCGACGCTGTTCGAGGATATCGAGGAGGTGCGCGCGAAGCGCCGCCCGATCAAGCGCGTGATCTACCTCAACGAGGGCGGGGATCGCGTCGTCGAGGCGGCGATCGTGCTGTCGTGCGCGCCCTCCGCAGCCGAAGTCACCGGTGGCGAGGTCTACCTCGTGTTGCACCCGCTACGCGCGCTGTTGAGCTGAATCTCTGCCACAATCGGGCCCTCAATGCGTGGGGGACGCTCGATGGTCAAGTATGCGCTCGTGATCGCAGCACTCGCGATCGGCTGCAAGGACAAGGGGCAGGGACAGGGGCTAGGTCCGGTCGGAGGTGGCTCTGGGTCGGCGCCGGTAGCCACCGGAAGCGGCGCTGGAACTGGCTCCGCGACACAGGTCGCAACGAACACGCCCACCGGATCCGGGTCGAACGCGCCGAGCGCGGGATCCGGCGCGCCCGCGGCAGATCCGTGGGCCACGCCGCCCGTGGATCCGTGGGCGCCACAGCCGGGCAAGGGCTCTGGATCCGGCGCGCCGCCGGGTCCTGGCTCGGGCGCGGGCTCAGGAGATCCGAAGCCACCGTCGACGGGAAACGAGATGCCCGTCGCGCAGCAGCCTCAGCTCACGATGGAGCAAGCGCAACAGATCATCGACGCGGCCGTCGCGCGCGAGGCGCAGCCGAATCCTCCGTGCGACGAGATCGTCGCGAAGCTCGGCGTCGCGATCCCGATCGCGATCACCAAGCTCGACGCGAAGGCGATCCCGCCGCTGACTGCATACGGCAAGTGCGCGCAGCGAACGAAGCGGTGGCGTGCGGCGATCCGCGCGGCGACCGCGCTGCTCGAGGCGGGCGACGACAACGTGAACGTGCCGCCGGCGATCGTGCGCGCGCTCTCCGAGATGGGCGAATACGACAAAGCGATCCAGACCGCGGTCGACTTCGCGAAGAAGTATCCCAAGTCGAACGACCTGCTCCTCGCCGCGGTGACGATGGTCTTCTGCAAGGCCGAGGCGTGGGACAAGTGTCTGACGACAGCGGACAAAGCGCTCGCGGACTTCGAGAAGAACAAGGTCGACCCGAACAGCGACGCGTTCCAGGTGATCCGGCTCATGCGCTCGGTCGCGTGGGTCGTCACGGGCAAGCCCAAAGAAGCGCTCGAGGAGATCGCGTCGATCGAGAAGGTCCGCGGCCCGACGCCGAAGTTCGACTGGATCAAGAAGCTGGCCGACGAGTCGATCGAGCGCGGCTACTACTTCGAGTACCTCGCGACGCCGCAGCTGCCGATCGGCGTCTATCACCTGATGGGCCGCAAGGACACGGGCTCCCTCGTGACGCTGAAGATCCGCGAGCACGGAAAGACCGCGCGCAAGTTCCGCGTCGAGGTCGAGGTGCCCGGCGTCACCGAGCGGAGCGCCAACACGCTGACGGTCGCTGCCGGCGAGTACTCGCTGAAGTGGGCGAACCCGCCGCTCAAGATGGACTTCGATCTCGCGAAGGTCCGCAGTCCTCGGCCGGCCCAGCTCGCGCTCAAGGTCACCGAGCTCGCGAAGGACGGCGACAAGGTTGTCGTCGACGAGACGCTGCAGATCGAGATCCTGCCGCGCGACTACCTGCCGCTCCGCCGCAAGATCGGCGCGGACTCGATGGTCCCGACGTTCGGCTACATGGGCGCGTGGCTCATGTCGAACGATCCGGCTGTCGAGGCGTTCCTCACGAAGGCGAAAGAGCGGGCGCCCGGGCGCAGCTTCGTCGGCGAGCAGGGTCCGACAATCCCGCAGGTCAAGGCGCTGTTCGACGAGCTCAAGAGCCGCGGTGTCAGCTACGTGATGGATCCGAACGTCGCCGCGGATCAAGTCTTCGTGCAGCGCACACGTCTGCCGTCCGAGGTGCTCGCGTCGACGAACGCGCAGTGCCTCGAGGGCACGCTGTTGTTCGCGACGCTGTTCGAAGCGATCGGCATCAAGCCGATCATCGTCGTCGTCCCCGGGCACGCGTTCGTCGGCTGGCACACCGTCGCCAAGGACGGCACGAAGGGCGAGCCGCTGTTCGTCGAGACCACCATGGTCGGCAACGCCGACTTCGAGGCCGCTGTTCGCGTCGCGACCCAGCGGGTCGGCACCGAGATGAAGCAGGGCTCGTTCAAGTCGGGGGCGTCGACGCTGATCGACGTGCCGCAGATCATCTCG
>JBJXGN010000024.1:0-116834 GCA_046160585.1 Kofleriaceae bacterium
GGGACTCGGGCGAGCGCGAGCGCGACTTCTTCGCGAGCTGCCGCATTCGGAGGCAGCTCGCGCATGTGATTGGCACGGGGAGTTGAGCGACTATCTGCGGGCGCGGTGGCCGCGTTCGGCGCACGAATGCGCGCCGATCACACGTGGGAGGAACCATGGGAAGCAACGGGAAGCGGAAGGCGATCAGGGACCTCATCGAGACCGGTGAGATGGAGTTCGACGAAGGGCTGGAGACGCCGGGCGAACCGGTCGAAACCGGGCCACTCGACGTCGGGATGCTCGCCGAGATCCGCGAACAGCGGCGGAAGCTACAGGCGGATCCGGACAACGAGCTGCCGCTTTATCGCGACTACTACAAGCAGCCGGACCTGACGTTCGAGCAGGCCGATGGGATCCTCGGCCAGTTCGAGAAAGCGGTCGCCGATCCCGACGCGTACCACGACGAGGCCGAGCAAGAGGGCATCCTCGACAAGGTCAAGTCTGGTGCGTCGTGCGCGATCAAGATCCCGCGCTGGTTCATCATGAAGCCGAAGATGGACGACGCGGAGATGGCCGCCGTCGCGAAGCTGACGGCGGACTTCAAGCTCGGCCCCGACGTGAAGGTCGACGTCGCCGTCCACAAGTTCGAGCTGTGTGATCCGGGATGGTGGCGCTGGATGAAGGCGCACTTCGTCGGGATGAAGAAGTGGCCCGAGGGACTCGCGCCGTTCCTCCAGCACGGCGGTGCGAACGGCACGTTCGTGTACGCGGACACGCGCGCGACGAAGAAGATCGCGCTCATGTCCGACTTCGGCGTCGGGCAGTACCACTCGCGCGCGATCGCCGCGCAGCTCGCGCACCAGAAGTACGGTCACGTGTTCCACCTCGGCGACGTCTACTACGGAGGCACGCAGAAGGAGTTCGACGCCAACTACACCAGGGTGCTCGAGCCGGTGATGCAGCACAGCCTGTTGTGGAGCCTCCCCGAGAACCACGAGCTGTACACGGGCGGTCACGCGTTCCAGAAGTTCTTGACCGATCACCGCGGCAGCGGACCGGGAAAGGTTCATCAGGACGGCTCGTACTTCGCCGTCAGGTTCGCAAACCATCAGGTCGTGGGCATCGACGCGAACTGGAACGCGCGCCAGCGGTACCTCAAGGCCGAGCTGCGCGACTGGCTCGACGACGTGCTCGACGTCGGCGAGAAGAACAAGCTCACGACGATCCTGCTCACCGGCAGCGGCCCGTGGGAGTACACGAGCGCGAAGTCGTCCACGCTGTTCGAGGATCTGAAGCGATGGACGAACGAGAAGCGCATCGCGATGTGGTTCTGGGGCAACGACCACTACTGCGCGCTGTTCGAGCGTGACGAGTCGAAGGGCTCTTTTGTCGGCAGCTGCATCGGGCACGCGGGCTATCCCGGCGGTCCGATGAAGACCGGCGAGCCGAGCTTCGTGGTCCCGCAGTTCGTGGAGACGGAGAAGCGCTTCCCGCCGGCGTACAAGCTTCGCGACGACCTCGGCAACAACGGATGGTGCGAGCTCGCGATGCTCCCCGACGGTGGCGTCGAGCTACTCTACGTCGACTGGCTCGGCTGCAAGCGCCACCAGGCGACGTACAAGGTCGACGTGCAGGCCAATGGTGGGCGCCTCTTGGAGCTCGACGGTCAGCCGAAGCGCTTCACCGAGCGCACCCTCGCGTTCCCGTGATCAGGGGCGCGTGAACGGGGCGCGATCGATGCCGAGCTTCTTCATCTTGCTCTGGAGCGTCGCGGGCGGGACGCCGAGCCGCGCAGCCGCGCCGGTCCCGCCGTAGATCTTGCCGCGCGTCGCGCGCAGCGCGTCTTCGATCGCCTCTCGCGTCGCCGCGTCGAGCGACGTGTTCGCGTGAATCGTCGCGCGGTGTGCGAGCGCCGGCAGCTCGCCGATCACGAGCATCGTCTCGAGCACGTTGCGCAACTCGCGGACGTTGCCCGGCCAGTCGTACGACTCGAGGACAACGAGGTCCGCTGTCGATAGCGTCGATGGCGGCACGCCGAGCTTCCCTGCGAGCTCCGCGATCAGCGCGGTCGCGAGTGCCGCGATGTCTTCGCGGCGAGCGCGCAGCGGCGGCACCTCGATCTGGAACACGGCGAGCCGATAGTAGAGGTCCTCGCGGAACGCCCCGCTGCGAAGATCGCGATGCGTGGCGGCGATGACGCGCACGTCGAACGGCAGCTCGTGCGTGCCGCCCACGCGACGTACGGTCCGCTCCTGGAGCACGCGCAGGAGCTTCGCCTGCGCGGCGAGCGGCAGATCGCCGAGCTCGTCGAGCAGGAGCGTGCCGCCGTTCGCGCGCTCGAAGATGCCTGCGTGTGCGCGATCGGCGCCCGTGAACGCGCCGCGCTCGTGGCCGAACAGCTCGGACTCGACGAGCTCGGTCGGAATCGCGCCGCAGTTCAGCTGCAGGAACGGGCGGTGTGCACGCGGCGAGCTGCGGTGCAGCTCGCGAGCGACCAGCTCCTTGCCCGTGCCGGACTCGCCGGTGACAAGCACGGTCGTCGGATGGCGCGCGACGAGCTGCACACGCGCGAGCACGCCTACCATGCGAGAGCTGCGTGCGACGAGCCCGCTGCCGGGCTCCGCACGGGCGATCGCTTCGCGCAGCTCCTTGCCCTTCGCGAACGATTGTCGCGAGACCGCCGCGAGACGCTCGATGGTCTCGATCTGTCGCCGCGCGGTCTCGATCACCTGCGCGAGCGTGTCGACGAATTCGCGGTTCGCGAAGTAGTGGGGGAGTGCGCCCGTCGTCCCGATGCGCAGGTTCGGCACGAGCTCCCACACGTGGAGCGAAGGCTCGGCACGCTGACCGTGCGCAATGTCGCGACTGCTCTCAATACCCTCGCGATCGACGGACTGGATCTCCACGCTGTCGACGAACCGCCACCCAGCCCGTCCACGTGCGATGGCGATACCGCCCACTTCGAGGGCCACGACCGCTTCGTGCGCGTCGAATGCGTTCGCGAGCTCCTTCGCGAGCGTCTTCGGCGAGTGGGCGTTCGCGATGGCCGCGAGCAGCTTCGCGAGAAACGGAAGGCCGGCGTCGTTGCTCACCTTCGCAGCTTTCACCGAACGTTCGGTGGTGACCACCGAAATCTCGGTGCACGCAACATAGTGCATGCCTGGTCGCGCAGAGTTAGCGCGCGCGGACCTCGGCATCGCGCGTGCTCGTTGGCAGCGCATGACATACGTGATCACCTCGAAGTGCGTCGGTGTCTGCGACACCGCCTGCCTGAAGGTCTGCCCGGTGGACTGCATCCTCGGTCCGGCCGACGGACAGATGGTCATCGATCCGGACGCATGCACCTCATGCGGCGCATGCGTCGACGCGTGCCCCGTGGACGCGATCGTCGACGAAACCGACGCGACACCGGCGGAGCGCGCGTTCAACGCCGACCACGCGGCGCGCATCCTCCGCGGCGACTGACGGTGTGTTCGACGGCCGCCGAGGTTTATCCCGGGCCGTCGTTGATCGCGCGTTCGATCTTCGTCTTGAGCTCGACATACCGGCGCAAGAAGTCGTAGTGGCGCTCGCGGAACGCCTGCGTGTAGCGCCGCTCGCGCGCTTTGATGCGCCACGCTTCGGCGAGATCGTCGAGGCGATCGACGAGTTGCTTGGTCTCCGAGAACGGACTGACCAGCACGCGCGTTCCGTTCAGCTCGACGAGCTCGACCGTGCCGTTCTCCGACGGTCCGAGGAACGTGAGCACGACGGTGTCCGGATTCTGGTTGCGGATCGTGCGCGCGATCGTCTTCGCCGGGAGATCGCTCACATCCTCCGCGATCATCGCGTAGTGGAATCCGTGCGACATGCGATCGAGGCCTTCGCCGCCGCTCGTCGCGTGCGTGAACGAGAAGTTCTTTGGTGCTTTCTCCGAGATCGACGAGAAGAAGTCGTCGACCTCGTCGATGACGAGCACGCGCAGCTCCTCGAGCATGCCGACCTTCTTCGTGTCCTTGCCCGCGGCCTTGTCGGCGAGATCGATCGCGCGCCGCTCGGTCTCCATGAAGCGCTGCAGGAACTCCTCGTGCACGCCGCGCACGTCGACGAGCACCGAGTCGACCTCGCGCTTGCCGACGGAGCGCCCTGCCGCATCGAGCACGCGATCCTTCAGGTAGGCGACGGACTCGGGCGCTTTGAGGATCAGGTCGATCGCGCCCGCACGCACGGCCTCGACCGCATCGTCGTACGACCGGCGCGGCGTCATCGCGATGATCATCGACGTCGGCGAGCGCTCCTTGATCGCACGGATCGTGCTGATGCCGCTCGCCGGCGCGGGCGTGTCGATGTCGACGAGCACGACCGAGAAGAACTGACGGTCGACGAGCCGCAGCGCGTCCTCCGAGCTCGCGGCGCACGTGACGTGCAGGTTCGCTTCGGACAACAGCTGCGTGATGCCCGCGTGGACGCCCTTGTCGGCATCGAGAACGAGCACCTCGATCCCGACGAGCGAGACGACGGAGGTCTGTGTTCGGTACGAGCCCGAAGTCGAGGTGTCGATGGTCATGCGAGGCCTTCGGTCAGCAGGTAGACACCCGCGCCTGCAAGCGCGAGGTCGAGGACGAGCACGGTGATGATCAAACCCAGACGGCGCTTCGGTGGCGCGGAGATGGATGGATCCGAAACGGCCGGCGTCTGGCGACGTGACAGCGACGGCACGCCGTTCGACTTCGTGCGCGGCTGGCTCGGCGTTCCCTGCGGCGTCGGCGTCGGGCTCTGCGCCCGGGGCGGCTGCGTCGAGGCACGAGGCGGAATCGACGCGTTCTGTGGCGGGACGCTCGTGGGGCCCGTGCCGTAGCTGTTGTGCGGTGGGATGCTCTTGGTCTGCGGCTGATACGCAGCTGGCGGAATCGTCGCCGGTGTCGTTGCACCGAAGCCACTTGGCGCCGGATATGGACTGTTTTGGGGCGGGATGCTCACCGGCGTCTGGTAGTTCTGTGGCGGCAGTGTCGCCGGTCCCGATACGTTCTGCGGTGGGACGCTCCCCGGCACGTAGTTCTGCGGCGGGATGCTGCTCGGGCCCGAGGTCGGGTATGGAGCGTCATCGGAGATCTTTTGAGTCGGTGCGACCAGCCCGCTCGAGTGCATGCGCGCGCCGCAACCCCCGCAAAACCGGGAGTCCGGCTCGTTTTCGGTGCCGCAGTTCGGGCAGCGCATTCCGCTAATAAGCGTATCCCAGCGCACGCGCCGCCGCGACTAACTCGGCGGGATCCGTCGACGGAGCGTGTGATACCCTTTCCGCTGGGAGCGATGAGTCAGATCCTCGATCGAGTGCTCGCTGCTGCCCGCCAGCTCGGGGCGTCAGACGTGCACCTGAAGGCAGGACTTCCGCCGATCTTCCGGATCAAAGGCGACCTGCGAACCGTTCGCGACGTGCCGGCGCTGACTCGCGAGGCCATCGCACAGTTCGCCGTCCACATGATGAACGATCGGCAGCGCGAGGAGTTCGAGACCAACCTCGACATCGACCTCGCGTACGGCACCCCCGACGGAGTCCGCTATCGCGTGAACATGTTCCAGCAGCGCGGCTCGGTCGGCATGGTGCTGCGCTTGATTCCCCCAGAGGTGCCACCGTTCCAGACCCTGAACCTGCCGCAGGCCGTGCTCGATCTCGCCAACAACAGCCGCGGCATCGTGCTCGTCACTGGGGCCACGGGCTCCGGCAAGTCGACGACGCTCGCCGCGATGATCGACTACATCAACACGCAGCACGCGTATCACGTCGTTACCGTCGAAGATCCCATCGAATACACGTTCCGCGACAAGCGGTCCGTGCTGAACCAGCGCGAGATCGGGTTCGACACGATGTCCTTCGCCCGCGCATTACGTGCAGCACTTCGCCAGGACCCGGACGTCATCCTGGTGGGCGAAATGCGTGACTTCGAGACCGCGCAGATCGGCATGACCGCTGCAGAGACTGGTCACCTGGTCCTCTCGACCCTCCACACTGTCGACGCGACGGAGACCATCAGCCGTATCATCTCCATGTTCCCGATCCACCAGCAGCAGCAAGCTCGACTCACGCTGGCGAGCGTGCTGCGCGGCGTTATCTCCCAGAGATTGCTGCCCCGCGCCGATGGTAAGGGGATGGTCCCGGCCCTCGAGGTCATGGTCAACACCGAGCGGATCCGCGAGATGATCGAGGATCCGCACCGGACCCGCGAGATCAAGCAAGCCATCACTGAGGGTCTGCACCCCTACGGGATGGTGTCATTCGACCAGAGCTTGGCGGCCCTGGTGAAACAGCGCCTGGTCACGTACGAGGAGGCCGTCAAGCACTCGACCAGCCCGTCGGACTTCGCCCTGTTGTTTCGCGGGGTGTCGGCGAGCGCGGGGTCGTGGCGCGGCAACGATGGCGGTGGCATCACTCAGTCTCCTTCCGAGACCAAACCCGGAGCCAGCAATGACGAGTTCGAAATCGAGAGCTTCGATAAATAAGCTGCTGGCATTGCTGGTGGTCTTCGGCGTCGCATTTGTCCCTGCGATCGCCGAGGCGGGGCGCAAACGCGTCGTTGTCCTCGATCTCGAGGGACCGAAGGCGGAGAAGTTCCACGAGGGGCTCGTGAAGCTCCTGAAGAAAACGCACACGGTCGTTCCGACCGAGAAGTGGACGTCGACTGCCGACGATCTCGGCGCGAACAAGCTCACCGACGGGAACATCAAGAAGATCGCGAAGAAGCTCAAGATCGATGCGGTCGTGACGGGAAAGATCGAGAAGCGCCGCGACGAGTACATCATCCAGCTCAAGATCCGTGCGGGTAAGACCGGCGCGGTTACCGGCTCGCGCATCGACACGTCCTCCGAGCGCGGAATGATCGACGCGAAGGCTTCGCGCGATCTGAAGGACGAGCTCGTCAGTGCGATCGACACGATGAAGTCGGGCCGCGGCGGTGACGACGAGGAGGAAGAAGAAGAAGAGCGCCCGAAGAAGAAGGTCGCCGCTCGGGACGACGAAGAAGAAGAGGAAGAAGAGGAGAAGCCCAAGAAGAAGGGCTTCGGCAAGAAGTCGTCGAACGACGACGAGGAAGAGGAAGAAGAAGAGGAAGAGGACAAGCCCTCGAAGAAGGAGCTTGCGGCCAAGAAGAAGAAGGAAGAGGAAGAGCGCAAGAAGGAAGAGGCCGAGGCGAAGGCCGAGGCCAAGAAGGAAGAGGAGCGCCGCAAGAAGGAAGAAGCCCTCGCGAAGAAGGAAGAGGAGAAGCGCAAGAAGGACGAGGCCAAGAAGAAGGCGAAGAAGGACGCCGACGAGGAAGAGGAAGAAGAAGAAGAGGACGAGACCGCGGCCGCGCTCAAGACCAAGAAGGATTCCTCCGACGAAGAAGAGGAAGAGGAAGAGGAAGACGAGCCAAAGAAGAAGAAGGTCGCTGCACGCGATGGCGACGAGGAAGAAGTAGAGGAAAGCAGCGTCGAGGCGAGCGCCGAGGATGGCGACGAAGACCCGGACAAGCTGTCCGTGGGCGAGCGTGCCGTCGAAGCGATCGCGGGGATTTCGTTCAACGCCCGCCGCATGAAGTTCACGTACGAGGCGAACCTCGAGAACCATCCTCCGCCGTACAACGGCGTGCCGGTCGCCGGTCTCGTACTGGACGTGACGGTGTTCCCGCTCGCGATCACGCACAAGAACAAGTCGATGCTGAAGAACATCGGCCTGACGGCGATGTACGACAAGGTCCTGCTCATCAACTCGAAGTCGGATCCCGACGGGCCAGGCGGCAACGCTCCGGTGACGTTGCCGACGTCGCAGTCGCGCTGGTCCGTCGGCGGGGTGTTCCGCTATCCGTTGAGCAAGATGATCACGGTCGGTGGTCAGCTCGAGTACGGCAAGCAGACGTTCACGATCCGTCCCGCCTCAGGTGTGTCACCCGGCATTCCGAACACGGCGTATACAGCAATCGCGCCGACCGTGTTCGCGCGGCTCTCGCTCGGCAAGCTCGTCGTCAGCGTCGACGCGACGTACCTAGCGATCGGCAAGGCCGGTCAGATCGAGAACAACGACCAATACGGTCCGGCCAGCAAGAACGGCTTCGAGGGGCAGCTCTCGGTCGACTACATGCTGAAGAAGTTCCTGTTCGCGCGCGTCGCGTTTCGCGGCGCGGCGATCGGGTTCGCGTTCAACGGCACCGGAGCGATGGCCACGAACCGCGACCTGGACCCCGAGAAGGACGTGTTCGGCGCGAGTGACAAGTACTTCGGCGGCATCGCCACCGTCGGCTATCTCTACTAACGTTCGCACCCCGCCTTGGGGCGAAGTTGGCGCAGTGCTAGGTTGCCTCCGTCATGAAGGCGTCCGACGTTCGTAGCGCGTTCCTCGAGTTCTGGAAGAGCAAGAACCACGAAGTGGTCGCTTCGAGCTCGCTCGTCCCGGCCAACGATCCGACGCTCTTGTTCACCAACGCCGGCATGGTCCAGTTCAAGGACGTGTTCACGGGCGCCGACAAGCGTACGTACAAGCGCGCGACCACGTCGCAGAAGTGCGTGCGGGCGGGCGGCAAGCACAACGACCTCGACGAGGTGGGCAAGACTCCGCGCCACCACACGTTCTTCGAGATGCTCGGCAACTTCTCGTTCGGCGACTACTTCAAAGAAGACGCGATCGCCGGCGCGTGGGAGTTGATCACCAAGATCTGGGGGATCGACGCGTCGCGCCTGTGCGTGACGATCTTCGGCGGTAACGATCCGGATCTCCCGGGCGTGAACGCAGACGACGAAGCGCGCGCGATCTGGAAGCGCGTCACCGGGTTCTCCGACGAGCGCATCATCGGCCTCGGCAAGAAGGACAACTTCTGGATGATGGGGGACACGGGGCCGATGGGTCCGTGCACCGAGATCCACTACTTCGTCCCGGGTGCGCCCACGTCGTGGCCGACGCCCGATCCCGCGTCGTGGACCGGCTGGCTCGAGTTCTGGAATCTCGTGTTCATGCAATACGAGCGGCGCACCGCCGGTGGCGAGCTGTTTCCGCTTCCTGCGCCGTCGATCGACACGGGAGCGGGCCTCGAGCGCGTGACGGCGATCGTGCAGGGCGTGTCGTCGAACTACGACGCGGATCTGTTCACGGGGATCCTGGCGACGACGGCGGAGATCGCGAAGCGACGCTACGGCGCGGATCCCGACGCGGACACGTCGATGCGCGTGATCGCCGACCACGCGCGCTGCACGACGTTCCTCGTCGGAGACGGCGTGATGCCCGACAAAGGACAGCGCGAATACGTGTTGCGCCGCATCTTCCGGCGCGCGGTGCGCCACGGAAAGATGCTCGGAATCGAGCGGCCGTTCATGCACGACGTGTGTGCGCGCGTCATCGAGGAAATGAAGGCGCAGTACCCCGAGCTCGTCACGCGCCAGAAGCTGATCCTGCAGACCGCTCTCGACGAGGAAGTGCGGTTCCGCGAGACGCTGGATCGCGGCCTCGGTCTCCTCGAGGGCGAGCTGTCCGTGCTGAAGAAGGCCGGCACGACCGAAGTGCCGGGTCGGGTGCAGTTCGTGCTGCACGACACGTACGGATTCCCGCAGGACCTCACGGAGATCATCGCGAACGAGCGCGGGTTCACCGCGCCGCGCGCGACGTTCGACGAGGAGATGAAGAAGGCGCAGGCGATCAGCAAGTTCGGCGGCTCCGATCAGGAGGCGATCACGGGCGACGTGCGCGCTCTCGCGAGCGAGATCGGAGCGACGAAGTTCCTCGGCTACGAGGGTCGTGGCACGACGGGCGAGGGCGCGGTCAAAGCGATCCTCGTCGGTGGCGCTCGCTCCGACACCGCGGCAGCGGGCTCCAAGGTCCAGCTCGTGTTCGATCAGACGCCGTTCTACGCGGAGTCCGGCGGACAGATCGGCGACACCGGGGAGGTGCACGGGCCGTCAGGGCGCGTCGTGATCACGGACACCAAGAAGCCGGCGGGGGATGTCCACGTACTGTTCGGCGACGTGATCGAAGGAACGATCGCCGTCGGCGAGCGCGTGTCGTTCGTCGTCGACGACGATCGCCGCGAGAAGATCCGGGCGAACCACTCGGCGACGCATTTGCTCAACCACGCGCTGAAGACGGTGCTCGGCGAACACATCGCGCAGAAAGGCTCGCTCGTGTCGCCGGACCGCCTGCGCTTCGACTTCGCGCACGGCAAGCCGATGGCCGAGGACGAGAAGCGCCGTGTCGAGGACATCGTGAACGCGGAGATCCGCGCGAACGCCGACTCGATCGTCGAGACGCTGCCGCTCGAGGAGGCCAAGCAGAAGGGCGCGGTCGCGATGTTCGGCGAGAAGTACGGCGACGTCGTGCGTGTCGTGCACATCGGACGCGAGTCGCTCGAGTTCTGCGGCGGCACGCACGTGCGGCGCGCGGGCGACATCGGCCTCATGAAGATCGTCGGCGAGAGCGGCGTCGCGCAGGGCGTGCGCCGCATCGAGGCGGTCACCGGTGCCGGCGCGCTCGAGTACCTGCGCAGGCTCGAGGACGAGCTCGGCAAGACCGCAGCGCAGATGAAGGCGCCGCTGTTCGAGGTGGCCACGCGCTACGAGAAGTCGCGCGAGGACGTGCGCGCGCTCGAGCGCGAGATCGAGAAGCTGAAGCAGAAGCTCGCGTCGGGCGGCGGTGGTCGCGACTTGTTGGCGGAGGCCGTGACGATCAAGGGCATCCGGGTGCTCGCGGCGGCGATCGAGGTCGACGACGCGAAGGTCTTGCGCGACACCGGCGATCAGCTGCGGGACAAGCTGGGCTCGGGCGTCGTGGTGCTCGCGGGCATGGGCGGCGGCGAGGTGAAGCTCGTCGCGATGGTCACCAAGGATCTGACGGATAAGGTGCAGGCGGGGAAGCTGCTCGGTGAGATCGCCCAGCAGCTCGGAGGTCGTGCCGGAGGCAAGCCGGAGATGGCACAAGGTGGGGGGAAGGACGCGGCCGCCGTGCCCGCAGCGCTCGATGCGGCGCGCAAGTGGGTGGAAGACCACGCGTAGACATCGGTCGACTCGTCAGCACCCCGGCACATGCATCCCTACATGGTGATGCGCTAGTGTTGGTCTTCGTCCGTTTGGAGCCTATGCGAATGATGAGGAAGCTATTGGTGGCGGCGTTGATCTTCGGGACAGCGGCGCCCGCGATCGCTGATCGATGGGAGCGTCGCGACGATCGTCGTGATCGTCGTGATGACCGCCGCGAGCGCCGCGAGGAACGTCAGGAACGTCGCGAGGAGCGTCGCGACGATCGGTCGGAGCGCCGGCAGGATCGCGCGGACCGCCGCGCCGAGCGTCGAGCGAATCGCGCGCCGCCCGCGTTGCGCGTCGAGCGGTACAACCGCCGTTCGGGCTACGTCTGGGTCGGTGGTCACTGGGACTGGAACGGCGACGACTACGTCTGGGTCGGCGGTCGCTACGAGCGAGAGCGACGTGGCTATCGCTGGCGCGAGCGGCGCTGGGAGAACCGCGACGGCGTCTACGTGTTCGTCGACGGCGGCTGGATCAACGCTGGTCCCGCGAGCGCGCCGCCCGCGCTGCGCGTGGAGCGCTACGACAACCGCTCCGGCTACATCTGGGTCCGTGGCAACTGGAACTGGCAGGGCGACCAGTGGGTGTGGGTCCCGGGCCACTACGAGCGCGAGCGCCGGGGATATCGCTACCGCGAGCCTCGCTGGGAGGAGCGCGACGGTTCGTGGATCTCGGTTCAGGGTAGCTGGGAGATCGGCAACTAACGCCGCGATCGGTGGCGTGGTTGGTCCAGCTGAGCTGCTCGAACGGGTCGATATGCAGCGGCAGACCGGTGAGCCTACCGTGTCCCATGAGGGATCGATCGCCGCTGGGCGATCTCGACTCGGCGAACCTCGGCTCGCGGAGCGCGAGGCTTTTGGCCGCCCGCGTCCGCGATCCGCGCGCGTCGGGCAACCCGGCGAAATCAGGTGGGGCTGCGGGGAATCTCCGGGCGTGCGTGGGACCGAGTGTCCGAAATTGGGATCGGAGTACAAGTTGTCCAAGTCTCGTCGGAGCCGGATAATTAGCCGTTCATGTCTCCCGACGATGGAAGCGTGGCGCGACCCGCTCCGGTCGTGCTGCGGATCAAGCTCCGCTACGACGACGTCGACACGCTGGCGGCGCGGTTCGCACCGAACGTCGGCAAGTCGGGGCTGTTTCTCCCGACCAAGACGCTGCAGGCCGTCGGCGCGGACGTGAAGTTCGAGCTGCGTCTCGCGGATGACAAGGTCGTCATCACGGGACTCGGCAAGGTCCGCGCGGCGAAGGCGCCCGATCCGGACAACCCGCGCGCTGCGTTCGGCATGGCGATCGAGCTGACGCGCGTCACGCGCGAGAGCCGCGACGTGATCCTGAAGATTCTCGGAAAGCGTCGCGAGCTCGGGCTCGCTGATGTCGCGATCCCGATGCCCGCCGACATCGACGCGGCGAAGGGCGAAACGACGAACACGAACACGGCACCCGTGGCGCCGACGACGATCGACTCGAACCCGATCCTGAGATCGGCTCCCGTCGAGACGACGCCGCTACCGACGACGATCGACAGCGCTCCGATCGCGCGTGGGCGCCGGGGGACGGGCTCCGCCGATAGCGAACGCGATAGCGCGCCGATCCTCGAGAACACGCCGCTCCGCGATAGCGCGCCGATCCTCGAGACGCCTCCACTGCGAGACAGTGCACCGGTGCTCGACTCGGGACCGATCCGCGACAGCCAGCCGATCCTCGACAGCGCGCCGATCCCGCGACGCGAGCCGGAGAAGTCGCGCGTGTTGACGGCCCCACGTCGCGCGTCGGGGCCGATCGCGATTGCAAAGGTGCACGCGGTCACCGCGCTCGCGCCCGAGCCCTCGCGCAGGAAGCGCCCCGCGCTGCAGGAAGTGATCGATCGCGCGTCCGGGCCGGTCGCCGCAGTCACCGTGAACCTGCCCGGTCTCGATGACGATGTCGATGTCGCCGCGGTAATGGCGATGGCGCGCGCGCTCGCGGGCAGCGATCTCGACGCGGAGCTCGAGGCCCTGCGCGACAGCACCGCGGCGCCCATCGCGATCAGCGTCGAGGCGGCCTCGGCGGAGCTCGCGCGTCAGCTCGGCGGCGTGGCCATCACCCGCCGTGGGTGGGCACCGCCGCCACCGGTCGAGGAATCGAAGCCGGCGCCCGTCTCGACACTCGCGGTTGTCGACGAAGCGAAGGCCGAGGCCCCGATCGTCGAGGCGAAGCCCGAGGAGTCGATCGTCGACGCGAACCTCACCATCCGCGACGAGGCGGCGCCGGAGCTCGTCGCCGACGTGATCGCCGCCCGTGTCGAAGCGGAGCCCGAGGCCACACCGGTCGAGGCGCCGCCCGAAGCTCCCGCGTTCGTCGGTGCGTCGACCGAGGTCGAACAGATCGAGCCATCGCTCGACACGCCGCCCGCGCCCGAGTTCGCGTTGTCAGAGGACGAGGACGCCCGCGGCGAAGATCACGAAGTCGATCCCGAGCAGATCGCCGACGAGATTCATCAGCTCGGCGAGGATGACTTCGAGGAGGTCGAGAACACCGCGGTCGGCACCGAGCCGCCGGAGCCGGAGCCGGAGCTCACGCCGGTCTACACCGAGCCTTCGGTCGCGGCGGCGATCGAAGCGAGCCTCGACCAGCAGCTCGCGGACGCGGACGCCGAGCCCGACGACCTCGGGTTCGCCCAGCCCCCCGCGTATGCGGAGCCCGCGTCCGCGTATGGAGAATCGTCGGTCGCCGCAGCGCCGCTCGAGCCCGCGTACAGCGAACACTCGGTCGCGGCGGCGCCGATCGAGGGCGAGTACAACGAGGAGGAGCTCGAGGAGATCGAGGACTTCGAGATCCTCGCGGAGGCCGACGAGGAAGACGCGGATCTGCTCTCGTCGCACGGCGAACACGAAGCGTCCGGAAGCGGCGCCGTGTATCCAGATCACGAACCGCCGCCGGAGCGTGCGCCCGAGCCCGTGCTGCGGCCGTCGTACGACTATTCGCGCCACTCGGATCCCGACTTCCACGCGCGCCTCGAACTGTCGGACGAGCACCCCCGCGCGCCCGCGACCGAGGGGGAAGAGCAGGAGCCGCCGCTGCATCTCGATCCGCGAGAGCTGAGCGCACGCAACGCGATGGCGGGGTTCGAGGAGCCACAGAACGCGTACGAGCCGATGAGCGAGTTCGCGCTCAGCGGCGACATTCCCGCGGACGAGTTCGACTCGCCACACGCGGACTTCAACAAGCCGTCGCCGTACGCGCGGGCGGCACCGGTGGTGAGTGGGTTCCCGCCGCGCTCTGCGTTCGACGATAGCGATGTCCACGCGCCCGCGCCGGAGCGCGAGCCCCGCTTCCTGCGCTCGCAGCAACACACGGGGTCGCCACCTCGCAAGGGCGAGGATGGCTACGACCTCGAGACCGCGCTCGAGGCGCTCGATGTCGACCTCGACGATCTCGCCATCCCGCACGCGAAGACGGAGCGCGTGCCGACGATCCCGCCGACGAATCGCGCGCGCACCTCGTCGGGGCGCGTGCCGGCGCAGCGGGCCTCCACGAGCGGTCGCGTGCCCGCGCGTGTGCGGCCGACGACCGACGACGGCGTGCTGATCGACTTCGACGACGACGACGAACGCTGACGGGGCCGGCTCGACCCCTTCGGTATTCTCCATCGATCGACCCCATCGATCACGCGTCGCCGCGAACCAGTTCCACTCGTAGTCGCGAAGCGACCTCCCCTCCCTTCCCTTCTCCCTGTTTGTCCCTCCGACCAGATCCGGATCCGAGCAGATCCATTCGTCGCGAAAGCGTCGTCGGGCTCGGCCTTCTCCAGGTTCGCTCGCCCGGTTAGCTCGGACCGAGGCCCGGGTGGGCGAGCGCGCGGATCACGCTCTCGCGATCGCCGCCGGCGCGGTTCCATAGCTCGACCATCGCGTCCGCCTGCGTGCGGCCACTCGTCGCGATCTCCTCGACAGGATCGAGCAGCGACACCGATTGGGGTGCGACGCGAGCGAGGCCGTCTCTCGCGATCGCGACGAGCTGCTTCGCGAGCTCGCCGACGGTGTGCTTCCCTGCGCGCGCGGCGAACCCCATGAGCGGAGCATCGTCGGCGAGCGCCTGGCGTTGCTCGAACGTGAGCCCCGCAGTCAGAGCCGTCGCGGCGGCGCAGGCCGTCGGGTCGTACAACAAGCCGCGCATCATCGGCGCGAGCGCGCTGATCATCCCGAACGAGCCACAGTCGCAGCCGCGCACCTCGATGAACTTCTTGAGGCGGCCCTCGGGAAACAGTGTCGAGAGATGCAGCGCCCAGTCGGCCCGTGTGGCGGTCTCGCCGTCGTGTCCGCGTTCCATGAACTGGCGGAACGTGAACCCCGCCGGCACGCGCACGTACCCGCCGCGATAGACGAAGTACATGGGCACGTCGAGCGCCCACTCCGTGTAGGTGGTGAAGATGTCGTCGCGATCGAACACGAACGGCAGAAGGCCGGCGCGCGCGTTGTCGGTGTCGCGCCAGATCCACGCGCGATACGATTGGAACTTCGTCGGCTTCTCGTCGACGATCGGCGAACACGCCCACAGCGACGTCAGGATCGACGTCACCGAGTACAGCGCGCGCATCTTGCGTGCCGCGTCGATCTCGTCGGCGAAGTCGAGGTTCGCCTGCACGGTCGCCGTGCGGACCATCATGTCGAGGCCGCGCGTGCCGACGGTCGGCATGTAGTCGCGCATGACCGTGTACCGCTGCTTCGGCATCCACGGGATGTCGGCGCGCGTTCCGAAGGGACGCAGACCCGTCGAGAGCCACGCGAGACCGAGCTGCTGCGAGGCCGCGGCGAGCTCGTCGACGAATTCGCGCAGATCGACGACGAAGTCGTTGTCATCGTGAACAGGGCGGGCCGCGAGCTCGAACTGACCGCCTGGCTCGATGGTGATCTGCGTGTCGCCGCGCTTGAGCGCGATGATGAAGCCGCCTTCGCGCACGGGCGTGCCGCTGTTCTTCGAGAAGGCCTCGAACAGCGCGCCGATTCCGTGCGGTCCGTCATAGGGTGGCGCTTCTCCCACACCCGGACCTCGGGCGATCACGCCGACGAGCTCGTGCTCCGTGCCGACGCGCCACTCGGCCACCGGCTTGCCGGCACTCTCGAAATAGGCCAACAGGTCCGCCTTGGAGCGGACCGGTACAGCATCGGCTTCATCGACGAGGTGCACGAAGTGGAGGCACTCTAGGGGGTGATCTAGGGATGGTCAATTCGGCCCGGTCGCGAACGGTCCGTTACACGAATTCGCGTGGTAGCGTGCTTTCAGATGTCGATGCAGACACTGCTCGATCGGCCAGGCTTCGCGACGAAGCGCGGGCGCCTCCTCGAGCTTCTTCGGGAGCGCAGCTTCGCCGAGCGCGAGGTCGTGCTCTCGTCGGGGCTCAAGTCCAACTTCTACATCGACTGCAAGCAGGTCAGCCTCGACGCAGAAGGCGCCGCGCTGATCGGCGAGCTGTTCCACATGATCGTGGATCATGTCGCACCCGACGCGGTCGCTGTCGGCGGACTCACGCTCGGGGCTGATCCGCTCGCGACGGCGACCTCGCTGCAGAGCTTCGTCGCGGGGCGGCCGCGTGCGGCGTTCATCGTGCGCAAGGAGCCAAAGGGGCACGGCACGAACCAATGGGTCGAGAGCACGAAGCTCGCGGCTGGCGCGCGTGTCGTCATTCTCGAGGACGTGATCACGACCGGCGCCTCGACGCTCAAGGCGATCGAGCGCGCGCGACTCGCGGGTCTCACCGTCGTTCACGCGGTCGGGCTCGTGGATCGCCTCGAAGGTGGACGCGAAGCGGTCGTCGCCCAGACTCCACTCACCACCCTCTTCACGCGCCGGGACTTTCTACCCGAGTGATCATGCGCGCCGTCGCTCTGCTCCTCGTCCTCGCTGCTTGCAGCTCGTCGATCACGCGGAGACCGCTGACCGAGGAGTTCCCGTCGCCGGTGCCGGAACCCGACGAGTACCTCGACATTACCGACGACTGGACTCGGAAGGCAACGCTACGCGGTCAGTACCAGGAAGTGCTGGAGCTCGCCGCGACGCTGAAGTCGCCCGAGTGGCGCGCAGCGCATGCGTCTCGCGATGCCGAACACCGCGGGCTCGAGGGCGCGGCCCGCGAGCAACGCATCGCTCAGGCGCGCGCCGAAGCCGCCGGACCGTTCGAGTTCGAGCTCATGGTCACGACATGGGATCGTCGCGAGAACGACTTCGACCGCGGCAAGAAGAGCACGTGGCGCGTGATGCTGCTCGATCAGAACGGGACCGAGATCGCGCCGCTCGAGATCATCAAGGATCGTCGCCCCGCGTTTGTGGTGCGCGCCGAGTTCCCCGCGTTCGGTGACTTCGCGCAGGCATACATCCTGCGCTTCCCGCGCGAGGCCGCCGTGCTCGGTCCGAACGTGAAGTTCATCCGTCTGCGTGTCTCGAGCGAGCGCGGCGGCATCGAGGTCCGTTGGGACTCGCCGCCGGCGCAGTGACCCGCTACTTGTCGGGCTTCTTCTCGCCCTTCTTGCCTCGCAACCGATCCCAGAAGCCGACGGGCTGATAGTCCTCGTCGAGATCGTCGAACGTCTCGACCGGCCCTGTCATCTGGACCGATGTCGACTTCTCCTCGCCGAAGCCCTGCCGAAAGAATGCCTCCTCGGCGTCGCTGAACGCGATCGCAGCGTCCTTGCGCGTCTCGACGACCGCTTTCTCCACGGACGCACCCGCGAGATCGGTCGTCTTTGGCGCGCGCACCTGAGCGACCGCCGCTGCCGCGACCGCCTCGTGTGCCGCGGCGAGATCAGCAGCCGTCGTCGCCGCTGCTTCCTCGATCAAGATCGACGGCTCCCTGTTCTTCGGCGGAGTGCTCCCGTGCTTCTTGCGTGCCGCCGTGATCTCGCCCGTGCGATCTCCCGGTCGATCATCGGGTACCTCCACCTTCGGAGGCGGTGGTCGCTTCTTCGGTGCGGTCTCCACCGACGGAATGTGGCGCACGATGCCATCGGAAGGCTCATCGTCGATCTCCGTCGGCGCCGCCAGCTCGCGCTTGCCGAACAGCGCGGTCGCGGCACTGACGTCGTCCTTGGCGTGCGCGGCGGGTGCCTTCTCGACCGTCGTGATCTGAGACGACGCGATGCGCGCGGTTTGCAGTGACCGATCGATCGACATCTGCTCCTGCAGCACCACGCGCGACGTGTTCGTCTCCGCGATCGTGATCTTCTCGCCGATCAGCTCGCGGATCAGATCGTCCGCTTCGAGCTTGGGTACGGGCATCGTCTTCTGATCCGCCGCGGCCTCTCTCGCGCGCGCCTCTGCCACTCGCCACAACGCTTCCTCGTCGACGCCCGCATCGGGATCGGGTGTCTGCAGCGGGGCTCGCAGGCTGCCGTCGGCGTCCGCCGTCCGGGATCCGGGCACGATCCGCCGGATCGGCACGCTCTCATCGATCTCGCCGGGTTCATCCGGATCCGGCGTCGCCAGCGTGATCGGCACGCTCTCGTCGGTCTTCAACGGTGGCTGGGCCTTCGCACGTGCCTCGGCGAGGCGGTTCGCGAGGTCCATCGCCTCGCGCGCTTGCCGGTCCTGCTCGGCGGCACGTGCCGCAGCCTGCTTCTTCGCGAGCTCGACGGCCTCAGCGCGCAGGCGGGCGTCTTCGGCGTCCTGCTCTGCCTCGCGCTCTTCGGGGCTCAGCGGCCGTGACGGTGACGGTGCCGTTGGTGTCTTCGTGCGTGCGATGACGGGACTCGGCGGCGGCGCCGTCGGCGTCTTGGTGCGCGCGACGGCGGGCTCGACGCTCGACGGCTCGACGCGCGGGACGACGTTCGTCGCGTCGCTGTCGTCGAACTGGCTGTCGACGCGCGTCGGCCGTGGCGTGCGCAGGAACGTCGGCGCATCGGTCGCATCGGTCGCGCTCGGCAGAATCGATGTGAGTGGAGTCGGCGCGATCGACGACAGCGGGGTGGGGCCGAGCAGCTCGACGGGCGGGACCGTGATCGCTGCGCTCGATGCCGAGCTCGACGAGCTCGAGCTCGATGCGCTCGGGCTCGGTGCACCCGTAGCCGGGGGCGATGCCGTCGTCGGTGGATTCGAAGCGGTCGAAGCGCTCGATGCGGTCGTCGCTGCGATGCCGGTGATCGGCGGTGGGGCCGACGGAGACTTCGAGGGCGAGAGGTCGGGAACGCCGGTGATCGGCGGTGGGGCCGATGGAGACTTCGAGCGCGGGATGTCGGGAACGCCGGTGATCGGCGGTGGGGCCGATGGAGACTTCGAGCGCGGAATGTCGGGGATCCCGGTGATCGGCGGTGGTGCCGACGGCGACTTCATGCGCGGCGTGCTCGTGCGGGCGACGGCGAGCTCGATCGCCGGCGATGATGCGCGCGTATCGATCGCCGGCGACGACGTACGCGGCGAGAGATCGATCGCGGGCGACGAGGGGCGCGGCGGCGGCAGCGGGATCGCCTTGGCCTCCTCGACGCGCTTGTTGTCGCTGGCCTTCTTTTCCGCGTCCTTGTCGGTCGCCTTCGCCTCGACGGTCTTCGATTCGGCGGCCGTGGCCTCGACGGACTTCGAGTCGCCCGCCTTCGTCTCGGTCGCCTTCGCCTCGACGGTCTTCGATTCGGCGGCCTTCGCCTCGGTCGCCTTCGCCTCGACCGTCTTCGGTTCGGTGGCCTTGGCCTCGCTGGTCTTCGGTTCGTTGGCCTTCGCCTCGGTTGCCTTGGCCTCGACGGTCTCCGCGCTCGCCTTCGCCTCGCTCGCCTTCGCGGCTGGCGCCACGGTCTCCTCGGTGTCGGGCTCGATGACGATGCTCGGCTCGGCGTCCTTCGGGAAGATCCGCTCGCGTGCACCGGTGTCGAGCGCCTCGAGCTTTTCGCGCGAGATCTCGCCCGATCGCTGCGCGGCGGGCACGACCTGCGACAGCGAGCCGACATCTCCACCGATGATGCGCGGGACCAGCGAGCCCCAATCGATGTTCGGCTTGCTCGACGTGCGCGCGACCGCAGGCGGCGGCTCGGCGGCCGGCGGCGGCACGCTCTCCTTCTTCTTTCGCTTCTTGCCCTTCTTGAACTTCGGCTTCGAGTCGCGCGACGACTTCTCGACTTGCCCGGTGTCGGCGGTCGCGGAGACCGGCGACGAATCGATGAGTGACGTCACGCGCTCGACGACCGCGTCGCGATCCTGGCCCGTGAGCCACTCCTCGATCGAGAGGACCGCGCGCCACTTCGCGCGTGAACGCTGCTTCTCGACGATGCGCAAGAGGCCAGCCTCGACAGCGCGCTGCGCGACGCGGAGCGTCTCGAACACCCGGTAGGGCGAGTCCTCGAGGATGTCCGCGAGGACTCGGTGGCCATCGAACATGCGGAGCACGCCGTGCACCTCGGTCGGTACCTGGCGGCCGAGCGAGTGGATGCGCGTGACATCCTGCTCGAGGACCATGGACGGCGAGAGCGAGCCCGAGGAGTCGCGCACCCCTTCGAGGAAGCGCTCCGCGTCGGCGAACAGCTCCTCGTGGGTGAGCGGGATCTGCTGGCGACGAACGACGTCCTCCTTGAGGTACTCGAAGCGCGCCTCTGTCCACAGGAGCAACTGGTGAAGAGCGGCCTGCCCATGGATCAGGGCGAGCTCGGCGGAGGTGACCTCGCCGTGGAAAAAGCGGATCTCGCCGCGCCGGAGACCGCGAATCAGCGTGAGGACGGCGCTCCGGCCGAGCGCGGCGAGCGCGCGGACGAGCGTGTACATACCGGTGGTCTCGGCGAGGCTTCCGACGATGTGCTCGCGCTTGACACGCGGAACGCCGCGGAGGAGGCGGCCGACCGTGACCACGTCGCGCAGGTAGGCCGGGTAGAGGACGACCTCGTCGGCGCCAGCCTGCTCGGCGTCGGCGCGGTGGAGGTTCTTGCCGGCGAAGACGAGGGGGATGTCGAGCTTGGTGGCCGAGAGCTGGCTGCGTGCATTCTGGAGCAGCTCGACGGCCTTCCCGTCGGCGCCACCGACGATGACCAGGCCGGCGTTGTCGAGCGGCAGCGAATCCGAGCTGGTGACGAGGTCCGTCGGGATGCCCTCGCGCTCGAAACCGAGTTGAATCTGGCTCCCAGCGCGTGCGCCGTCGACATCCCCGTCGGGACCGTCTGGATAGACCACGATGACTTTCGAGGACCCCGACATGCGCGACCGAACGAGCATGCAGTATAAACCGGCGAGGGGCGGAAACAGCGCCACAACTCCGTGATCGTTCTCGAAATCCTTCAAGGCATCGCCACGCAACGAACGCATCGCCTGCTCCCATCGGGAGCGGGCACGGTGACGCTCGGACGCTCGCCCGCGAGCACGGTGGTGATCACGGACTTCCACCTCTCGGGGGACCACGCGCAGATCACGCAGGTGGGCGAGCACTTCGTGTTTCGCGATCTGCGTTCGACGAACGGCTCGGCGGTGGAGCGCGAGGGCCGGCGGATCGCCGTCGACGCATCCGCACGGTGGGAGCTCGCCCTCGTCGATGGCGACGTCCTGCTGCTCGGCAACCCGCACGATCCCGTGCGCATCGCGGTGCACATCGGTGACGAGAATGAAGAAGAGCTCGGCGATCGCTTGATCGCGTCGCGCTCGATCATGGATCTCGCTGCGGCGACGGTCCAACTCGAGGTCAGCCCGGCCGAAGCCGCGCGCGTGTACAAGGCGCTGCAGCCGCTCGGTGGGCGACTCGAGCCGAGCGAAGTGATCGAGGCGACGGTCAACGCGACGTTCGAGCTACTCCCTCGTGCGACCCACGTCGCGATCCTGCTGCGCAGCGAGAACGACAAGGATCGGTTTGCGCTCGCGGTCTCGCGTCCGAGCGCCGCGGTCAAGGCGGCTGCCGCGACGGGAGCCGACCCGGTGCGCGCGAGCCGCGCGGTGTTGCGCCGTGTGCTCGCAGATCGCGCGGCGGTGCTGACGGCGAATGCGCAGGAGGCGCTGTCGAGCGAGTCGATCCTCGGCGGTCAGATCCTGTCGATCCTCGCCGTGCCGCTGTGGCGCGGTGACGACATCATCGGCCTCATCCAGGCCGACAATCGCGCGAGCATCGGCATGTTCGTCGAGGGCGATCTCGAGGTCGCACTGTTGCTCGCGGCGCAGGCGTCGCTCGCGATCGACAACGCGACGCTCGTGCAGCGGCTGCGCGTCGCCGAGGAGCGAGCGCGTGGCGAGAACGTGTACCTGAAGCGCAAGGAGCAGAAGATCAAGTTCGACAACATCATCGGCGATTCGCCGGCGATGAAGTCGGTGCTGTCGCAGCTCGAGCGCGTGATCGATACGCGCGCGACCGTGTGCATCGAGGGCGAGACGGGCACGGGCAAAGAGCTGATCGCTGCGGCCGTGCACCACCAGTCCGGCCGTGCGGACAAGATGTTCGTCGCGCAGAACTGCGCCGCCTTGCCCGAGAACCTGCTCGAGAGCGAGCTGTTCGGTCACAAGCGCGGCGCGTTCACGAGCGCGGACTCCGACAAGAAGGGCCTGTTCGAGATCGCCGACGGTGGAACGTTGTTCCTCGACGAGATGGGCGAGATGCCCATGACGCTCCAGGCGAAGCTCTTGCGCGTGCTCCAGGAGGGGACGATTCGTGCCGTCGGCGCGACCAACGAGAAGCAGGTCGACGTGCGCATCATTTGCGCGACGAACCGCGATCTCGCCGCCGAGGTCGAGAAGGGCAAGTTCCGCCAGGACCTCTACTACCGGCTGATGGTCTTCCCGATCAAGCTGCCGCCGCTGCGCGATCGCCGCGAGGACATCCCGCTTCTCGGAGCGCACTTCCTCAAGCGCTACGCCGAGGAGTACCGCCTCGAGATCCCGGGCTTCACCCAGGACGCGATCGATGCGCTGCAGTCGTACAACTGGCCCGGCAACATCCGCGAGCTCGAGAACGAGGTCCAGCGCCTCGTGATCCAGGCGGAGCCCGGGCACTGGATCGAGATCACGGATCTATCGCCGCGCCTCCGCAAGATCGAAGGCACGGTCACGCGCATCGCGCCCAAGCAGGGCACGCTCAAAGAGATGATGGATCAGGTCGAGCGCTGGCTGATCACCGAGGCGCTACGCGACCACGGCAACAACAAGACGAAGACCGCCGTTACCCTCGGCATCACGCGCGAGGGGCTCCACAAGAAGCTCGCAAAGTTCGGCGTCTGATCGTCAATAACGTCGGGGTTGAACGACCCCACGTAACTTCTGCACGCGATCTGCGCTGCTCCGTTGCCGTGCCCGCGATAGATTCCGCGCATGAAGCCTCACCTCTACGTC
Organism: Kofleriaceae bacterium; assembly: GCA_046160585.1. Taxonomy (GTDB): domain Bacteria; phylum Myxococcota_A; class Polyangia; order Haliangiales; family Haliangiaceae; genus JABFXX01. The sequence goes on from JBJXGN010000024.1 coordinate 23,239, forward strand.
GGCAGCAAGCGGTACTCGTCGTGGTCGTTGCGTCCGTACCTCGCGCTCGTCCACGCCGGCGAGCTGTTCGACACGACGACGATCCTGCTCGACACGCCGACGACGAAGTCCGAGATCGCCGCCGTGAACCCGGCGGGTCGCGTTCCGGTGCTCCATGTCGACGGGCTCGTGATCTGGGACTCGCTCGCGATCTGCGAGTTCGTCGCCGAACGTAACCCGGCCGCGAAGCTGTGGCCCGAGGACGTCGCGCTACGCGCCAAGGCTCGATCGATCAGCTGCGAGATGCACTCGAGCTTCGCCGCGCTCCGTCGCGACATGTGGTTCGACATCCTCGAGAGCAAACCGGGGGTGGGCCATACGCCGGACGCGCTCGCCGACGCGCGCCGCGTCGAGCAGATCTGGCATGACGCGTTCGACACGCCGGGACGCACTGACGGGCCGTTCCTGTTCGGAAGCTTCACGATCGCCGACGCGATGTTCGCACCCGTCGCGGCGCGCTTCCGCACGTACGGCGTCGACGTCGACACGCGCTGCCGCTCGTACATCGACGCGATCTTCGCGCTGCCGGGCATGCGGCAGTGGATGCGCGACGCCGAGAGCGAGCCGAAGAAGAGATAGCGGTGTCCGCGCGGATCTTCCAACTCAACGTGTCGAGCGGCGGCGTGCCCAAGCTGCCCGTCCGCGAGGCGACGATCGAGACGAACGGCGTCGTCGGCGACGTACAGACGCACACCAAGATCCACGGCGGCCCGACGCGCGCGGTGTGCCTCTATTCGCTCGAGCGCATTCTCGAGCTGCAAGCGGAAGGGCACCGCATCTATCCGGGCTCGATCGGCGAAAACATCACGATCACTGGCCTTCCATGGACGTCGCTCGAGATCGGCCAGCGCTGGGCGTTCGGCGACGAGGTCATCCTCGAGCTCGTGAAGCCGACGGACCCGTGCAAGAACATCGCGGCGTCATTCGTCGACGGAGACTTCAAGCGAGTCGACCATCGCGGCGAGGCGGCTCCGCACTGGTCGCGCTGGTACACGCGCGTCGAGCGCATCGGTCGGGTCCACGTCGGCGATGCGATCCGACGTGTCTTGCTGTAGCGCTTGCTGCACCGAGGCCATCGACAGCGCCGAAATCGGCATTAGCATGGCCTTCCATGGCGGTCGGGCTCGAAGACACGGTGGCGGCCCCCTCGAACCCGGTCCCTGCCTCCAACGACACTCCGCCACGCGTCGCGGATGCATCGGTGCGGGGTACCGTCGACGTCACGCTCTCGCAGCGCGCGGGTGGATCGTCGTCGTCGGCGTCGCCGGGGCTCAGCGCCGGCAAGCAGCTCGGTCACTTCCGCATCGAGCGGCTGCTCGGTGCGGGCGGGATGGGCGAGGTCTACCTCGCGACGGATCTCGCGCTCGATCGCCCCGTCGCGATCAAGGTGCTGCCCGCGGAGATGGCGAGCGCCGATCGGCGCGAGCGACTCGTGCGCGAGGCGCGTGCACAGGCTCGCATCTCGCATCCGCACGTCGCACACATCTACTTCATCGGTGAAGACGGCGGCCAGCTGTACTTCGCCATGGAGTACGTGCGCGGCACGACCGTCGCCGAGCTAGTCGCGAAGGGACCGCTCCCCGTCGACGATGCGCTCGCGATCATCCGCGCGGCGATCACCGGTCTGCGCGAAGCGAACAAGCACGGCGTCACGCATCGCGACGTGAAGCCGTCGAACCTCATGATCGACGACAACGGCATCGTGAAGCTCGTCGACTTCGGCCTCGCCGCACAACGCGAGGCGTCCGAGGACGACGGCGAGGGCGGCGTCGCGCAGACCTCTGTCGCGGGGACGCCGCTGTACATGGCGCCCGAGCAGGCGTTCGGCGAACGTGTCGACTTTCGCGCCGACATCTACGCGCTCGGTGCGACTCTGTATCACCTCGTTTCTGGCAAGCCGCCGTTCGAGGCCGACAACGCAGCCGCGTTGCGAACCAAACACGCGACCGCGATCCGCCCGCCCCTCGAGCGCCGCGGTCAGGCGCGCACCACGGTCACCGCCGTCGAGAAGCTGTGCGCGCGGATGATGGCGCCCGAGCCCGACGACCGCTTCGCGTCGTACGACGAGCTCCTACGCGAGCTCGAGCTGACCTCCGCGGAGCACACACGACCCGCCGGTGCGTCGGTGCGTATGATGAGCGCGCTCGTCGATCTCGTGACCATGCTCGTGCTGATCGGCCTCGGGACGGTCGTGGTCGAGGCGCTCGGCTACGGGCCCGACTTCAACGTCGGCCCGCTGCTGATCGGCGCCATCGGCGTCCTGACGTTCCTGCAGATCGCGCGCTACGGCCGCACGGCTGGACAAGCCGCGTTCGAGCTCGAGGTCGTCGACGTCACGACCGGCGAGCGTCCGCGCCGCTCGTGCGTCGCGATCCGCGTGGCGATCCCACTCGCGTTCGCGGTCGCCAGCCTCGCGGTGAACTCGGTCGGCAAGCTCGTCGGCTGGGAGGCGTTCGCCACCGTCGGTGACGTCCTCGCGCTCGGCTTCTTGCTCGTCCCGCTCTCCATGATGTGGTCATCGGCACGGGCGCCGAACAAGCGGACGCTGTGGGATCGCTGGAGCGGCACGATGGTGCGTTACCGAATGCACCGCGCGAGGCTCGGTCGGGCGCCGTCTCAGAGCGCGTAGCCGAGGAACGTCGTGATCGACTTCGCGTCGGCGTTGGCCTTCACGTAGGCGACGTTGCCGTCGTAGTCGATCGCGGCGAACACACCGGGCTTGATCCCCGTCGAGAACACGGCAGGGACGTCCTGCGGCTGCGGCGTCAGGTCGACCTTCACCATCTTGCCAGTGTGCCAGCAGTTGCGGCGCCAGATGAGGTTGCCGTTGCCGTCGATGTGGCTGAGGCGGTTGGTCTCCTTGCACTCGATCTGCGCCTCCATGCGCGACACCTTCTTGAACTCGACGCGGATGCCGGTGCCGGTCTTCGTGACCTTGCCGACGACACCACGCGACTCGACGGCGTTCGGATCGAGCGGGACGCTGCCCTCGAGGTCGATGTCGCTGTTCTCGCCGCTGGCGCCGCCGTTGCCCATCGGGTTCCCGAAGTTCTCGACCTCGAGCAACAGACGCGGTCGGTTCGCCTTCACCTCCGCGAGCTTGTCGACGATCGCGAAGTACGTGTACGAGCGGCGCCCGCGGATCTTCCGGCTCTTGGTCGAGAGATCCTTCAGTACGCCGGCGTTCGCGAGCTTGTCGATTCCGTGGCACAGCGCGATGCGCGAGAGAAGGATCGACGCGATCGGGTCGTCCTGGATCTTCGTCATCAGGGCGAGGTAGTCAGTCGTCTTGTACGAGGCGAGCAGCTTCTCGACGACGCCCGCGAAGTCCTTGGAGCAGCCGGCGACCGCTGAGCGTGGCGACGATGCGAGCTTCTTCTCGAAGGCGAACGCCATGTCGAGCTCGGCCTTCCACGGCGCGGTCAGCTTCGTCCACGTCGCCGAGCTTTGCTTCGCGGCGTCGCGCAAGATGGAGGCGTAGTCGGCGTCCGAAGCGGCGAGCTTGTCGATCGCCGCGTCGTAGAGCTTCTTGCGCCAGCGCAGCACGGCGAGTGACTCGTTCGCGATGACACGTGCGAGGTCGTTGTTGGCGAACGGCGCGCGCGAGAGCTCCTCGGTGATGGCTTTCTCGTCGAGGTTCGCCATGTCGGCTGCAACCGCCGCGTATGCGAGCAGCTGCTTGTTGTCATACGCGCTGTTCGCGGGGAGGTCGTTGCGCGGCGTGCTCGTCGACGCGAACAGCCAATACAGGCGCGCGACCTCCGACTCGACGATGTCGGAGCCGTCGACGTAGTGGCCGGTCTCGTCGCCGACAAAGTGGAGGTTGCCCTGCCACGTCTCGCCGTGGCGATTGTCGTAGCAGCCGAAGAACTTCCGCTTCGCGAGCGCGTACGCGTTGCCCGCACCTGCGAGCTCGCCGCTCGGGACGAGCGCCTTGCATAGCGACTCGCGGTGCGCGGTCACCTTGTCGAGCTGGATCCGGACCGTGATCGACGCGATCGCGTCGGTCTGCGACTGCTTCGTCCAGTTCATCCAGCCCTGCAGCAGGTGGCCAGCCTTCTGCTTCCACGTCGGATCGTTCGGGCGCTGGCACAAGTGCAGCGCGGACTCGATGACGCCGTCACGGCTGATGCCGTCGCGACCTTCGGCGTTGCGCGCGATGCGACCGGCGTCCCACTTCTCGGCGACCTTGACGCCGTCACACCAGGGGACCGGGCCGCCGATCTTCGCGGTGTCGACGCCGCGCTCGGGCGCGATCGGCGTCAGGTGCATCTCGGCGAACGCGAAACGGTCCTCGTCGGTGGGCTCCTTGCCGGCATTGGCACGTGCCTTCTGGCTCGCGGAGATCAGCCGACCGATGCGCGCGACGACCTCGTCCTGCGTCTTGTCGGGATCGCTGTTCATGGCGGCCTGCACGACGTAGGTCGCCTGGCGTTGCCACAGCGGATCGTCTGCGAACTGGCACATGTGTTCGAGGCCGCGCTCCCAGCCGTTGTCGGGAGACCAGTCGGCCGAGCCGTTGATCGAGCGCAGCACGCGACGCGCATCCCAGACCTCGCCCTTGAACGCGCCGTCGCACCACGGGATGCGTCCGGGTTTGTGGACCGCGGTCTCGGCGGTGCCTTCGGGTTTGACCACGTAGAGGTCGTTTTTGGTGAGCGCATCCGCCTGCGCGAGGCCGGCCGAAGCGGTGATGACGAGAGCGAGGAACCCATGGAGCTTGGACATGGAAGGCCCTCTCGGGGGCACCTCGTCCACGGTTGCGCAGTATCTGGGGTCTTTTTCCGCGCCCGGTTCCGCGGGCTTACAGCGACGCGGGGTCGAGGGCGCCGTAGCTGTCCTCGCCATCGCGGCACAGCGTCGCCAGGTGATCGATGCGCGGGAGCTCGGTGCGGATCCAGTACTGGGCCGCGGAGAGAAGCCCGCGGTAATACGCCTCGTCGCGCGACGCGCGCCCGCGCGGGAGCGAGCCGCCGATCGCTTCGCGTGCGACCGCGGCGAGCTCGATCCACTGCCACGCGATGACGACGGTGGAGAACAGATCGAGGTAGTCCGACGCGTGCAAGAGCATCGCGGCGGGATCGCCGGATAGACCCCGCTGCGCGAGCTCGCCCGTGAGTGCACCGACGATGCCGACCGCGCGCTCGACGTCCGCGATCCACGCGGGATCGACACTCGCGGCGCGCGCGCGCATGCACGCAGCGCCGATCGCACGGCCGAGGGTGGCGAGTGCAGCGCCGCCCTTGGCCACCGCGCGGCGGCCGAGCAGGTCGGCGGCCTGGATGCCCGTGGTGCCCTCGTGGATCGAGTTGAGCTTCTGATCGCGCAGCCACGCCTCGGGCATGTATTCGCTCGAGTAGCCATAGCCGCCGTGGATCTGCAGCGCGAGCGCGTTGGATTCGAACCCGCGCTCGGCGGGGAACGACTTCACGATCGGCGTGAGCAGGTCGAGCAGGAGCTGCGCTTGTTCGGCGACCGTGCCCTCGGCGTGCGCGGCGAGATCTGCGTAGTACGACGCGCGCGCGACGAGCGCGAGGCCGCTCTCGACGATCGCCTTCTGGCGCAGCAACATGCGGCGCACGTCCGCGTGCTCGATGATCGGGATGGCAGGCGTGGCGGGATCCTTGGCGCCGAGTGGGCGGCCTTGCGTCCGGCCGCGCGCGTAGTCGAGCGACTCGTGATACGCGACCGACGCCGTCGACACAGCGTTGAGGCCGACCATGATGCGCGCCTCGTTCATCATCTGGAACATGTAGCGGATACCCTGGTGCGGCTCTCCGACGAGGAATCCGTGACAATCGCCGCGCTCGCCGTACGCGAGGATCGCGCTCGGCAGCGCGCGCCAGCCGATCTTGTGCACGAGGCCCGTGACTGCAACGTCGTTGTCGACGAGCGCGCCATCTTGCGCGCGTCGTTTCGGCACGCAGAACAGCGAGACGCCCTTCATGCCAGCGGGGGCGCCGGCGATGCGCGCGAGCGTCATGTGGACGATGTTGTCCGCCATGTCGTGGTCGGCGCCCGAGATGAAGATCTTTGCCCCGCTGATCAGGAAGTGATCGCCCGCGGGCGTCGCGGTCGTGGTGATGTCCGCGAGGCTCGAGCCTGCGTGCGGCTCGGTGAGCGCCATCGTGCCCATCCACGCGCCGCGATACATCGGCGTCATGTACGTGGCGCGCAACGCGTCGGTGCCAAACGCCTCGAGCAGGTGCGCCGCGCCTTGGGTGAGTCCGACGTAGCCGTACACGGAGAGGTTCGCTGCCATGAGGTACGCCGTCGCGAGCGAGAACACGACGAGCGGCAGCTGCCCACCGCCGACCTCGGCGGGGCGCGGTGCAGCGACGAAGCCGAGCTCGATGATCTGCCGGACGAGCGGCTTCAGCGCGGGGTGGACGTGCACGCGCCCGTCGACGAGCACCGGCGGCGAGGTGTCGAGCGCGCGATACGCGGGATACAGCTGCTCGCGTGCGAGGCTGCGCGCTGACGCGAGCACCATCTCGTAGGTCTCGCGATCGTGATCGGCGTAGTAGGGCAGCCCGGCGAGCGCCTTGGTGTCCAGCAGCTCGTCGAGGATCACCTCGACGATGCGATCGTCGACGAGCGGATTCATTCGTCGTCGTCCGGGTCGGTGGGACGTGTCTCGGGGACGGTAAACGACGTCTCGGACAGCTTCGCGATCGCGGTCGCGAGGTTCACGACCTCGACGCTCGGCGGCGCGTTGCGCGAGAGCATGAACGTGCAGGTCGCGCACGACGTGACGACCATGCCGCCACCGGTCTGCTGGACCTCGGCGAGGCGACGCTTCGCCATCTGATCGGCCACGGTGGGCATCGTCTTCGGCAGGAGGCCGCCGCCGCCGCAGCACTCGGTGTCGGTCTTCGACCAGCCGAACTCGCGGATCGCGACGAGCTGACCGAGCGCGCGCCGCGGTTGCTCGACGACGTTGTTGTAGCGCGCGTGATAGCAGGGGTCGTGGTAGTAGACCGAGCGCTTCGTCAGCGAGCACGCGAGGTTCGGGACGGCAGGCGCGAGGATATCCGCGATCGAGACGACCTCCGTCTTCATGTTGACGCCTTCGGCGGGGTACTGCGTGCGCATCGCGTAGAGACACGCCGAGCAGTTGATCGCGATCTTCTTGAACCCGCGCAGCGACGCGGCGACGCGACCCGCGTGCCACCGAAACAGATCGCGATGGCCCGCTGCGAGCAGCGGATATCCCGCGCACGCCTGCGGTGCGTCGACGATGACTCCCTCGAATCCCACGCGCTCGAACAGCGCCAGCGTCGCCGCGATGTCGCCGGCGCCCTTGTCGATCGCGTCGCAGCCGGGCCACAAGCCGAGCTCGCCCGACGTGCCGAGGTGCTCGGGGAACATCGTCTGTACCTGGGTCGCGAGGCGCTGCTCGCGCGCGCGAAAGCGTTCGCTGTAGCCGGTGAGCGCCGGGTGCGGCGTGCCGTGTTGCACCGCCGCGGCGCGCGCGGAGAGCAGTACGAGGCCGGGCTCGTTGCCGTGGTCGCAGTACATGGTGCAGTGGCGGCACCCGGTACACGCCCACAGCGGATCGGTCGACTCCGCGGTCCACGAGCCGCGCCCGAGGCGGAGCTGGTTCGCCCGGTCCATCTTGGCCTGCGGGATGTACGTCTCGCGTCCGCTCGCCGTCGACACCGGGCATGCGTGCCGGCACATCTTCGGGCAGAACGTGCAGTAGTCGAGCTGCTTCGCCACTGACTCCGGCGAGAACGTCATCGCGCCGAGCATAGCCGAGGCGGCTGGGCCTATGCTCGTGCGATGCGTGTCCTCGTTGTCGGCGCCGGCGCGGTCGGTCAGGTGTACGGGCGTCATCTCCGGCTGGGCGGCGCCGAGGTCACGTTCTTCGTGCGCGAGAAGTACCGCGCCGAGGCGTTACGCGGGTTCACGATGTACGCGCTGAACCGCTCCGGTGCCGGCAAGACCGAGCGACTTCGGTTCACGGAGCTCGCGGCAATCTCCTCGACGAAGGAGATCACGCAGCCATTCGATCAAGTCTGGCTCACTGTCTCGTCGCCCGCGTTGCAAGGCGCGTGGCTCCCCGAGCTCGCCGCGGCGACGGGACCCGACGCGATCTACGTGATGCTGCAACCCGGCCTCGAGGATCGAAGGGTCGTCGAAGATGCGGGTGTGCCGTCTCCGCGCATCGTCGCCGGCGTGATTTCGATGATCAGCTATCACGCCCCGCTGCCCGGCGAGACTCGCTTCCCCGAGCCTGGCATGGCGTACTGGTTTCCACCCGGCGCACCGACGATGCTCTCGGGCGAGCGCGCGAGGTCGGTCGTCGATGCGCTCCGCGCGGGCAAGTGCCCTGCGAAAGTGCATCGCGACGCCCAGGCGTTCGCGTTGTTCCCGTCGGCGATCATGCACGCGTACCTCGTCGCGCTCGAGGCGAGCGGCTGGAAGTTCCGCGCGCTGTTCGGCGGATCGTTCTCCAAGCTCGCGGCGCAGGGATCGCGCGAGGCGCTTGCAGCGCTATCGGCTTCGACGAAACGGCGCGTCCCGTTCGCGATGCGCCTCGTCGCGCGCAAGACGACGATCCGCACCGCGATGTGGTTCGCTCGTCGCGTCGTGCCGCTGCCTCTCGAGACGTACTTCGAGGCCCACTTCACGAAGGTCGGCGATCAGACGCGCGAGTTCATGTCGAGCTTCATCGCGCTCGGCAAGCAACACGGCACGCCCGTCGGCGCGATGCACGAGCTCGTCGCCGCACTGCCGGAATCGACGAGCTAGACCGAACCTCGATTCGGCTAGTTGAGGCCGCCGACGCGCTCGCGCAGGTTCGTCAGGTCGCGCTGGATACGAGGGTTCGTCGGCTCGAGCACGTGCAGGCGCTCGAGTACGTCGAGCGAGCGCGGCATGTCACCGTTGCGCCCGTAGATACCGGCGAGGTTCACGAGCATGCGCGACAGGATCTGTCGCTTGGTCGCGGCGGCGATCACGCTCGGCTCGAGCACGGCGTCGGGCGTCGTCGTCTTGCGAAGCAGCGCCTCGAGATCCGCGGTGGTCAGCGAGCGACCACCGGTGAAGGGATCGATATACAGCCACGCATCCTCGATCGCGACGCGCACGAGGAAGTGGCCCGGGAAGTTCACGCCCTGCGCGAGCACCTCCACGCGGCGCGCGACCTCGAGATAGACGACCGACAGGGTGATCGGGATGCCGGTCCGCCGATCGAGCACGTCGCACAAGAAGCTGTTGCGCGGATCGTAGTAGTCGACGGTGTTCCCCGCGAAGCCGAGGTGATCGAACAGGCAGTCGCTGATCGCACGTGCGCGCGCGACGCCCGACGGAGCGCGGGCGACTTCTGGTGCCGCGCGGTGCGCGATGTCGTCGAGGAGCTGGCGATAGCCGACCAGATCGCGCTCCGGGTAATCCCACGCGCCGATCAACAGCGCAGCCTGGTCGAGCGTGAAGTCGTCGCGCGTAACGATCGACGAAAATTCCGCCAACCCATTACTACCCTGCATGGATCGTAAGCGTATCACCAGTCTCGATACGTGAAGGCGATGATTTCGGTCAGTCGTGTCGATCGATGACGACCGTGTTCTCGTCGGGGAAACTCCGAGCGAGGTATCCGCGCGCGCCGGCATCGTCGTCGAGAGTGGCTCGGAAGAACGCGGTGACGTACGAGGCGGTGATCGCGCGACCGGTGGCCGGCGCGAGGTAGGTGAACGGTGTGTCATCGGTCTGCCGGATGTCCATGCCGCATCCGGCGGCGAAGCCGTCCACGACGCCCACGAGGTCCGAGACCGTCCAGTGGCCGGCATCGGTGACCTCGAGCTTCCACGCGGCGCGTGCGGCCTCCTGGAAGTTGTCGCGGATGAAGTTGTTCCCGAACTCGCTGATCGAGTTGTCCTCGCGCGCGACGAAGAAGGCCATCGGGATCGGCGCTAGCGCGACGCCGGGGAACAACGGACTGTCGATCGGCGCCGCGAGCGCGAACGTGGCGCCGATACGCTCGTCGAGCTGCGCGAGCTTTCCGGCCGTCACCGCGCCGAAGGAGTGACCGAGGCTACCGATGCGCGTGCGATCGACCGACGCGAGCGAGGCATGGTCGGCCGCGAGCGCCGCCTGCATGTCGGAGATCCGCGCATCGAGGGCCTCGGACGAGAGCCCCGTCTGATTCATGGCGAGGAGGTTCCACAGCGTCGCACCGTCGTGATCGACGGACAGCACGACGAAGCCATGGCTCGCGAGTCGCGCCGAGACGGTCGCGAGGTTCAGACGCGTGCACGTGTAGCAGTGCGAGACGACGACGAGCGGGAATGCGCCTGCGGCCGGCGCGGCGTCGGCGGCGACCGACAGCCGCCGGGTCGGGCACGCCGGATCCGCGGCCGCGAGCAAGCTCGCGTAGTCGGTCCGGCGAGGCTCGTCTTCGAGTGACTCGATAGCAACGTCGGTCTCGGCGACATCGGTCGGGTAGAACACCTGCAGCGTGCGTCCGTCGCTCGTGAAGCGCGCCGTGCCCACGGAGTAGGTCCCGTGCTCCTCGACGGACATGTCCGGAGGCGCCTCGGGATCGCTACAGGCGGCAACACACGCGAGGACGACGAAACGGCGCATACGCTTCCGTATCACGGCGCCTACCGCGTAGTATGCGAAGACTCATGGCTGAAGAGCCACGCGCGGGCATGATCGTCGGTGGACGCTACGAGCTCATCGAAGTGGCCGGTCGTGGCGGCATGGCCGATGTCTGGCGCGGCCGCGTACGTGGTGACTCGGGGTTCGTGCGCGACGTCGCGGTGAAGCAGATGCATCAGAACCTCGCGTCGCAGCCGACGTATGTCGCGATGTTCGTCGAGGAGGCGCGCGTCGGTTCATCGCTTCAGTCGCCAAACGTCGCCGAGGTGCACGACTTCGTTCACGACCGCGGCAACTACTACATGATCCTCGAATGGATCGAGGCGGTGGACCTCGGCACGTGGGTCAAACACCACGTCGCGAAGAACGAGCCCACGCGCTGGGAGCTCGTCGCCGCCGTCGGCGTCGGCATCTTGCGCGGGCTCGCTGCGGCGCACGAGCGCGTCGGTAGCGACGGTCGACCCGCGCCGATCGTGCATCGCGACGTGTCGCCGCACAACGTGATGCTCACGACGCGCGGCATGGTGAAGCTGATCGATTTCGGTCTCGCCCTCGCGCCGGATCGCACACAGGAGCTCACCGACCCGGGCATCGTGAAAGGCAAGATGAGTTACCTCGCGCCGGAGATCGTGTCGGGTGGCCGGCCGCAGCCGGCGTCGGATCAGTTCGCGACAGGCTCCGTGTTGTGGGAAGCACTCGTCGGTCGCAAGCTGTTCGATGGCGCGACGGACTACGAGGTGTACTGCCGCCTTCGCGACTGCATGGTTCAGCCGCTGCGTCCGCTGCGCGCCGACGTGCCCGCGCCGTTCGCGCAGATCATCGCTCGCGCGCTGTCGCCGGGCGTGGATCAGCGATTCCCGTCGACACGGGAGATGGCGCGGCAGATCGGCACCGCGCTCAAGAAAGTCCAGTTGCGCAAGGATCTGCACACGGTCCTCGCGAAGAGCGTCACGGAGATCCGCGGCCAGCGCTCGGGCCCCATCCCCGTCACGGATACCTCGGAGGCCACGCCGATCGCGGAGATCCTCGCCGAGTCGACCCCACGGATCGAGGTTCCCGACGAAAAGAAGCTAGAGAAGCCGCGCGGACTGCGCCACTACCTCCCGTTCTTCGGTAGAAAACGGGGGTGAGGTGGTTACTCGCAGTTGGACTCGTGCTCGTCGGATGTGGTGACAACGAGCTTCCGGCGGCACCGGACGTGCTGCAGGTCGGGCCGGTCACGATCGACACGCGCACGATGACGCTCACGCTGGCGGGCTCGCCGGCGCTCGACATGCCACGGTTCCTCTCGATCGGGACCAGCGACGAGGTCGAGCCGGCGCACTATTACGATCCGCGCGGTGATGACCTCGTCACGCTCGTACCCGTCGAGAAGGCGCGAGGCGTGCTCGACGGCTGGGTCGTTCTCGAGGGCGGCGCACGCATGAAGCTCGAGCCGTGCCCGTCCGGCGAGTGCGCGATGCTAGATATCGACGCGAGCTCCGTCGAGAATGCCGTGCAGCTGCAGATCGCGTTGCCGCGCGGGGCGGACGAGCCGATCTACGGCACGGGCGATGCTCCGTCGCGCGCGAACGTCGCGGGCACGGTGCGCGAGATGTCGCTGCGCATCGACCTCACCTCCGACTCGTCGCTCAACGAGACGCACGTGCCCGTACCGCTCGTGTTGTGGCCGCGCCGTGCGGCCGCGATGTTCATCGCCGACGATCGTCCGGGTGCGCTCGATCTCGGCGCCGCCGATCCGACGCGGGTCACGGCGACGTTCACGCTGCCGGTGCGCGGCGCGCTCCGCGTGTACCTGTATACGGCGCGGACGCCGATCGATCTTGTCCGCCAGTACGTCGCACTCACGACGAAGCCAGCCGTGCCGCCGCGCTGGGCGTTCGCGCCTCAGCAGTGGCGCAACGCGCACAACGCGACGAGCGAGCTCCTCGACGACGCGCAACAGATGCGCACGCGACAGATCCCGGGCTCGGTGATGTGGATCGATAACCCGTGGCAGACCGCATACAACTCGTTCGTCATCGACGAGACGCGGTTCGCGCAGATCGACAACGCGATCGCGACGCTGACGGCGCAAGGCTACAAGGTCGTGTTCTGGTCGACGCCGTACGTCGGCAAGGAGCCGGAGCTCGCGGCCGATCGCGCCGACGGCGCTTCGAAGGGCTACTTCATCACCAACGAGGAAGACCGTCCGTTCGATTGGCCGTGGCAAGACGGCCCGGGCTACCTCGTCGACTTCACGCGGGAGGGCGCGATCGAGTGGTGGCGCGAGCGTATCGCGCGTGTCGTGCAGCGCGGCGCCGCGGGCTTCAAACTCGATTTCGGCGAGGAGGTCGTGCCCGACATCGGTGGCAACATCGTCGAGTTCCGCCTCGCGGCCGGCGACAACTCCTCGCACCACAACCGCTACGCGGAGGGCTATCACGAGGCGTACCTCGGCGCGTTCCCGCCGGGCGAGGGCTTCCTGATCACGCGCGCCGGTGCGTGGGGCGAGCAGCACGTGAACACGTCGATCTGGCCGGGCGATCTCGACAGCGACTTCGGCGAGCACGGCGTGCTTCGCGACGGCAAGAAGGCGGTCGGCGGGTTGCCGTCGGCGATCGCGCGTGGTCTCGGTCTCTCGGTCTCCGGCTATCCGTTCTACGGGTCGGACATCGGCGGCTTCAAGGATCGCCCGAACACGGAGGCGCTGCTGCGCTGGGCGCAATACGCGGCGCTCGGCACGATCATGCAGCTCGGCGGCGGCGGCCCGTCGCACAACCCGTGGGATACGGCGCAGTTCGACCCGGGCGCGGCGACGATCTACAAGCGCTACGCCGACCTCCACATGCAGCTCAACCCGCTGTTGTGGACACTCGCGCTCGAGGCCGGGAGAGACGGCACTCCGATCACGCGTCCCGCGCGCTTCGTGTACGACTGCAACTGCGACGACGCGATGTTCCTGCTCGGCGACAACATCCTCGTCGCGCCCGTCGTCACTGCGGGTGCCACGCAGCGCGAGGTCACGTTGCCGCCCGGCATGTGGATCGAGCGGCGCACGGGCGAGATGCGCGTGGGCGGGTCGACATTCACCGTGCCGGCGCCTCTCGACGAGCTGCCGCTGTTTTTCCAGGCCGGCTCGCTGATCCCGATGTTCGCGCTCTACGCGGACACGCTGATCCCGGCGACGGCTCCGGGCGTCACGTCGTACTCCGACCGTGCGCTCGGTAGCGAGCTGCGTCTCGTGTTCACGCCCGGGACGACGACGGCGGTCACGTCGCTCCACGACGGCACCAACGCGACGGCAAACGGCACGAGCGCGTCGATCACCGGCGGCAGCGAGTACAACATCTTCACGCTCGACATCGACGGGCGCGCGCAGACCGGCAATCCGCTCGCCACGCCGACCGCGGTCACCGTGAACGGCGCGACCGCCCCGGGCGTCGCCGACGAGGCTGCACTCCGCGCCTGCGCCGCACCGGGATGCTGGCTGTTCGATGCCGCGCAGAAGCGCCTCCAGATCCGCGTGTTCGCCCCCCAGGCCCAGACGCGCGTGATCACGATCGATTGATCATGAGCGACGACGGTTCGGCTATAGCCGCGAGCGAGGGTTCGACGCATTCGATTCCGTCCGCGATCCAGAGTGCGGCGCGCGAGTTTCTCGACGGACCGAGCCTGCGCGACGCGATCCGCGCGGGCACGGAGCTCGCGGGCACCGAGAACTGGCTCGCGCCCGAACCGTCCGTCGACGCCGCGCGCGGGCACGGCCTCGACGCGACGGGCTGGATGCGCGCGCGGTTCGGACTGGCGAACCCGTGATCCCGACACCGCACCGCTGGCGTCGCGTCGAGATCGGCGAGGACGTGTTTCTGCTGCCGCCGTCGGGCACTGCCGTGATCCGCTATCGCGAGCGCCTCGCGCCCGTGTTGCCGGTCGAGCTGCTCGCCGCAGGACAGCTCGCGGACGATCCGCAGTTCGCGATCGAGCGCATCGCCCCACGCGAGGATCTCGTGACGCTCGAAGGCGAGCGCGCGACGACGATCGCGGTCTACGGCACGCTCGACACCCGGCGCGTGCAACGCCACGTCGGCTACGTCCTCGCCGAGGACTTCTACGCGCGCGTCAGCTCGATCGCCGACGACGCCGACGGTGATCGCATGCGCGTGCTCGTGCGATCGCTCGTCGAGCGCATCGTGCTGCACCTCGGACCGCGCCGCCGCCGCCCGGTGTGTGTCGGGCCCCACGGCTGGCGCGCGCACGTGGTCGGCCTGCGCACCGACTGGATCGCGCCCGCGTTTCCGCGCGATCCGTCGTGCATCACGATCTGGCCCGCGGTGCCGGGCCCACGCCCGACGGGATCGCCGCCAGTCGCCAACGCCGACGGAACCCTCGGTCCGTGGCCGCTCCACACGAAGCGCGGGCTGGCCGGTTTCACCTGGCGAACCGCGGGCGCGTTCGCCGACAGCTCGCCGCGCGTGCGCGATCACGTGTTGTTCGCCGACGGGCGATATCGCTATTCGGTGCGCCTCGATACCGAGCCAGCGCGGCACGAACAGCGCCGCGCGGAGCTTCTCGATGTCCTCGACACGTTAGATCCGGTACCTTCGATCAAACGGCCTCCCGACTCGCTGTCTGTCAGCGGGCACTGGGCCGAGTAGGAATCGGATGAGCAGCGGCTACGACTACGGCGACAAAGGTGGCTCTGCAAGTGCGGTCTTCGCGCCGTCGTACGGCGACAAGGGCGGCTACGGCGACAAAGGTGGCGGCTGGTACGGCGGGAAGGAGTCGTTCGACGACGGCTACGGCGACAAGGGTGGCTACGGCGACAAAGGGTGGGGCGGTGGCTACGGCGACAAGGGCGGCGGGTACGGCGACAAAGGGTGGGGCGGTGGGTACGGCGACAAGGGGTACAACGGCGGTGGCGGCAGCGACTGGATCTCGTCGCGAGCGGGCGGCGGCCTGATGGACTACATCGGCGGTTGGTTCTAAGCGCCCCGAGCGTTCAGCGCCGGAGCACAAACGTCGGTGGGTAGTAGACCTCGCTCGTGGCGAGCCTTCGCTTGAACGCGGTGAAGCCTTTCCAGTCCGCGTGAAGGTCGGGATAGCGCTCGTCCCACGCGGCGCACAGATCGACGAGGTCGCAGCCGTGGCCGCGACCGGCGCGTGCGGCCTCGATGACAAGGCCTAGGCTCGCGTGCGATTCGCGTGCCTCGGGCGCGGTGAACGCGTCGAAGTAGATCGTGACGCGGTCCACGAACAGCACGTGTGCGACACCGACGAGCGCGTCGCCCAGGTGCGCGAGGATCAGCGCGCCGTGGCGTCCGAAGCAGCGCCGCAGGGAGGCGAGGAAGTGCGCGTCGTACGCGTGGTGCGCGTGCGTGGCGCGCCAGGTCGCGTGCAGCTCCGCGATCGCGTCGAGCTCCGCGCGCGTGAGGTCGTCGAAGCCGCGGGCGGTGAAGCGCACCGCGGATTCGACCTTCGCGTCGTGCGAGTCGAGCGTGTCGAGCGACGCGGGCACGTCGCGGCGGACCTTACCGTCCAGCGATGCGACGAGCTCGTCGTGCGAGCCGCGCGTCGGGAGGACGAGAGTCTTCGTGTGCGCCCATCGAGTCGGCGTCGGCGTGAACCCCGCGTGCGTGAAGGCAGCGACGTATGCGCCCTCGTCCTCGAGTGTGTATGCGAGGTGCGTCGCGCGGGTCTCGACGAGGTCGACCGCGAGTGCTGGCTCGACGAACAGCTCGTCGATGGCGAGCGCGTCGACGAGCCGGTGCAGCGCGTCGACGTCGATCCGTGTGGGTCGCTGCATCTTCGCGAAGGTGCGGGAGGGCGTTCGCTGCACGAACACGAGCGCGGACGGGGCCGCGACGCTGCGCCACCCGCCGAGCTCCATGACGCCCGCGTATTCGATCGTCTGGTGGTAATCGCGACGCGACGCGAGCGACATCGGTTCACTATATGCCGGGTACGATCGCCCGATGGTAGTCGAGCGACATCGGGGACGATGCGGTGTTCGATCACCCATACCGGCGCGAGGCGAGCCATGGGGCGTCACGATAGGATCGAGGTGGTGAACGGGCCGCCTCGGGATCCGGCAGAGTGCTTCGCGTACGCCGCGTTGTGCCGCGAGGCGTTCGAGATGCCGCCGCTCCATCGCTACGACTGGCTCGCGCGGATCGATCCGTCGAACATCCGCCTCGCGCGTGCGGGCGAGCGCGTCGTCGGTGGGCTCGCGCTCGTGCCGACGGGCATGTGGCTGCGCGGCGCGCGCGTGACCGCGAGCGCGATGCACATCGTGGTCGTCGCGCCAGATCAGCGGAAGACCGGCATCGGTCGTGGGCTCGTCGCCGCGGCACTTCGCGAGCTGCACGATGCCGGCACCGCACTGTGCGTGCTGTATCCGGCGACGGATGCGATCTATCGCCACGCGGGGTTCCACGACGCCGGTGTGCGCGTGCGGTATCGAGCGACGGGGGCGGATCTCGTCGCGCCCGACGGCGCCACGCGCGTCGAGCGAGTGGGTCGCGCCGACGTCGCGTCGTTACACGAGGCCTATCGCGACCGAGCGAGCGCGACGAGCGGCAACCTCGATCGAAACCCGTGGGTGTGGCATCGAGTCCTGCACGAGCTGGACGAGGCGACGCTGGCCGTTCGCGCCATCGGCTCCGACGGGCACGTGCTCGCGTATGGCGTCGCGCATCGCGCAGGCGAGGATGTCCACCTGCGCGACCTCGTCGGGGTGCATCCAAACGCGGAGCGTGCCGTGCTGGCGCACCTCGCGCAGGGTGCGCGCTTCGTCGAGTGGAACGGCGCGCCCGTCGAGCCCGTCGTGACGGCGAGCATCGTCGGTGAACGCGTGTGGCTCGCGCGTATCTGTCACCTCGAGCGCTCGATCGCCACGTTGCGCGTTGCACCGGACGTCACGGCGACGATCGAGCTCGACGTCGCCGACGAGCTCCTCCCCGAGAATGCCGGGCGCTGGGTCGTGTCGATCGCCGCTGGCACGGTCTCGATCCAGCGCGGCGGATCGGGCACGCGCGCCGTCGATATTCGCGATCTCGTGCCGATCGTCACGGGACATGTCGCGAGCGAGCTCGGCGGACCGCGCCCCTGGATGCCCGACGTGTTCTGACGAACGACTCGCTGACTACTCGGTGCCGCGGTCGTCG
This sequence comes from Kofleriaceae bacterium, assembly GCA_046160585.1. GTDB lineage: Bacteria > Myxococcota_A > Polyangia > Haliangiales > Haliangiaceae > JABFXX01. The sequence continues at coordinate 41,031 of JBJXGN010000024.1, forward strand.
CCCTGGACGATGTTGCCGGGGAAACCGATCGCCGCGGTCTCGACGCCCTTGCCTTTGAGCTTCTGCGTCCACAGCTTCGCACCGTCGAGCGAGAAGCAGTCGATCTCGCCGCCCTTCGCGACGAATATCTTGTCGCCTTCGATCACGATGGATGCACGGCCGAGCGACGAGGTGGTCGCCGTCCATAGCTCCTCACCCGTGGAGTAGCGGTAGCAGAACACCTTCGCGCTTAGCGCGCTCGCGACGACACGACCGTGCGCCGAAGCGAGCGCGACCTCGCCGTAGCCTCCGCCCTTGAGACCGTCCTCCCACTGGATCGCGCCCGACGCGTGATCGAGTGCGACGAGCTTTCCACCGAGTGCGACGAGGAGCAGGGTGTGGTCTTCCGCCATGCGCGAATACTCGCGCGCTACTCGCCCACGATCCACTCGCGCCGGATCTTCTTGTATGGCGCGAAGCCGGGCTCGTGAACGCCGAACTTGATCTTGTGATTCGGCAGTAGCGCGAACTGTCCGTTCGCGAGCGCGATGCAATGCAACATCTCGTTGCCCGTGTACCAATCGATCGTGAAGCGATACGTGCCCTTCATCCACAGGTCGCGCTTCTTGAAGTAGACGAGCACGTCACCGCGGAGCGCGCCGAGCTCGTGGACGGTGATCTCGACGTGCTTGCAGTCGTGGTAGACGAGGTCGGCGAGGTCGAGCGCGGGCTCGTCGCGACGCTCGGGATCGACGAGCGCGCTGGCGGGGACGTAGGAGAACAGCGCGCCGTCCTCGAGCAAGACTTGGAACGTGGGCGCCTGCCCGACGTAGCTCGAGATCGAGAACACCTTGCAGCGACGCAGCTCGCCGACGCGCGCGGGGTCCATGTTGTAGAGGAACTCCGCCAGCACGTGTGTGTCGAACGCCGGGATATCCGCGTGAACGCGCGCTGGAGATGGTGGCGCTGGCGGCGGCGACGACGTGGCCTTCCGCGCGAAGTGGGCGAGGCAGTCGACGATGGCCTGCTCGAGCGTGCCGGGCGCGGGCTTGCCGGCGGTGCCGAACGATTCGAACCGGAACTCGCGCTTTCGCCTCGCGAGAAGGAGGCCGACCTCGATCAACCAGTCGACGTACGCGAGCAGCGGCGCGATGCCCCGATCGAACGGGCCCGCCACTGCGGGTGGGCCGAGCAGCGCGACGACGTGATCCGTTCGCGCATCGAAGACGTGCGCGAAGTCGTACGGGTTGCGCATGCCCTCGATCACGCAGTCCTCGTCGGGACGCACGCGCGATGCGAGGCTCGCGACGGACACGTGTGGATCGCGACGAAGCTCCTCGAGTGCGAACGCCGTGAGGCGCTCGACGTGGTTCGCGCGCTCGGTGAACGACGCGTCGTCGGGGGGACGGGGCTCAGTGAAGCGCTCGCGCACCCACACGCCTGCGCCGACGCTGCGAACGCCGAGCGCCTCCGAGAGACGGCGCGCGAGCGGTGACTTGCCGGTGTGCGAGGCACCGATGACGAAGATGCGCATGCCGGTCTATCGAGGGTTGATGGCGTCGAGCCAGATCTTCTTCACGCCGTCGTACTCGGCGACGATCGCGAACGCGAGGTGACCACCCGGAACAAACTGCGCGGACGTCTGGCGCACGACCATGCCGACACCCTCTCGCTTCGTGCCGTCCTTGTACTCGACGTTCAGGTACTTCGTTTCGAAGTAGTCCTCGGGGAACATGTTCATCTCGACGTAGCGCTCGATGTGCCAGCCGGCCTCCGTCAGCGCCTTCACGTCACCTTCGGTGTACGCGTCGCCGAACGTCACGCGCGAGCGCGGAAGGCACTCGAACGCCCAGCCCAGTTCGTACGCGGCGCGCTCGTGCAGGTACTGCTCGCGCCACACCATCCCGATGCGCTTGTTCTTGCGCAGCGTTCCCGACGCATGCTTCTCCACGAACGTGTCGGCATCCATCTGGCGCAAGCCGACGAGCCTCGCGAGTGGCGCACACGCGAGGATCGCCGGGTCGATCGGCACCACCTTCGTCTCCATGAAGGAACGGTACCGCAGCCAGCGTCAGGAGCGCTCGGGCCAGGTCGCGAACACGCGCGCGAATCGCTCGGGGTCCACCAGGCTACGCGACGATAGGTACTCGTCCGCATCGGCGATCGCACGTGGATCGTCGCCGAGCTCGGCGAAGCGACGCCGCGCGAGGCCGGCGAGGGTGGACATCTGGCAGCTCTCCGCATCGGCGATGCAGCCCGCGAGCGACTCGCGCGCCGCGACCGAGTTCCCGTCGAGCGCATGCGCACCCGCATGGACGAGACGCACGAACGCGCGAATGTACGGCGCGGTGATCTTGTCGAGCTTTGCGATCTCCTTGCGCGCGAGCGCGGCGTTGCCGTTGCGGATCGCGGCGCGCGCGAGCTGGTACCGCGTCTCGGTGGCGACCGCCTGCACGTGCGAGATCGCGGGGCCGAGGAACGCGCGGAGCTGCGGCACCAGCGCGTCGATCTCGGCGCGGTCATCCTCGTACATGGCGATCTCCGCCTGTGCGCGCACGTGGAACCAGTGCTGTAGGTGCAGGCCTTCTTCGACGGGCGACCACGTCACCGAGTCGAGGTCCGAGCGAGCGCGTTCGGGGTCGCCGGCCGCGAGGTGTACGACATTCGACGACCACACGTACGAGACCGTCGCGTAGCGATCACCGCGACGGAGCGCATCGCGAACGTATTCGGTCTGGCGGTCGCGCAGCTCGTCGTACGCGCCCATCCTGCGCAGCGCGAACAGCAGGAAGTTGCGGATGTGGTTGAGCTCGGCGGACGCGCCGACGGAGCGCTCGCGAAGCAGCGCCTCCGCGTCCTCGAAGATCTCGAGCGAGAGCGCGTGGTTGCCCGCGAAAAACTCCGCGATGCCTTCCCCGGCGCGCGTCCAGCCAATCAGTAGCGGATGCTGGTGCTCGTGCGCGATCTGCTTCGCCTGCGCGACGAGCTGCCGCGCGGCCGCCACGCGCGTGCCTGTCGACGCGAGGTACATCGCGTGAAAGCACAACGCGTACGCGAAGCGGAGCGGATCGCCGACGCGCATCGCGACGAGCACCGCGCGCGCCTGCAGCGCGGCCCCCGTCAGCGGCTCCACCATCGAGAGCCCGAGCGACGCCGAGCGCATCATGTCGAGGCGCAGCTCGTCGACGCTCGTACGCACGTCGGGTGTAGTGCGCGCGCGGAACTTCGTGCCCTTGACCGCGATGCGCAGCCAGCGCCACACGAGCTGCCGCTTCACGGCGGTCGCGGTCGTCGGTAGCTCGTCGCCGATCTCGGCGAGCGCCGAGCGAAGCAGCGCGAGACCGTCGTGCACGTGGCCGCTGACGAGGAGCTCGTGCGCCGCGTGGCGACGGCACTGGAACCCCTGCGCGCTCGTCGCGCCCTTGGACGCGAGGAGGAACGAGATCGCCGCTTCCGGACCGCGTCCCGCGTTGGACAGCGCCTGCGCCCGGCGCAGCAACATGTCGCGGCGGACGTCTTCGTTCGGCGGCCCCCCGAGCCGTAGCGCGACCTCCCACAGCGCCGCGGCGAGCTCGAACGCGAGCGATTCCTCGGCGCGGCGCGCGGCGTTGATCGCGAGCTCGCCCGCGTGCGTGATGTGCCCCGCTGCTTCGAGGTGGCGCACGATCGTCAGCGGATCCTTGTCGGCGATCGGCGAGGAGAGCAGCACCGTGGCGAGAAGCTCGTGATAACGGCGCCGGCGCGGCGCGGGGACTCGTGCGACCACGGCTTCGCGCACGCGATCGTGATAGGGCTCGACGGGGTCGTTCATGCGCGTCCCGCCGGTGCGCACGAGCGATGTCGCGCGTAGTGTCGCGAGCAGTTTCGCGAGTCGCGGCGGCTCGACGTCGAGCGCTTGGCCGATCACGCCCTGCGGCAACGGCGCGCCGGCGACGGCGATCAGCTCGAGCGCGCGGCGTGCGCGGTGTTCCATGCGCAGGATGCGAGCCCACAGCGCATCTTCGAACCGCTGCGCGGTGAGCGGCGCCGACGCGTGACGCACGAGCTCGTGCATGAACATGGGGTGCCCACCCGCATCGTCGACGAGGGCGTCGGCGTCGGCCTCGCGCCCCGGTGCGATCAACTTGATCAACGCGCGACCCTCTTCGGCGGACAGCCGGCCGAGCGTGAGTACGCGCGTGTGGTTCGGAAGATCCGGGCGCTCGCCTGCATCGCTGCGCCGCGTGATCACGACGAGGATCCTCGGCGCGTTCGGTGGATGGAGGATCTCGCGGAGCAGCGCGATCGAATCCGTGTCGGCCCACTGAAGATCGTCGAGCGCGATCACGATCGGCTGCGATGACGCCAGCGACGCCAGCAACGCGCGCAGGCCGCGGAATGCACGCGCGCGGATCTCGACGGGCGAGGCCGGTCGCGGAACACTGAGGCGCGCGATCGCGGACACGCGACGCAGCACGGGGAACACGCGCGCCAGTGCCTCGACGTCGTTCGTCAGGTGGAGCGCGACATCGACGGGATGCCGGCGCATCAACTCGTGAGCGAGCGCGTCGACGATGTTGTCGATGCCCTTGTACGGCACGCTCTCGCGTTCGTAGCAGCGCCCCGACAGCACGAGAGCGCCCGGAAGCCGCTGATGCACGCGCTCGATGAAGCTGCGGACGAGCGTGCTCTTGCCGATGCCGGACTCACCCTCGACGAATACCGTGCTCGCTCCGCTATCGGCGACGTCGTCGAGTGCGGCGTCGAGGATCGCCATCTCGCCCGCGCGTCCCACGAACGGAGGCGGTCGCTCGTCCGGCACGTCGCGCGCGGTGAGCCGCTTCACGATCGCCGCGGCGCTCGGGCGATCCTGTGCGCGCCGGCGCAATAGCTCCATGCACAAGGTGGACAGCTCCGTCGGTGGCTGCCCCACGTTCGGCGGCAGCGGATCCTCGTTCTGCTTGCGCGTGATGATCTCGAGCGGTGCACCGTCGAACGGCAACCGGCCCGATAGCGCTTCGTACATCATGACGCCGAGGGAGTAGCAGTCCGCCGACGGCGCAACCGACGACGATCGCGCTTGCTCGGGCGCCATGTACGCAGCGGTGCCGATCACGTCGAGTCCCGCGCTCCGGCGATCGGGCGCCGCCTCGCCGACGAGTCCGAAGTCGAGTACGACGAGCCTCCCCTTACGCGTGACGAGGACGTTCGACGGCTTCAAGTCGCGATGCACCGCACCCGAGCGATGCAGCGCATCGAGTCCCGACGCGAGCTGGCGCACGGCATCGCGCAACCGCATGTCCGGCGTCGTCGGGTCGTCGGGATCGCCCGCGCCTTCGCGCACCCACTCGAGGAACGGCCATCCGCCGACGAGCTCCATCGTGAAGAACCAGTGGCCGTCGTGATGGAGCAGCTCGCCGAGCCGTACGAGGTTGCGGTGTTCGAGATCCGTGCGCGCGCGAAACTCGGTCTTCAAGCGATACAACGTCTGCGCGTCGAGCTGGCGCACCGTCTTTAGCGCGACGAGCATCCCGCGCTCGTGATCGAACGCTTCGTAGACGATGCCCATCGAGCCCTCGCCGAGAACACGGCGGAGCTCGAAGCGGCGATTGCCCGGAAAATGCTGCTCGGTCAGGCCCGACGCGTACGCCACACCGCTACCGCGGAGCCGAGGCGTGGACATCGCAACCACTGTGCCCGACGAACGTGATTACGCAGACTAGTAAGGTTTGTGCGTCAGCTGACGCTCCGACCCGCAAGTAGTGAGTCGGTACGTACGGGTCGTACACGTGTCTCAGCGAGGGACGTACCAGTCGGGGATCGGGACGGCGATGGGGACGCGAAAGGCGAGGGTCCACACGTAGTACATCATCGTGAGGACGACGAGTGCGATTGCCCATGCGACGAGCAGCGAGGCGACGGTTTTCGGTAGCCGCTCTGTCTTCATTCGGCTCGTCACGACGAGCGTGAGCGCGATGGCGATCGCAGTAGCGATCACGCCCTGGAAGAACCGCCCGTAGAAGTCCACTCCGAGGCCGGCCGGCTCCTCGACGAGCTCCCACGCGCGTTCGAGCGGGAGGTACCAGAACACGGCCTGGCCCGTGAAATGCGGAAGCGCGAACCCCACGCAGAACGCGATCGTTCCGATGCACGACGCGGCGTAGAGCGCATCCTGGCGCTTCACGGGAGACCTCGTACGTTCGAGATGATGAGCCCCGTGATCACGTTGAACCACACGATGAACGTGACGGTCCACGCCATCGCGACGTAGCCGCCGACGAGGTGACGATCATCCTTGCTGCTCATCGCGCGCGAGAGCAGGAACATGCCGAGCACGAGGGGGATGCCGATCGCCGCGAAGTTCTCTTTCATGTCGAACAGGTTCGACGCCCAGCGATCGTAGCGATCGAGATAGAGCCCACGTGTGTGATACCGGAACGTCGGGTAGACGAGCAGACCGAAGCCAAACGTGATCGCGTAGGTCACGCCGATCGTCGCCGCGTAGATCCGTCCGAGGCGCTGTTTGTGCGAACCGCGCAGGTAGCCCCAGGCGATGATCGCGTGGTGTGTCGTCGCACCGATCAACACGATCGCCGCGGCGGCATGGAGCACGAGCAAAAGCCGCGCGGCTCCGTCTAGAAAGATATCGGGCATACGAGCGCCTAGAAGTCGTCCGGAATTCCTTCCGGGTCAGAATCCTTCTCGCTCTCGTCCTTCGGCGCCGGGCGGATGTAGATGTCGTCGACGCGCCACTCGTCGTCTTCCTTGCGCAGCACGATGCGGTAGCGGATGCCGTTCTCGTCCCAGCGCAGCTCGGCGCGTTCGGTGCCGTATTCGTCGATGCGATCGTTGATGCGTTTGCCGATGCCTGCGACGAAGCCCTCGACCTGTTTCATCAGGCCATCACGGCGTCGCTGCGTGAGCACCCCGAGCGCGCCGTTGATATCGCGCTGCGCGATCGCGTCGGCGAACAGACGGATCGCGTCGCGCGGGCGCTTCGCACGCGAGCGCGATACGAGCTCGGACTCCAGGCGCCACGTGCGCCCCTCGCGCTCGAGCTGCACGAGCTTGCCATCCGGGAAGCTGATCAGCGCGCGCTCGCCGACGTCGGGGTTGCCCTTGAGGCTCTCCTCGAGGACCCTGATCTGCCACTGGCGCTCTTTTTCGCTGTTCTTCCAGTCGAGCGCGAACGTGTCGAAGCTGATCCGCTTGCGCGTGTCGCTCGAGAGCATGTCGTACGCATCGCGCGGCTCGTTGGACTTCAGTGCGTTCAGGTACACGCGGACGCCATCCGCAGCCGGCGACGACGGGCCGGCCGGCCCTCCGCACGCTGCACATGCGGCGGTGACCAGGGCCAGCGTCAGGAGACGGCGCATGATCCAGACAGTAGCAGCGCAGAGCACTGCCTCCAGTGCGGGCGCCGAAAATAGCAAACCCACCGAAGCACCATGCTTCGGTGGGCCCCCTTGCTGCGTGGCCGTCCGTCAAGATCCGGCAGCGAGGAGTATGACCTCGGATACTGCTAGGTCGGTGCCAGCCCTCAAGTGGCCATTAAGTGGCCATCGCGTGGTCGTGGCAGGGCCTTCGTATCAACAGCGGTTCACACGGCCGTGTGAAACCCCGCGGAGATCGCGTAGTTGAGCGATGAATCAGCCCCGAGGGCCGTTCGTCAACTGGAGCTCGCTGTGGCGAGCCTCCGGCAGCTTGTCGGGATAGTCGAGCGAGCTGTGTAGGCCACGCGATTCCTTGCGCCGGCGCGCACTCTCGATCACGAGGTGCGCCGTCAGGGCGAGGTTGCGAAGCTCGATGAGGTCGCTCGTGATCTTGAAGTCGATGTAGTACTCGCGGATCTCGTCGCGCAGGACCTCGATGCGATGGCGCGCGCGCTCGATGCGCTTGTTCGAACGAACGATGCCCAGGTAGGACCACATGAACCGGCGGATCTCCTCCCAGTTCAGTGTCACGACGATCACATCGTTCGAGTCGGTCGCGTCGCCGCTCGACCACGGCGCGACCTGCGCAGGGCGAACGCGCGGTGAACCCCTGACCGCCTCGGCGGCGTGCGACGAGTACACCATTCCCTCGAGCAGCGAGTTCGACGCGAGGCGATTGGCGCCGTGCAGTCCCGTGAACGCGCACTCGCCGATCGCGTAGAGACCGGCGATCGTGGTCGCCCCCGTCTTGTCCGTCTTCACTCCGCCGCACATGTAGTGCGCCGCCGGGACGACCGGGATGGGCTGCTTCGTCATGTCGATGCCCAGCCCGAGACAGCGCTCGTAGATGTTCGGGAAGCGCCCGCGTACGAACCCAGGCTCGAGGTGCGTCATGTCGAGGAACACGCAGTCCGTACCGGACTTCTTGAGCTCGTTGTCGATCGCGCGCGCGACGATGTCGCGAGACGCGAGGGACTTCATCTCGCTGTAGTTCTCCATGAAGGTCTCGCCGCTCGCGAGCTTCAAGATGCCGCCTTCGCCGCGCAGCGCCTCGGAGATGAGGAAGTTGCGCGCGTGCGGATGGAACAACACGGTCGGGTGAAACTGGACGAACTCGAGATCGCAGACGGCAGCGCCGATGCGATACGCCATCGCAACACCGTCGCCGGTCGCGACGTCGGGGTTCGACGTGTACAGGAACACCTTGCCGGTGCCGCCGCTCGCGAGCACGGTCGCGCGCGCGCAGAGCGTCTTCACCTCGCCGCGCTTCGCGTCGAGCACGTACGCGCCGAAACAAGCGGGGTCGCCGCCGTACTTCGCCATCGACAGGAGATCGACCGCGATGTGGTCCTCGAGGATCGTGATGTTCGCGTGCTTCTTCGCGGCGGCGAGTAGCGCGCGCTGGATCTCGCGACCGGTCACGTCCTGCCAGTGCACGACGCGGTTCTTCGTGTGCGCGCCTTCGCGCCCGAGGTTCAGGCTGCCGTCGGGCGCGCGATCGAGTCGCACGCCGACATCGAGCAGGCGCTGCACCTGGGCGGGGCCCTCGGCGACGCACATCTCCACGATGTCGCGATCGCAGAGGCCATCGCCAGCTTTCAGCGTGTCGTCGATGTGCAGCGAAAACGAGTCGTCCGGCGAGAGCGCCGCGGCAACACCGCCCTGCGCCCAGTTCGTGTTCGTGTCGTCGGGCCGCTTCTTCGTGCAGATGACGACCTTGCCGTGTTCGGCGGCGTGGAGCGCGAAGTTGAGGCCGGCGATACCGGTTCCGATGACCAGATAGTCGGTGTCTAGGACCTCATTCATTGCGGGGCGGACCATACACCGCTACGATTTCGGTGGTGAAGCGTGTCATTGCCGCTTCGATGCTCGTTCTGGGCCTCTTGGTTGGGGTCGCGAGTGCCGATATCTACTCGTGGACTGACGAGGAGGGCGTCCAGCACTTCACGAACGTCAAACCCAAGGGCAAGGACGCGGCGAAGTACAAGAAGGTACTCTCGTCGGAACCCGAGAAGGGCAGCAAGGCGGCGGCGCAGCGCGGCTCGTGTCCGCGTTGCGACAAGGTCACGTCGAAGGACAACTCGCCGGAGCGCTTCGCGCGCTACGACGAGTACATCTATGAAGCAGCGCAGCTGTACAAGATCCCCGTTCCGTTGATCCGCGCCGTGATCAAGGTCGAGAGCGACTACGACCCACACGTCGTCTCCGCGATGGACTGCAAGGGCCTCATGCAGGTGCACCCCGCGGTCGAGATCGACATGGGCGTTGTCGGCGACGTCTTCGATCCGCGCACGAACATCATGACGGGGACGCGCCTCCTGCGCTGGCTCGCGAATCGTGTCGACGGTGATCTCGTGCTGACGATCGCCGGCTACCACGCCGGGCTCGGCTCGCTCGCGAAGTTCGGCTACACGGTTCCGCCGTACGAGTACACGCGGAAGTACCTGAAGATGGTCCTCGAGCGGTACTACCAGTACAAGTCCGACGAAGCACGCGCGCGGCTGCGGTGAAGCCCCTGCTGCGCGTCGAGGTCAGCGAGATCGGGCAGCCCGCGCTCCCCGCGATCGACGTCGCGGGCGGCGTGGTGATCGGCAGCGGCGCGACCGCGCAGATCCGCTTGCCCGCGAAGGCGGCGCAGTCGGCCGTCGTACGCATCGAGGACGGCACGTGGACCGCGCTGGCCGACGTCTCCGTCGACGGAGCTGCCAAGAAGGAGGGCGAGAGCGGTGCGATCGCCGAAGGCGCCACGTTCGAGAGCGGTGGCTACAGCGTGCGCGTGGCGCCGGCGCCCGAGGGCGTGCCACCGTCGCCGCCCCAACGCACGGAGAGCCTCGCGCGCGAGCTCGTTCGCGGCTTGCTCGGTGGTGCGTCGCCGATGCTGCACGTCGAGCGAGGTCCAAGCGCCGGTGCGAAGCGAACGCTGCCCCCGACCGATGTCGCGATGGTGATCGGGCGCGGCGACGAGGCCACGTGGCCGATCGCCGACGAGGATCTCTCGCGCACCCACGCCGAGATCCGCCGCGGCTGGGACGGCACGGTGCTTCGCGACCTCGGCTCGAAGAACGGGACGCGTGTCGACGGCGAGCGTATACGCGAGTCGATCATCCTTCACGACGGCGCGTTGATCGAGCTCGGTAACGTCGCGCTCCGTTACGAGGATCCCGCGGAGAAGCACATGCGCGGCACGCCGGCCTCGGGCGTCCGCGCGACACCGAGCCCGCGCGCGACCGCGTCGGTTCCACGCACGGCGAATGCGGTCGCGTTCGGACTCGCCATCGTGATCGCGGCGGTCGCGATCGCCGGGCTCGTCTGGATCCTCAGTTCCTGAACGGTGGTGCGAGTACGCGAAAGTCCGCGCGACCCGCATCGGTGTCCGCGAGCCACGAGTCGTTGCCTGGCCAGCTCCCGAGGAGCGTCGTGCGCGCGACACTGTCGTCGTCGATCGCGATCGTCGTGAGCTGCGTGACCCACGCGTCGTCGAGCGGGCGATACTCGGCGACCGGCAGCACGGGAAAGCGAACGATCGCCGCGTCGGTGCGCGGCGACAAGATCTGCCACGTGCGCTTCTGCGTGCCGGGCGGCGTCCATTGCAGCTCGAGCATCACGAGCTCGCCGACAACGCCTTCGGTCTCCTCGTTCCATTGCACGCTCGTGGACGAAGGCTCCAGGCGTGGCCGCGTCGTGTACGATCGCAGCGCACGCTCGCCGAGGACGACCTCGGTCTCGCGGTCCGACGGTCCCCACACGATCGTGGTCTGCCCCGACAGCCCGAGCACCTGCGGGACGACGCGCGTGAGCGTCAAGCCGTCTTGCGGGGCGAACATCTTGGTGATGCGTCCGCTCGCGGCGCTGCCGACGACGTCGACGGTGATCGTCCGCGCCTGCCCGACGTCACGACGATCTCGCACGAGCTGCTGCGTGAACGTCACCTGCGGCGCCGGTTCGTTCATCGCAGTCGCGGCGACCTCGGACTCGATCTGTGGAACGAACGCATCCTCGAACGTCGTGAGAGCCGACGGGTCGAGCGGGACATCCTTGCGATAGAGGTAACTATGATTGCTGCCGAACGGCTGCGGCTCCGTCGAGCTCGCCGTGACCACGATGTCGCTGATGGCGCCGCATCCGATCAGCATCGCCTGTTGCGGCATCGCCTGTTCGATCAGATCGGCATCCAGTCGCGTCGCACCGCAGTTCGTCCACAGCGTGTAGACGTTCGCGCCGGGGCTCGGCGGCAGCGTCACCTGGATCTCCTTGCGTTCGGTGTTGTTGTCCGCGCGGTTCACGATCAACGTGTCGCCGCCGCGAACGTCGGCGTAGGTGAACATGCTGCCGTTCGGGAGCACGATCGTGACAAAGCCGCCGGGTAGCATCCGCGCACGCGCGCGTCCGTCGGCGTCGGTGCGCGTTGCCGTCGCCAGCGTCGAGTCTGCGTTCTGGAAATAAACGGGGAACCCAGAGAGATCGACCGCATCCGCGAGGAACTGCAGCGTCACGAGCTCGCGCGGATCGGCCAGATCACCCGCATCTGGGGGTGAGTCGAGCTGATCGCCATAGCAGCCGGCGCACATCACTGCGACGAGCAGTGCACGCATTCACCACCATGATACGCGCCTAGTTCAGGCTGCGAAAGTTCACGCGACCGGAAGCTTCTCGCATCGGCCAGTACAGCCCGTCGGATGGGCTCCAATGTCCGAGAAGGTAGGAACGCAAACGATCGTATCCGCCATCCATCGTGACGACCGCGAAGCCGCTGACGAAGAAGGTCTCGGCGACCGGGCGCAGGTCCGGATGGGGCAGAACCGGCAGTTGCAGGAGTGTCTCGTCGGTGTGCCGGGCGATCACGGTCCAGCTGAACGAGCCGATCCCCATCCGCACCCAAACAGCGTCGCCCGCGTCGCCGCCGGTCGACTCGGACCAATCGAGCGTGTAGCTCGTGAGGTCGAGCTCGGGCCTGCTCGTGAAGGCGCGCGGTGCTGATGTCGTCAGATCGACCATCGTCGAGTTGCTCGCCGGGCCCCACACGTAGGCGCCCAGCGAGGTCGAAAGCACGTTCTCGCCATCCTTCTTCGGAAGCGCGCCACCGAATGCAAACACCGTGGACTGGAGGGTGACGCCCGGAATCACAGCCATTCTCGTCGGAACGACGACGCGATGATTGCTGTCGATCAGCGCGGACGTGTCCGCGGTGAACAGGTTGTTGGCGAGCTTCTGGCGCACGGTGATGAACTCGTCCGCCGGACCGACAACCTCGACCGACGTCGCGAATGGCTCGTACGGTCCGCGCATGTCGACGGTGCCGCCGCCGTACAGGTCGACATTTCTCGCGGTCCGGTATCCGATCCCCAAGGAGCCAGATATAGGGACGAGCACGAGGTCCGTCGTAGACAAACACGGATCGAAGAACGGCATGATCGGCGTATCGATCGCCGCGCTCACCTCGCGGAAGCTCTCGCAGCGCGAGAACAGGTAGTACTGCTCCGCGCCGTTCATCGGATCGATGCGCACGCTGACGTTCGGGAAGTCGCCGTCGAACGTCGCGAACGAGAGATCGAGCTCCAGCTCGTCCCCGGGTACGACGCCCGTCCACGTGTAGACGCTGTTGTTGCTGATGACCGTCACGAAGCCGCCGGCGGCCATCAGCGCCGCCGCTTCGCCGGCCTCGTTCGTCCGCGTCGCGAGCGCGATCGTCGAGTCCGCGTCTTGGAAGTAGACGGTCTCGAAGCCGCTGCTCGGTCCGAGCACGCGCACCACCACGCGGCCACGGTCCAGACCGTCGGTTCGCGTCGACGCGTCGGGAAGCGTCACGCCATCACCACACGCCGCGAGCGCGACGAGGGCGAGCGAACGACTCATGGCCGGCATGCTAGCCGATCTGATTCAGAACAACGACAACTGGTTCGTTCGAGGGGGAGGGCGCCGGAACGTGACGCGATCGTCATACGCGCTCTCGTCACGTCGGTTCAGACCGAGGCGCGCGCACGTGGTGTCGAACATCATCGCGAGCGTCTCGGCGTACGGGCCCTCGCCGCGCCCGCGCGTGCCGAACCGGGCGTCGTACAGCTTCTCGCCGCCACGAGTCTCGCGGATCCGATGCAGCACCTTCTCTGCCGCGAGCGGCATCGTCGCGCGAATGCGCTCCTCGAACACGGTCTTCACCGCTCCGGGAAGCCGCAGCAGCACCCAGCCGGCGCTCGTCGCACCCGCCGCGGCGGCGCGCTCGAGCACCGTGACCATCTGGCTGTCGTTCACTCCGGGGATCACGGGGGCGACCATGACGCTGACGGACAGCCCCGCCGCGACGAGCCGTTCGATCACCTTGAACCGGCGATCGGGCGATGGGGCCCACGGTTCGATCGCGCGTGCCATCTCGTTGTCCGCGAACGCAAGCGACACCGCGATGTGAAACCGCGCGTGATCTCGCAGTGCGCGGAACAGATCGATGTCGCGCTCGACGAGCGTGCTCTTGGAGATCACGCTGACGGGGTTGCGATACTCCAGGCAGACCTCGAGGCACCGCTTTGTCACCTCGAGCTCCTTCTCGATCGCCTGGTAGCAATCCGTGACGCCCGAGAACATGACGAGATCGCCCTGCCAGCGCGGCTTGTCGAACGCCGCGCGGAGCAACGCGGGCGCCTCGCACTTGACGACGATCTTCGTGTCGAAGTCGGTGCCGGCTCCAAGATCGAGGTATTCGTGGGTCGGGCGGGCGTAGCAGTACGCGCACGCATGAAGACATCCACGGTACGGGTTCGCGCTCCAGCGGAAGCTCAGGTCGGGCGAGTCGTTCTCGCTGAGGATCGACGTCGAGCGATCCTCGAGCAGCGTGATCTTCGTGGGTGGTGGTCCTTCGCCCTCGTCGTACGCGAGCGCGACCTCGCGAAAGCGATGGAGCGGGTTCGAGACGTCTCTCGAGTTCATGTCGTCAGTATACTGAACGCGTGAGCAGTGTCGCCAGTACGGACTTCAATTCCCGTCGAGAATCCACGCGATTGCCCGCTCGGGAAGCGGATCGGAGGCCGCCGCGATCAACGCGTCGGTCACCTTCGTGTGGCGATGCAACCGCGGCAAGGCGATCGCACCGTGGTCGATGACGTAGCGCAACGCGAGCTCCGCGAGCGTCACCGCGCCCACGTGTTCGTATGTGCGGTGGCGTTCGAGTAGCGCGCGCGAAGCATCCGTGGCGCGCGCGGCCGGCGGCACGGTGCGAACGAGCGGTGCCAGGCGCGCGACGTGGAGCGCGATGCGATCGAGTGCGACGGCATCGAGCACGTTGCGGTCGTCGCGCTGCGTGAGCTTCGCGCCCGGACCCAGTGTGCCCGCGAGCGCCCCGCCCGCGAGCGGGTGGCGCGCGAACACGGCGAGCGGTGTACTACGGCGCATCGGCGCCGCGAGCGTCGGAATGGGCGCGGTGATGTCGAACGCGCTGAGGATCAGCGACGACGATGGCGGCGCCTGCGCGACGGGTGGCGCCTCGGGGCCAGAGGGGACGGGCGCGGTTGCAGCGGCGATCAGCGGCTCCGCGCCGCGATCGCACAGGCTGTACGGCACGGACAGCGATACGAACCACGGGATCGCGAGTAGTGCGCGAAGCTCGGCGGAGATCTCGCGTCGTTCGGGCGGCGGCTCGTCGCGATCGCTCGCACGCCCCGACTCGTGCGAGCCCTGCCCACTCGGCGCGCCTGCCTCCCGATCCGGGTGTTCATCGGCGTCGAGACGAACGCCCCACGCGAGCACCTTGCCCTCGCGGATCAGGCGCGCGGCGGTACCTTCGAGCTCCAGCCACACCTTCGACGAGAGCCACGCGGGGCGCAGCGGCAGTTGCACGAGCGGTAGCGCGTCGAGCTTCGTGGTACGCAGCGCGGCCTCGACGCGCGCGACGAGGTACGCGGGTGGCAGGCGCTCGATCGGCGTGTCGCGACCCGCACGGAGAGGGACCGTCGTCGACGTGACCACCGTGTCGCGCAGTCGCAGCGTTCGGATCACCTCGCCCGCGAGCCGCTCGGCATCGTCCTCGCCGGGGTGTACGTCCACGATCGACAAGCCGAGCTCGAGGGCGACCGTGAGCGCACGTTCGGTGTCGCGTCGATCGACGCCGCGAGACGCCGCGATGTCGAGTGACACATCACCACAGCCGGCCGTGGAGACGGTCCGATCGCCGAGGCGGATGGTGCGCACGCGGGCATTGTATGCGCGCGATCACATCGGAGTCACCGAGGCGACGTCGAGGAAGCTGGCGTTTTCGAGGCGGCGCCGAGTACGATGGGGAAATGAGGGCTTCTCGAGTCATCGTCTGTCTATTGTCTGGAGGAGTCGCCGCGATCGTCGCCTGTGGTGACGACGGAGGCGCCAACAAGCTGCCCGACGCCCCGCCCGGTGGCAGTGACGGCGCGATGCCCGATGCGCCGGATACACCGGCCGCGGCGCGGCTGACGATCACGCGCGATGGCAGCGGGGTCGAGGGTGTCAACGTGTACTTCCAGAACGCGGACAGCTCGCTCGTCGCGAAGGTCCCGACCGACGTGAACGGCATCGCGGAGGCCGTCGTCGCGCCGAACGCGTTCGTCACGGTCGTCAATCCGTTCACGGTGGTGGCGGGTGTCCGACAGGACGAGATCAAGACGATCGCGGGCGTCCAGCCAGGAGATCGACTGACGCTTACGCAGAACAACCAGCGCTCTGCGGTGACGTTCATGAACGTGATCGCGGACGCGCACCTGAACGCGTCGTCGCATGCGCTGTGGACGAACTGTTTGGAGATGAATTCGAAGGGCGGCAACCCGCAGTTCATGAGCCTCGGCTCGGGCAGCATGGATCGCCCGCAGGTGAGCCTCGACTTCGAGTGCACGACGACGGCCGACGTGTTGATCGAGTCGGAGGACGGCAGCGGCTCGAGCATGGGTTGGGTGTTCGTGGACAACGCACCGCTCACCGCCGCGGGGACGATGGACATCACGGGCGCGTACACCGATAGCGCGCAGGTAAGCGCGGCGTTCAACGACGTCCCCGACGGGATCACGTTCATCGACGCAGCGTCCTACCTCGCGACGTCGGATGGCCTCGTGTGGCGAGAGACCAGCGGGCTCGGAGTCGGCAGCAACAGCGCCTCGTGGAGCTTTTCGAGGCCCGTTCCGGCGAACACGACACAGATCTGGCACTCGAGCTTCGGCGGCACGAGTTATGGCCAGCAGCAGGTCATCGACTGGAAGCCGATCGCCGATCCGGCGACGTTCACGTTCGCAAACACGCTGCTGCGCGGGTTCACCTCCGATGCGCAGTTCGACATCGCCACGCACACCATAACGTGGACCGAGGAGGCGGCGGGTGCGATTCCCGATCTCGCGGTCGCGGATATCACCGGCAGCCGCAATCGCCCCACGCTCCTCGACTGGCGGTGGACCGTCGCCGGCGTTCCGTCGGGAGCGAGCCTCGTGTACCCGGTGCTGCCCAACGACATCGCGCAATACAACGCGATCACCGGTGACTTCGTGTACACAGAGAACCTGACCACGGCGAAGGTCCCCGGTGGCTACAACGCCGTGCGTCCGGGCGTCCTCTCGATCGAGGGCCCGCTCACGCTCGTCGTCGGCGCGACCGGGCGAATCGTCATGCAGAGCTCGTTCGGCCAGGTGCGAGCGGCGGCTCCGGCGCCGAGGCTGCACAAACGTGCGAGCACGGCGACGAGGACGCGCTAACCACTGAAACCCACGCCGAGCTGACGTTTACTCCCGAGGGGAGACACGGTTAGATCCGGCGATGGATCCCGTGATCGTTCCTCCCGTCGGCGCGTCGGTGCCACGTGTCGACGGTGTCGCGAAGGTCACGGGGCGTGCGCGCTACCTCGACGACCTCGACGCGCCCGGTGTGTGGCACGGCGCCACCGTTCGCTCGAAGGTGGCGTATGGCGTGCTCGAGGGGATCGACCTCGATCCCGCGTTCGACTGGAGCCAGGTCGTCGTCGCGACGGCCGGGGACATACCGGGCAAGAACACGATCTACCTGATCGAGGAAGATCAGCCCGCGCTCGTGGCGATCGGCGCCCACGTGATGCACGTCGACGAGGCGATCGCCATCGTCGCAGCGCCGACGCGCAAGCTCGCGTTCGAGGCGATCAAACACGTGACGCCGCGGATTCGCGAGCTGACGCCGAACTTCGACGTGACGAAGTCCGAGAAGGTGTTCAAGCAGTTCCTGATCCGCAAGGGCCACGCGACCGATGCCGACTTCGACGCGGTGTTCGCGAAGGCCGCGCGCGTGATCGAGGGCGACTACTACACATCACCGCAGGAGCAGATGTACATCGAGCCGCAGGCGATGATGGCGGAGTGGGCGGACGGCCGCGCGTACATCGTCGGCTCGATGCAGTGCCCGTACTACGTGCACAAGGCGATGAAGCCGCTGCTCGGCGTCGAGGGCGACGGCGTCGTGATCACACAATCGGTGACCGGTGGCGGGTTCGGCGGCAAGGAGGAGTACCCGTCGATGCTCGCGGCACACGTCGCCGTGCTCGCACACAAGGCGGGGCGTGCCGTCAAGATGACGTACGACCGCGACGAGGACATCGCTGCGACGACGAAGCGGCACCCGGCATGGACGCGCCATCGCATGGCGATCGACGAGCGCGGTGACATCCTCGCGATCGACATCGACTGCGTGATGGACGGCGGCGCGTATCTCACGCTGTCGCCGGTGGTGCTGTCGCGCGGCGTGCTTCACGCGGCGGGGCCGTACAAGTGCGCCACCACGCGCGTGCGCGGCCGGGTCATGCAGACGAACCATCCGCCGCACGGTGCGTTCCGCGGTTTCGGCGCGCCGCAGACGACGTTCCCCTACGAACGGCAGATGCAGAAGCTCGCGCTCGCGCTCGGCGAGGATCCGCTCGCGCTGCGCAAGCGACTCGCGCTGCGCGCCGGGGACACGACGTCGACGGGACAGCTGCTCGGCGAGTCGGTGGGTACGGATGAAGTGCTCGCGGCGATCGAGGGCTGCGCGGGCGCGGCGCCGACGCGCGATGGCACGGGACCGACGGGCGCCCCGATCAAGCGCGGCCGCGGCGTGTGCTTCTACTTTCACGGCGCCGGCTTCACGGGCAGTGGCGAGCAGCGCCTCGCGGGCAAGGCGACGATCGCGCTCACCACGGATGGCCGCTTCGAGGTGCGCTCGAGCTCGACGGACATCGGGCAGGGGGTGATCACGATGTTCACGCAGATCTGCGCCGCGACGCTCGACGTGCCGCTCGACATGGTCGTCGTCGTCGATCCGTCGACGGCGCTCGTGCCCGACTCCGGCCCGACGGTCGCGAGCCGAACGTGTATGGTCGTCGGCGGCCTCGTGCAGCAAGCATCGCTCGCGCTGAAGCAGACCGTGCTCGCATGGGGTGAGGAGAACGACATGGCAGGCGCGCCGTTCCTCGACGTCGCGAAGGCACGCGCCGCGCGCGGCGAGGTCACGGAGACCAAGCAATACGTGCCCCCGCCGGGCATCCACTTCGACGACGCGACATACACGGGCGCGGCGTATCCCTGCTACGGCTGGGGGGCGTGCCTCGTCGACGTGTCGGTCGATCTCGACACGTACGAGGTCACGATCGATCGCTGCGTGCAGGCGATCGACGTCGGCAAGGCGATCAACCCGAGCGTCGTGAAGGGGCAGATCGAGGGCGGCACGTTGCAGGCACTGGGCTGGGCCGTGCTCGAGAACGTGATCTATAAGGATGGCCGGGTCGCGAACGCGAACATGACGAACTGCATCGTGCCCACGTTCGCCGACGCGCCCGAGCTCGAGACGATCATCGTCGAGTGTCCGTACCCGTTCGGTCCGAGCGGTGCGAAGGGCGTCGGCGAGATCCCGATGGACGGACCCGCGGCAGCGGTCGCGAACGCCGTCGAAAACGCCCTCGGCATTGCATTCGATGCGCTCCCGATCTCGCCCGAAGCCGTTCGCGCGGCGCTGCGAGGTGCCTCGTGAAGGTCACGCTCGAGGTGAATGGCGCGTCGCACACCGTCGGCGATGTTTCGCCGTGGAAGCGATTGCTCGACGTGCTTCGCGACGACCTGCGTCTGACCGGCACCAAGGAAGGCTGCGGGGAAGGTGAGTGTGGCGCCTGTACAGTAATGATGGACGGCGAGGCCGTGAACTCGTGCCTCGTCGCCGTCGGACAGTGTCACGATCGATCGATCGTTACCGTCGAAGGCTTGGCCAACGGCGAGATGCTGCACGCCGTCCAGAAGGCGCTCGTGCGGTGCGGCGGCGCGCAGTGTGGCATCTGCACGCCGGGCATCGCCGTGTGTGCGGTGCATCTAATCGATCATCGGTTGATCGATGACAGCGACAGCTCGGTGGCGCGCGCGAAGGTACGCGAGCTGCTCGCGGGCAACATCTGCCGTTGCACCGGGTATCAGCTGATCGTCGACGCGGTGATAGAAGCCGCTCGCGAGGTCGCTGCGAAATGACGGACTACAGGCGCCCGCGCGATCTCGAGGAGGCGGTGTCGCTGCGAGCGGCGCATCCGGACTGGATGCTGCTCGCCGGTGGTACGGACCTGATGGTCAACGCGAACCACAAGCCCGAGCCGATCGGCATCCTCGATCTGTGGCGGCTGCCGGACATCGGCTTCATCCGCGTCGAGGACACCGCGATCGTGATCGGGGCGGGCACGACTTGGCACGAGGTCGTGCGCCACCCGACGATTCGCGACAAGCTCGCGCCGCTCGCGCTCGCGGCCCGCGAGATCGGTGCGCTGCAGATCCAAGCGCGCGCGACGCTCGGCGGAAACGTCGGTACGTCCTCGCCGGTCGGTGATTCGCTGCCCGTGCTGCTCGCACTCGACGCGCAGCTCGAGCTCGCATCGCCGCGCGGCCGGCGCAGCGTGCCATACGCGACGTGGTGCACCGGCTATCGCAAGACGCTCCTCGCACCGGACGAGCTGATCATCGCGGCGCACGTTCCGCTTCCGCCGGCGTCCACGCGGACGACGTGGCGCAAGGTCGGAACGCGTCGCGCGCAGTCGATCTCGAAGGTGATGGCAGCCGCCGCGATCACGCTCGATGGAGGGACGGTCGTGTCGGCGCGTGTGGCCCTCGGCGCAGTGGCCGATCGGCCGATCCGCGTCGCCGCCGTCGAAGATGCGGTGCGCGGGCTGTCGCTCGCCCACGCGGCCGACGCGGCGCGCAGCGCACTCCGCGGCGCGATCAAGCCCATCGACGACATCCGATCGACCGCGACGTATCGACGCGAAGTCGCGGAGAACATCGTCGCGCGCTTCTTCATGTCATGATCGGCCTCGTTGTCGACCCCCGAGGATAAGGACGCACCCAAGGACGCGGACAGGTCGTCCGAGTCATCGGGGTCGATCGACGTCTCGACGGACAGCTCGTCCGCGATCCCCGCAGCCGGCAGCGCGGCGACGTCGGGTTCCTTCGACGTGACCGTGTCCGGACCGACACCGAAGGTCTCGGACGGCACGCCGGATCCCGTGGCTGCGCTCGAGACCAGCCCGGTCGGTACTCGCACGAAACGGTTGACCGACGCGGCCAAGAACACGGCGGGAGTCGTCGTCAGCGCGATCGGCACGGGCGTCGACAAGATCGGCGAGGGCGTCACCAAGCTCGGCGAGGCCTCGAAGGCGGTGCCGATCGTCGGCGCCGGTGTCACCAGGCTCGGCGAGAGCATCCAGAACGTCGGCGAGTCGATCGAGAACCTCCCGCGCGTCGCACGCACGCGCCGCGGCCGGCTCTTGTTCCGGAGCCTGATCGTCGGCTTCGTCCTCGTTGCCGCGTGGATCGTCGTCATCGTCGCGCTCCAGGTGAAGGGCAGCGAGACCCCGGACTTTCGCCCGGTCGCCGAGAAGATCCTCGTCGAGCTCGCGAGCGGCGCCGAAGGCATCGAACGTGTCTACGACAACGCGTCGCCGCGCTTTCAGGAGATGGTGCACAAAGAGAGGTTCGCCGACGAGATGCGTGACCTCGCCGCCACCGTCGGTAACTTCAAGGAGATCACAGCGGTCAACGAGAGCCTCGTGACGCGCGGGCCGACGGGGCGCGTCGGGCGCGTGCTGCTCACCGTCGCGTACGAGACGGCGAAGTGCAAGGCATCGGTCAGTGTCCACGAGGACCGCGGGGTGTGGAAGCTGCTCGGCGTGGGCGTAGAGTTGCCGCCGGAGCTCCAGATCACGCAGGCGCAGCGCGAGGAGCGGGTACAGGCGTGCAAGGACCCGATGGCGAAGTCCTGCGATCTAAACGTCGCGTCGACGAAGATCCTCGAGCAGCTGCGCGACGGGAAATACGAGCAGGTCTGGGACGAGGCGACGCAGGTGTTCCAGCAGCAGGAGGAGAAGCAGCGCTTCGTCGTGATCCAGCGCGAGCACGCGCAGATCCTCGGCAACTTCATCCGGATCCTGTCGGTGAGCGAGGCGCGTGTCATCGGCGGCACGAACGCGTCGTTCGACGTCATCTCGGAGTACACGCGGTCCAACGGCGTGCGCACGATGTTCACGTTCTATCGGGGCTCGAAGACGCAGCCGTGGATGCTTCGCAGCCTGAAGACGGTGCTCCCGATGCCTCGGGCCGACGAGCTCCCCGCCGTCGAGGATGTGAGCCCGAGCACGAGTGCGAATGCCGGCAGTGGCTCTGACATCGGCACTCCGTAGTAAGATCGTCGTCAGTGTCACGGTTCGGGTGGATCGCGTTGGTCGTCGCCGCGGGGTGCAAGTACCCCGATCCGGGTGGGCTCGATGGTGGACCGAGCATCACGACGAACATCGTCGTCCATCAGACCTCGAGCAGCACCAAGGTCTACTTGACGGAGACACCCTCGTTCGGCGCGCTCGAGAGCTGGCCCGTCGTCGAGGAGTACAACGGACGTGCGCGCGTGTTCACCTTGTTCGAGTTCGTGTTCGTCGCGACGACCGATGGCACACTGCGCAAGCTGAGGCATGACGGATTTGGCGGGCTGGCCGAGGTCGCGACGCTCGACTTCGCGCCGCTGAGCATCACGGAGTTCGAGGACTCGTGGGTCGTCATCGACACGAAGGCCTACTATTTCGATCAGGTCGGCGACCGCGCGTTCTTCGTCGAGCTGGACACGATGCAGGTCATCGAGACGATCTCGCTGGCCGCCGCCGATGTCGCGGGTCGTACGGTCACGTGGACCGGCGCCGTGCAGCGCGACCAGGATCTGTACGTCGGCATGTACTACGAAGATCCGGCGAACCCGCTGGTGCACGAGACGCAGATGACAGTGCTACGCATCGACGCGGGTCGACGACTCCAGCCGTTGCTGCACGACACGCGATGCATTCGTGCGCAGATGGTCGGCGTCGAGCAAATAACCGACGCTGTGCTGATCGTCGGCGACTCGTCGTACTACCAGCAGTTCGGGATGCCGAGCGCCGCGCCGGAGAACTGTCTGGTCCGTGTGGAGACGAACCCTCCCAACGTCATCGACACGCAGCTCTGGCCGATCAACCAGTTCACGGACAATGATGTCTGGGGCAGCTACGCATTCGCGCGAACGCCGGAGCGCGCGTACCTGTGGGCGCGCGAGACGGGCTCGTTCGCGACGCTGGCGGAGTACCAGGCGACATCGCGGTGGCGGCCTCACTATCTCGTACTGGGCAATCTCGAAAGCGCCATCGTCAGCAGCGATATCGTGAACATCGGCGGGCCGGGTCGCGCCTACACGATCAACGACACGCCGTACTTCGTGGTGAACAAGCGCGACGACAACATGCCGGGCGGCGCGATCCGCGCGGACATCGGGGGCGGCGACTGGGACGAGGTGGGCTTCTTCCCGCCGGGCGAGATCACGCTCCTGGGGCGCGTCGATTGACAAGCCCGACGAACGTCGGCGGCATAGCACGCCCGTGCGGCGGTCGATCGATCGCGGTCGTGGCGGCGGTGATCCTCGCCGCCTGCAAGTATCCCGACCCGGGCGGCCTCGACGCGCTCGTTGACTTCGACGCGCCGATCGACGCGGACCTCGAGAACGGCGCATATGTCGTCGCGCACACGACGCTCGACGGTACGGAGACAACGGTGGCCGTGGTTCGCTCGCTCGACGTGTACGGAGAGCTCGATCTGACCGGTGCGCGGATGTTCGGCGCCGGTACGCGCGTGTTCGTGGCGGGTGGCAAGGTGTTCGTCGCGACGGATCGCACGGTTCGGCGGTTCGGTGTCGTGGACTACTCGCTCGTCGAGGAGCCGCCGCTGGTCAGCTTCACGAGCACGAACGTGATGATGTTCGACGACTCGTTTGCGGTGCTGAACGATCAGCACGTCTGGTACTTCGAGCGGTCGCGCGCGGAGGTCTACGCGATGAACGTCGATACGATGACGGTGTCGACGCCGATCTACTACGCGACTATCGAGTTCACGGACCACTTCGTCGTGCCGACGGGCATGGTCAAGGTCGGCGACATCGTCTACATGCCGTACTACTTCGTACGCGCGGGCTCTCCGACGTTCATCGAGAGCGAGATGTACATCGCCCAATTCGCGTTCGAAGGGCAACAGCTGATCACGATGGACGCCATGATGTCGCTTCGCTCCGGCCGGTGCGCGCGGTCGCATCTGTTCGCGCGGCTTGCCGATGACACGCTGTTGATCCTCGGCGATTCGGGGTCGCTCTACGACATCGCGACGCCGCAGATCTCGCCGAACTGCCTCGTGCAGGTCGTCCAGACGATGCCGAACGAGATCGACTTCAACTTCTATTCGAACATGGACGCGCTCACGTCGCCGCGCGCGTCCGCGACGAGACCGAAACAGTTCGGCAACCGTGTGATCACGTGGGCGCGCGATGCCTCGAGGTTCGACACGCAAGCGGAGTGGGACGCGGGCACGCGGTGGACTCCGCAGACAACGGATCTCGACAACTCGCTGATCACCGAGCAGCTCACCGACGAGGTCGCGACGGTCGGAACGCCGGGCGACACGTTCTTTATCGACGGACGCCCGTACCTCCTCGTGCCGAAGACCTCGGGCACGGGTACGTCGCTCGTCACGGCAAATGCGGGTGGCACCTACGAGGAGCGCACGAACTTCCCCGGCCGCGTCACGCTGATCGAGCGCGTGCGCTGAACCGCGCGAGGAGGCGAAGTCCAAACCACGCGGCGAGCACGGCGAGCGGCCACGCGAGCCACACCGCCTGCGCCCACCACGGACGCTCGAAGCGGAACTGCACGAGCTTCGCGCCGGCCGGTACATCGACGGCGGGGAAATCGGGCGTCACGCGCCGCATCTTCGCCGGCTTGCCGTCGATGTAGACGCGCCATCTCGGGTGCCAGCTCTCGCGTGCGACGAACGTCGTCGGCGCAGTGACTTCGACCTCGGCGACGATGTCTGCTTCGTCACCGGGCGAGTCCTGGCGCCACGATCGTTTCACCGTCGCTTTCGGCTCGTCGGTCTTGCCGCCCCACCCGTGGTAGACGAGGTGGCGATTTTTCATCGGCAGCTCGCTGCGCAGCCACGCGATGCCGGACGCACGCGCGTCCTTCTTGGTCTCCGGTAGAACGCCGGTGATCTGGATCGGCGAGACGAGCCCGTCGCTCTTGTAGAGACGCACCGTGTGTTTACCGGACGTGAAGAGATTTTCACCGACGGCGATGGTGGTGCCCTTCTCCGTCTCGAACACGATGTACGGCGTGTCGTAGACCCACGCGAGCTTCGCGAAGTCGCGCACGCTCCACAAGAAGTCGTAGTTCGGGCTCGCCTGCAGTCCGCCGCCGCCCATCATCAGCAGCGACGGGATGCGCCCGTAGACGTAGCTCAAGAGATTCCACCAGTGGTTCTCCGCACCGGGGCCGACCTGCTTGCGTCCGTCGGGCTGGGTCTCGATGAAGTCGATGATCTTCATCATGTCGTCGCGATACTTGCCGGGTTGCTCGGCGAGGATGCGGACGCGCTTCGCCTGGCGCATCGTCGTCGGAGGCGCCATCGACACGACGACGACCGCGACCAGCGCGCAGATCGCCGTGCGAATCCCGTACAGCGTGGAGAGGCCACGTTCGGCGGCGGGCACGAGGACCAGTACGATGGCGATCGGGATCATGCAGAGGACGCGCGCAACCCAGACCGAGTCCACGGCATCGAACGAGATGCGCCGCGCGATCGTGAAGACCTTGTCGTCCACGTAACCGGCGGCGATGGCGAGGAGCATCACGCCGACGGTGATCACGAGCGCGATCACGAAGCCGTAGCGCACGTAGAGTGCACGCCGTGATCCGTCCGGCACGTTCCACAGCCACGCGAGGATCGAATACGTGCCCGCAGCGACGCCGAGCGCGACGGTGATCTGGAGTGCACCGAGGAAGCGCACCGCCGGAAGCAGATCGTCGCCGGTCTTGCCCAGGTGCGGACCGAGACCGAGCAGAAGCGCGAACACGAGCCCGGGCACCCACAGCCAGCCGAGCATCTTGCCGCGCCCGAAGATGACGGCGATCGGCACGAGCCCGGTGATCACCATCAAGCGATCGATGTCGAACAGCTGACCACGCACGATCCATTTGCCGAGCTCTTTGAAGCCGGGACCCACCTCGTCGTTCACGCGGTGCGGGAAGCCGCCGAAGCCCGCGTAGTCGGCGAGGAGCGGGACGAGGATCGGCAGCAGCGAGATCGCGAGGAGCACCGCGAACACCGCGTGACGAGCGAGCTCGACGTGCAGCGCGCGGGGCGGCCGGCGCGTCACCTTCGGAGTCAACCCGGCGACGCCTATCACGAAGAAGTGCGCGATGACCTGACCGACGAAGCCGACGAGCAATGCGATGCCCATGCCGATGACGGCAAACGGGTGGCACAGACCGACGAACGCACCCCACGCGACGGCCCAGTGGAGGCCTTTGCCCTCGAGCGACCAGCGGACGGCGTAGCCATACGCCATCGGGAACGCGGCGAACGCCCACGTTTGCGTGTAGAGACCGACGCTGAACGTGCCGTCGGCAGAGAAGCCCCAGCGCGAGGCGCCGATGGTGAACGCGATCGCGAACGCGCCAGCGAACGCTTGCCACGGGACCGCGCCGAGGAGGCGCATGCCTTTGTACGCGCACGCGGGCGCGAGCACGAGCGGCAGGAAGATCGAGAGCTGGAACCAGAACAGGTGATGACCGAAGATCGCCGTCGGTACTGCCGACGCCATCTGCGGGATGACCTGGTAGTAATACGCGCTCGCGAATCCGCCATTCGCCGACGGGTTCCAGAAGTCCCAGTCGCCCGCGGCGATGCAGTCCGCGAGGCGGCGGCTCTCGGCGAAGTGGAACGTGAGGTCATCGCCCGCGACCTCGCCGCGAAAGATGCCGGCATAGGTGATCGCGACGACGAGTGTGAGTAGACCGAGAGCGGGTAGCGCGCCCTTCGTCGCCAGCCACGCGAGCGCCTTGTCGAACGAGTCGGGTGGCTCGGTGGTCGAGAGCGTAGGCTCGGATTCGGGGCGCACGCGATGTTTGTCGCGCTTCGCGCTGCGTGCGGCGGCAGGGCGCTTACTGCGCTCCTCGGGTGACCGCGACTCGTTACCCCGTGAAGTCTTGTCGTCGGCCGGTGCTGTCCTCGCCGGCTGGCTGTGTGTGTCATCGCTCGGTGTCGCTCGGTCGAAGCTCGATGCGGCGTTGTCGGCGGACGCCGACGTTGCCTGGCGGGTGCCCTCGTTCGAGGCGGCCTTCTCGGTGCTCGAGGCGGCGGGAACATCGCTCGATGCCGCTTTCTCGTTGCTCGAGGCGGCATCGTTGACCGGCGTTGCCTGGTCGCCGCGCATGCCATCACTCGAGGCAGCATTGTCCGCGCTCGATGCGACCGTGTCGTCGGGTTCGTTGATCGGTGCAGCGTCGTGGTCGCGGGATGTGCGCTCGGGCGATGCGGCAATCGCGTCGCCGTCGCGCTCGTCGTCACCGCCTGGCTCGCTCACGCCTCGAGCTCCAGCATGTGGGCGATCTCGTGCTCCTCGAACACCGGCGTCGCGCCGCGTACGCTCGCGACCGCGGCTGCCCAGCGCGCCGCGATCCGTCCAGACGTCGCGAGATCGAAGCCCATCGTCATCCCGAGCACCAGGAGCGCGACGTACGCATCACCGCAGCCGACATTGTCACCGCCGGGGCGCGATTGCACGCCCGGGATCTCGATCGGCGCGCCATCGCCGTAGAGCGTCGAGCCCGCGGCGCCGTGCGTGATCGCCAGCACCCTGCGGGCGCGATGCGCCGCCTCGGAGGTTGCGACCGAGGGTGTCGACGAGTCCGTCGATGTGGTGGAAGCGGTCGACGAGGACGGAGAAGCTGCCAGTGGCGCACGCGACACCGACGCGGTCGATCGCGAGGGCGATGACGCGAGTGCAGGCTCCATGGCGTTCGAGTTCGCCGGCGATGTCGATACGCCGGCGAGGAGCGCCGCGATCGGATCGGCCCAGCCGAACGTCTGCGCCAGCGTCGCGAGCTCCTTGTCGTTCACCTTGATGACGTCGGCGGCGGCGAGTGCACGCGCGACAACGTGCGGATCCTCGATCATCACGCCATCAGCGCGGCGGCGCAGGTTCACGTCGCACACCTTCATGCAGCCGGGGCCTGCAGCGGCGATCGCTCCCTCCCACGCAGCGAGGCCCTCGGGCGTACGCTGCGAGAGCGTGCCGTAGATCAACACACCGGCCTCACCGATCGCGACCGACGTCGCGGGCGTGCATGCGATGCGCTCCCAGGCACGTCCCGGTTGCAGCGTGTAGCGCGGCTCGCCACCGACGAGGTGAATGGTGACCTCCCCGGTCGCGCGCTCGGGATCGATCTGGATCAGCGATGGATCGACGAAGGCGGAGATGTCGTCGATGGCGCGGCGACCGTCGTCGTCGTCGCCGACGCGGGAGACGAGGCGCGCCCAGCCGCCGGCCTGGCCGAGGTGGAACGCGACATTGGCCGGAGCGCCGCCGAGTCGGGCGCCGTCCGGGAAGCGGTCCCAGAGCAGCTCGCCCCAGACCACAACCGCTTCATCGCTGGTTGACATCGCCGGACTTAGTGTACAATGTACACTCTAACGTGGCCCTGGGAGGACAGATGGAGCGCCCACAGCAGAGTGATGGATTGGGCATCTATGGCACATCCCTGTCGCTGCTCACCGACTTGTACCAGTTGACGATGGCGGCGGGGTATTGGAAGGCCGGCGTTTCCGAGCGCGAGGCGGTGTTTCACCTGACCTATCGGCGCCCGCCATTCGGGGGAGGGTTCGCGATCGCAGCGGGTATCGCGCCCGCGCTCGCGTACTTGCATCGGTTCCGGTTTACCGACGAGGACGTCGCGTATCTGAAGACGCTCACCGACATGCGCGGCGAGCAGCTGTTCGCGGACGGGTTCCTCGCGTACCTGCGTGACATGCGGTTCTCGTGCACCGTGGACTGCGTACCGGAGGGCAGCCTCGTGTTTCCGCACGAGCCGATCCTGCGCGTGAAGGGGCCGATCCTGCAGGCCCAACTTGTCGAGACGGCGCTGCTCGACATCGTGAACTTCCAGACGTTGATCGCGACGAAAGCCGCGCGCGTCGTGCAAGCGGCACGTGGTGCACCGGTGCTCGAGTTCGGGTTGCGTCGAGCGCAGGGCATCGACGGCGGCATCAGCGCGTCACGTGCGGCGTACATCGGCGGCGTTGCCGCGACGAGCAACGTACTCGCGGGCAAGATCTTCGGCATCCCGGTCAAGGGAACGCACGCGCACTCCTGGGTGATGTTCCACGGGGACGAGCTCGCGGCGTTTCGTGCGTACGCGGACGCGATGCCCGGCAACTGCACGTTCCTCGTCGACACCTATGACACGCTGAACGGCGTGGCGAACGCGATCACCGTCGGGCGCGAGCTGCGCGCGAAGGGTTACGAGCTCGCCGGCATCCGGCTCGATAGCGGCGACCTCGCGCACCTGTCCGCCCAGGCGCGGCGCATCCTCGACGAGGCGGGCTTCCCGAACGCGCGCATCGTGGCGTCGAACGATCTCGACGAGACGCTGATCACGTCGCTGTTCGAGCAAGGCGCGAGGATCGACACGTTCGGCGTCGGCACGCGGCTCGTCACGGCGTTCGATCAGCCAGCGCTCGGTGGCGTGTTCAAGCTCGGTGCGTGTCGCGATGCGAACGGCGTGTGGCGCGAGTCCGTCAAGCTAAGCGAGCAGCCGATCAAGATCTCGAACCCCGGCGTACTCCAGGTGCGGCGACTGCGGCAAGGGGGCGAGCTGGTCGGCGACATCATCTACGACAGCGAACGCGGGCTCGCGGCGGCGACGCTCCACGACATCGAAGATCCGACGAAGACCGCGTGGTCGCCGGCGTTCGATGCGAGCGAGGACCTGCTCGTCACCGGGATGAGCGATGGCGAGCTCGTCGGTGGGAGCACGCTCGAGGCGGCGCGCGAACGCGCAGCACGCGAGCTCGCGCAGCTCTCGGTGCGCACGCGTCGGTTCTTGAACCCGCAGCCGTTCCCCGTCGGGCTCGATCCACACGTACACGAACGGAAGCAGGAGCTGATCGCGCAAGCGCGGGAGCGCGGAGGTCGAACGTGAACAGGCAGCCAACCTCGAACGGCCGAGTGGGCGCGAACCACCGACACGCTGCGCCCCGTGAAACGACGATCGACAAGGGGGAGCTCGGCGAATGACGTGTCTTGCCTATGCAGCCCAGCGGTACGTGTACCTGGCAAGGCGATCGCCGCGCAGCGCGGCTGGGAGCTCGGCGCATGAGCAACACGAACACGTGCGTCCTGTCTATGCCAACCCAGCGTACGCGTACGTGGGGAGCGCAGCGCGGCTGGGAGCTCGGCGGATGGGCAACAGTCACCGGTGCGTGCGGCAAGACGATCGCCGCGCGATGCGGTTGGGATCTCGGCGCATGAGCAACTCTTGTCGATGCCAATCGGCGTTGCGCGTACCTGGGCACGTCCGCGCAAACCGGCTGGGAGCTAGGCGGATGAGCACCACGAACACGCCTCTTGCGTATGCCGGCAAGGTGATCGCCGCAGAACGCGGCTGGGAGCTCGGCAGATGAACAATGCGAACAGGCCTCTTGTCGATGCCAACCATCGGCACGCGTACTCGGGCAAAACGATCGCGGCGCAACGCGGCTGGGAGCTCGGCGGATGAGCAACACGAACACGCCTCTTGTCTATGCCACCCAGCCGTACGCGTACCTGGGTAAGGCGATCGCCGCGCACGGCGGTTGGGAGCTTGGCGCGTGCACGCGCGAGACGTTCCCCGACGGCGAGCACTATCTGCGCATCGACAGCGATCCGGCCGGTCGCGACGTCGTGCTGATCGGCGGCACCGTCGACGATGGCTCGACACTCGAGCTGTATGACCTCGCGTGTGGCCTCGTCACCAACGGGGCCGATCGGCTGCGGATGGTGATCCCGTTCTACGGCTACTCGACGATGGAGCGCGCTGTGCGGGCGGGCGAGATCGTCACGGCGAAGACGCGCGCGCGGCTGCTGTCGTCGATCCCGATGGCGTCGCGCGGCACGCAGGTGTTCATGCTAGACCTGCACGTCGCGTCGATCGCGTACTACTTCGAGGGCGGCATCCGGCCGATCCACGTGTACGGCAAGCCGCTCGTGATCGCGGCGGCGCACCAGCTGGCGGGTGCTGACTTCGTACTCGCGTGCACGGATGCAGGGCGTGCGAAGTGGGTCGAGTCGCTCGCGAACGACATCGGCGTCGAAGCCGCGTTCGTCTACAAGCGGCGCGTCAGCGGCAGCTCGACGAACGTCACCGGCGTGTCGGCGCAGGTCGCGGGCAAACACGTCGTGATCTACGACGACATGATCCGCACCGGCGGTTCCCTGCTCGGAGCGGCGGCGGCGTATCGCGATGCCGGCGCGTCGAAGATCGATGCGATCGCGACGCACGGCCTGTTCCCGGGCGAGTCGCTCGCCAAGATCCGCACGAGTGGTCTACTGGGGCGCATCGTGACGACCGACAGTCACCCGCGCGCGGTCGCGCTCGCTGACGATTTCCTGCAGGTCACGAGCACCGCTGCACTCCTCGCCGAGCATCTGATCTCCAACCGATAGGTAGGTTCCATGAGGCTCATCAAGGTCGCTGTCGCATGTGTCAACCAGACGCCGTTCGCGTGGGACGAGAACTTCGCGCACCTCAAGCAGGCGATCGATCACGCGCGCGCCGACGGCGTGTCGATGTTGTGTCTCCCCGAGCTGGCGATCACCGGCTACGGCTGCGAGGACGCGTTCTTCATGGACGGCCTGCAGGACCTCGCGTTCGCGCAGCTCGAGCAACTCGCAGTGCTGACCGAGGGCATGGTCGTCGCGGTCGGCTTGCCCGTCTATCACGAGAAGGCGCTGTACAACGCCGCGGCGCTCCTCGCGAACGGGACGATCGTCGGCTTCGTCGCGAAGCAGTTCCTCGCCGGCGACGGCATTCACTACGAGCCGCGCTGGTTCAAGGAGTGGCCCGCGGGTGAGGTCGACACGCTCGAACGCATCGGTCCCGACGGCGCGGTACGTCGTTGGCCGATCGGCGACCTGTTGTTCGACATCGGCGACATCCGCATCGGCTTCGAGATCTGCGAGGACGCGTGGGTGGCGAATCGGCCGGGCACCGACCTCGCGCTTCGCGGAGCCGACATCATGTGCAATCCGTCCGCGAGCCACTTCGCGTTCGGAAAGTTCGCCGTGCGACAGCGATTCGTCGTGGAGGGTTCGCGTGCGTTCGGCGTCGCCTACCTCTACGCAAATCTGATGGGCAACGAGGCGGGGCGCATCGTGTACGACGGCGGCGGCCTCATCGCGTCGGGCGGCGAGCTGTCGGCGCGTGGCCGGCGGTTCTCGTTCCACGACGTGGAGCTGACGAGCGCGGTCGTCGATATCGACGGCAACCGTCGCGAACAAGCGCGACGCGGTTCGCATCGCCCGCGTCACGACGCCGATCGTCAGGTGATCGAGTTCGCGTTCGTGTGGCCGAAGCGCGCTCCCGAGATGGCGCTGAAGCCGACGGTGTCGTGGGAGGACCGCGCGACCGTTCGCGAAGAGGAGTTCGCGCGCTGCGTCTCGCTCGGTCTCTGGGATTATCTGCGCAAGAGCCGCGCACAGGGCTACGTGGTGTCGATGTCCGGCGGAGCGGACAGTGCCGCGTGCGCGACGCTCGTCTCGCTGATGACGCGCTTCGCGTTCGCGGAGCTCGGACCGGGCGGCGTGCGCCAACACTTGCCGACGTGCCGCAAGTTGCACGAAGTGATCGAGGCGGGCAAAGACGTCACGGCCGCTGTCGGTGCGCTGCTCACGTGCGCATATCAGCCGACGGAGAACTCGGGCAGCGTCACGAGGAAGGCGGCCGAGGAGGTCTCCAAGGCGCTCGGTGCGGAGTTCCACGTGCTCGAGATCGACGCGCAGTACAAGCAGTACATCGCGACGCTCGAGAAGGCGCTCGGTCGGAAGCTGACCTGGGAGCAGGACGACCTGACGCTGCAGAACATTCAGGCGCGCGTGCGCTCGCCGTCGATCTGGATGCTGGCGAACCTCAAAGGCGCGGTCCTGCTCACCACGTCGAATCGCTCGGAGGCCGCGGTCGGCTACGCGACGATGGACGGCGACACTTCGGGCGGTCTCGCACCGCTCGGTGGCATCGACAAGACGTACCTGCGCGAGTGGCTGCGCTGGATGGAGCACAAGGGGCCGGTCGGCCTCGAGCGCGTCGAGGCCCTCAACTACATCAACGTGCAGGCGCCGACCGCCGAGCTGCGCCCGCAGGTCGCCGGCAAGAACGCGCAGACCGACGAGGCGGACCTCATGCCCTACGACTTCCTCGAGGCGGTCGAGGACTCGGCGATCCGTGACAAGCACACGCCCGTCGAGGTGCTCCAGGAGCTGCGCCCGCGCTACACCGGCGTGAGCCTCGTGCAGCTCTCCACGTGGATCGAGCGCTTCTTTCGCCTGTGGTGCCGCAACCAGTGGAAGCGCGAGCGGCTCGCGCCGTCGTTCCATCTTGACGATCGCAACGTCGATCCGCGCTCGTGGTGCCGCTTCCCGATCCTCTCGGGCGGTTTCGAGCGCGAGCTGGCCGAGCTGCGCGCCTATGTGGCGGAGAATTCGTGAGCTTCTCGTACGCCTACGCGCGGGCGGCGCTTGCCGTCGACTGCGTCGTGTTTGGCGTCGACGAGGGCGACCTCAAGGTGCTGCTGATCCAGCGCAAGCTCCAGCCGTTCCAGCACGCGTGGGCACTCCCCGGCGGCTTCGTGCGCGTCGACGAGACGCTCGACGAGGCGGCGCGCCGCGAGCTCGAGGAAGAAGCGGGCGTCAAGGACGTCTACCTCGAGCAACTGTACACGTTCGGCGCGCTCGATCGTGACCCGCGCGATCGCGTCGTGACGGTCGCGTACTTCGCGCTCGCGAAGCTCTCCGATCATCGCATCCGTGCGGCGACCGACGCGATGGGAGTCGGCTGGTTCCCGCTGGACGATCTACCGAAGCTCGCGTTCGACCACTCGGCAATCGTGACCGCGGCGCACGACCGCTTACGCGGCAAGGTGCGCTACGCGCCGGTCGGCTTCGAGCTCTTGCCGCCGCGCTTCTCGCTGACGCAGTTGCAGCGCCTGTACGAGATCATTCTCGGCACAGAGCTCGACAAGCGGAACTTCCGGAAGAAGATCCTGTCGATGGATCTGCTCGTCGAGACCGACGAGGTGGAGCAGGGCGTTCGTCATCGCGCGGCGCGGCTGTATCGTTTCGACCGCCGCAAGTACGACCGGCTCGCGAAGCAGGGCTTCGAGTTCGCGATGTAGCACACACGTACACGGACGGACCCGTACACGGACGGACCCCGACCGACGTTAGTTCGTTCGTCCGCCGGATTTCGAGGCGTGAAATGCGCAGACGAGCGCACAACGACCGCGACGCTACGCGTCTCGTGCGCTTCCGCGCCACGCCGCGACGGCGCCTGCCGGTTACGCCGGCATTCGCTGCCATTGCTTCCATGGCCGCCGAAAACTCAATTCGTTGTCGGTAGTGGCGTCGAATCGCGCACCGTGACGCCGGCGAACCGGCGGAGCCAGTAAGTCCCGGGCGGAAACACCGCTGGGATTCCGAGCAGCCATTTTGCCCGCGCTTGTCGGTACTCGAGCTGCCACTCCTTGTTCCGCTGCAACGTCATGATGCGGAGCCACTTGTTCCGTGCGGCGACTCGCGGCCGCATCCCTCGTCGCGGCTCGCGCGATGTCGGGGAGTCCTCGGGCCGCGCCCTTAGCACGCGACGGCGCCCGACAATGCCGCGTCCTGTGCGCTGTCGCTCTCGCTCCAGGTCGTCTTCCACGGCCGCGATGCGTTGGCGGAACTGAACCAGGAACGCCTCTTTGCCTTCGAAGTGGTCCGGAAGCCCGAGTACCAGCTCGACCTCGGCCGGCATCGGCCCATTCTCGCGAAAGAAGTGCAGTGGCCGGTACGCCTTCATCGGCGTCCCGTTCAGCAGAGCCTTAACGAAGTTCGGGCCGGGCCAGTGGTGCACTTTGTCGACGAGGAAGTCCTTGACCGGGTTGGTCGCGATATAGACGAGCTTGTCGAGTAGATCGTCGGCGCTCATCACTTCGATCACGCACGACTCCTCGCTCGACCAGAAGTTCTCCCATCGACCACGAAGCGCGTTCTGCGAGCGCGCCATCATCTTGTGGAAGTGTTCGCGGAACTCCACTTCACGCCCATGCGGGTCGTAGAGCGCCGTGTGGTGATGGTTCGACATCATCTGAGCCAGGATGATCTGGACGTCGAAGCGCTGGGCCGCCTCTGCCAGACAGTAGATGAACGCGTTGTTCGTTTCCTCGTCCGGGCGAAGCAAGAACTGCCGTTGAGTCACACGGCGCGTGATGAACAGGATGTTGCCTGGGAGGACTGGGCGAGCCTTCACGCGCACGTGGAGGAGCACGATTCGCGCCGACGCTCAACCATCGAACACTGCAGGACACGAACTCCGATTGTGTCCGGGTATTGTCCGACGTTCGGCCGTGACGTCCGGTCGCCGGACACAGACCGGACAACGACGGACAAGAATTAGGGTATCCGGTGCACGGACCCCGTCCTTGCGTCGACGAGCACGGTCTCGCGAAGCTAACGTCCGGGGTAGTGGGTGCGCCGGGGACGCCGCGGGCTACGGCGGCGGAACGGCCGGGACGGCCAGTAGCTCCGCTGGGATCGCGGCCGGCTTCGCGGTGTCCAGGGCGGGTGGAATTGTTAGCCACCCGATCTCGCAATCGAGCGCAGCGGGATCGAGACGAGCGCGCGTGCACTGCCAGTAGCGCGGCGCAAGCTCGAGGTAACGATCGCGCGGCCAGTAGGGCAGGACGCGGAAGATGTCGCGCAGGTACGCTTCTGGATCGAGCTTGTGCAAGCGCGCCGAGGCGATGAGCGTGAGGAGATTGCCGGCGGCCTGGCCATAGTCATCGCTGCCGACGAAGAGCCATGCCTTACGACCGGTCGCGACCCTTCTAAGTTGCAGCTCCGATCTGTTGTTGGTCATTTCAAGACGACCATCGACGAGGAAGCGCATGAGCGCTTCCTTCTGACGCACGCAGTATCCAAGCGCCGACCGCAACAGGCCACGCTGGTGCTTCACGCGTTCGTACTCGATCTCGACGAACTCGAAGAACGACACGACGAGCGGACGAAGATAGCGATGACGGAGCGCCTTGCGCTCGTCGGGCTCACGATCGTTCCAGACCCGTTCGAGCTTGAACATGAGCATGATGCGGGCGAGCACTTCGCGCGCGACGACATCCTGGGTCGCAACAGCTGCCTCCCAAACGCCGCGTCTTGCGTGACTCCAGCACGCGACCTCGCGGCATACAGTGAGACCAGGTGGTTCATCGTCAACGCTATCTCGCGGGTCGGGCGGCCGATACAGCACATCGTAGACGCTCTTGGCGTCCGCCTGAACGAACCCGGAGAAGCCGCGGAACAGTTCGCTGACCACCTCGCCGTTCTCGACGGGTGTGAACTCGAAGAAGATGTGATCGGCGTCGGCAATCTGGACGAAGAAGTGCGCGCGACGGCACGGCTGACGCTTCTTGTCCTTTCGAGGGATCGGCTGCACGAGCACGCCAGTGGCATCGGTCGCGATGCAGAACGCGGTCGCGAGCGCCTCGTTGCGCATCGCCTCGACGATCGTCGCGCCGACGATCGCGCCGAGCTCTTCGAGCCAGCGCGCCATCGTGCTGCGATGGATCGTGAAGCCGAGCCGCGCGAACCGATCCTCTTGGCGGTATAGAGGGAGCCCGTCGCAGAACTTGTCGCTGGCGATGTGCGCGAGCAGCGATGGCACGCATACGAGCCCGGCAGAATCTGCGGCGGCATCGGCGCTGTCACGATCGTCGGTGTCGCGCCGTTCGAATCGACAGCTTCCGCGAGCGCCACCGAACGAGGCGGGGTGATCACCGTCAACGGGATTCCCGACGCGGTCGTCGACGTCGTGTACCGAGGCGCGTCGTCATCGACAGTGGGTGCGGTCATCGCAGGCGACGCATCAGCGTTCGCCGCCGCGTCGCTGGCCGAGCTCGCGCGATCGTCGGGTGTACTCACGAGCGTCGAAGCTACCGCGAGATCGGACCCCGTGTCGGCGGGGACGGCATCGGGCACGAGCATCAACGCAGGCGCGGAGCTCTCCGCGGCACGTGATGTCGTCTTGTACTTCACGCGCTCGAACACGACCCGAATCAAGCCACCGCGCCGCCACAGAACCTGAGAACTCTCTTCGATGCTCAGGCGCTCGACTTTGCCCTCGTAAACAGGATCGGTGACCTCCAGCCGCTCCTCGCCGACGATCTTGCGCAGACCGCACCGTCCGCCCTGCTTCTTCTTGGTCCTGGTCGGCTTGGATCCGCCATCGGCACCGGCCCGAGCTTCGGTTTCGGCCTTTAGCTGCTGGCGCAGCTTCTCGAGCTCGGCGAGCTTGTCGAGCGCTGCGAGCGTGGCGGCAAACTCGAGCTCGAGCTGCGTCGTGTCGATGCGCTCGGCTTTCGCGATGACCAAGCGCCGACGCGCGAGCTCGACTTGGATCTTGAGCGCCTCGTATGCCTCACGAAGCTGATCTCGCTCGGCCTTGACGGCGAGGCGCTGCTCGCGCTCGGCTTCGAGTGCCGCCTGCTGCGCCACGACGGTCGCTTCGAGCTCGACGAGTCGCACTGCGAGCGTCGGATCGTTCGTGCTCGTCGAGCCACTCACGACACGCATCTTGATCTCGCGATCAGGTCGCGCAAGACGAGCGTGATCAAAATCGATCACGCGCACGCAAGATTCGTGGTCCGGAACTTGCTCGGCGATCTCAGTGAACGCGGCGACGCTGCGATCTGGGCTCGATGTCGATGCCATCGATCAGATCATCGAACGCGCGCTCCTCGATCAGCCGGGCAACGTCGCCCTCGAGTGCGGGATCCGGAACCCGAAACGTCCCCGCGTCGAGGCGCTTATAATAAACGCATACCCCCGAGCGGTCGCAGAACAGAACCTTCATCGCGGTACGACGCCGCCCGAAGAAGACAAACAGCGCGCCCGCGCGGGCCGAGCGACCCGAGGCGCTCCGTCACCAGACCACACAAGCGATCGAATCCCCATCTCATGTCGACGGGGTCGAGTGCGACGAAGATTTCGACGCCACGCGGAATCATCGGTCCACCTGCGAGCCGAGCACATCCAGAACGAGGGCAAGCGCGTCACGGTCCGCACCGGGCTCGATCGTGATCCGCACGCGCGTATCGAGGCCCTCCACGATGATCGAGCCCTGCCTGCCCATGCGCTCCGTCGGCGATCGCACGAGCTGGGCGACCCGAACGATCGGCCTCGGCGCCACCTCGTTTCGGAGCTTCGACGCCCACCACTTGAGCGTGCTCGCCACCAAGCCGTGCCGAGCGCTGAATTTCTCGGCGCTCTCGCCGCTCGCTCGCCAGCTCGCCGCTCGCTGCTTTCACATTGTGCGCGCGTCCGACATCGAGCGCGCGAGCTTCGGACATCACGCCGCCGCCGCCAAGTACGGGGTCCGTGCACCGGATACCGAAGAACTAACGTCCGTCGGGTTGGTTGGAAGACGGTTGGTTGGAAGACGGTTGGTTGGAAGAACTAACGTCGGTCGGGTTGGTTGGGTCGGGTTGGTTGGGTTGGGTTGCGGGCCGGGGTCGGGTTGGTGGCGGGCCGGCGGGGTGGTTGCGGGCCGGTAAACGTCGGTCGGGTTGGTTGGTGGGTACGACGTCGCGGCGTCATCTCGCGTAGTAGGCGATTGCCGTGGTGCAGCGAACGCCGCAAGTACGTCGGCTCGCGAAGGTCGTTCGCGTTTCTAGGGCTCCCCGCGCACGAGGGTCTCGAGGTCGATGCGCGCGCCGGCGGTGAACGAGACGAAGTTCGCCCAGTTGTCGATGTTCTGTTCCTCGACCTTAGCGCCGCCTCCGACGAGGCGCGCGCCGAGCGTGAGCGACACGCCTCGGCCGATGGGCTGGCCGATCACTAGGCTCAGGTCGTAGATAGCGCCCGACACCCCGTCGACCAGGCCGAACGTGGAGAACGCGTCCGCATCGAACATGGCCCAGCGCGCGTCGGGCTGTGGGCGATACAACAAGCGCGTCTTGGCGGCGAACACGACGCCGATGTCGTCCTGTTGTGCGCGTTGATCGGTCGCGATAGACGTGAACGCGACGTCCGCGTTGCGGATCTGGAGCGAGGCGCCGATCTGCCACTCGAGGGCCTGCGACGCGAGCAGCCGATACAGGTAGGAGCTGCGATATCCGTCGAATAGGTAGCGATGGCGAACCACGGTGCCGGCCGCGAAGCGTTCGTCGCGAAACTGCAGATCGTTGTCGAGGCGCACCTCGGTGATCACCTCGAACGGTGCATACAAGAGAATCAACGTATGTCGCGTGGCGCCGAACTCGACACTGGTTCGCGAGACGTTGACGAGGTTGTCCTGCTGGCCGACGTCCTCGGCCTCGTAGGGCGTGCCCTGATCGCCATACCGACCGTCGTTCTGCACGATGAACGCGGGCCCGATCTCGTACACGACGGTCGGGCGCAAGGGCAATTCGGCCGATCGTTCTGCGAGGAGAGGGCGTGAGGAGGCAGAGACGAGACCGGCAACGAGGACGGGGAGGACGCGTTTCACGAGCATTTGACGTGCCCTGCCGGACATAGGTTACTCGGGCGACATTTCACGCAACACGCGATTGCCGAAGTGCATCGTCACGACGTCCTCCTGCCACTGCGCGAGCTGCGTGGGCGTCGTGTTGTCGATCGTCACGCCCTCGGGCGGCGGCACGAGCTCGGCGAGCCGGGCAAGCACGCGCGGGCGCACGTCGGCGCGTAGGACCGCGAGGTTGACAACCGTGATCGCGTCGTCCTCGGTCGACATCGCGAGGACGTCTTCGAACGCGCCGGACTGTTCGTACGTTGCAACCGCGGCACGAAGCTCGGCGCTCGCGGTCGACGCGACCGGCAAGCTCGGCTTGCGGCCGGCGAGCAGCCGCGCCTCTGTGCCCGCCGGCGCGACGACGACGGCGTCCTTGTCGCTTGCGAGCTCGACCATGCCGGAGGTCACGACGATGGAGCCGGCCCCTTCGTCGTCGATGTCGATCGTGTACTCGCAGCCTAGGTCGACGACGCTCGTGCTCGGCGTCGTGACAGCGAAGATGCGCGGTGGCGCGTCCACCTTTGCGTGCATGCGACCGCGCTCGAGGTGGAGCTCGTGGCGCTCACCAGCCTTCGTACGCGAGAGTCGGATGCGCGTCTGCGCCGAGAGTTCCGCAGAGCCAATGTCCGCGATCACGAGACGCGCACTCGCCGTCCCCGTGTCGAGCACGCCGCCGACGGGAAGCACACCCTTGGCGATACTCGCTGACCCGGCGGCCCCCCCGGAGCAGCTCACTACTGAGTCGCCGCTCGCCTGGAACGCGAAGCCGTCACCGCCTTCGCATGCCGAAGGCGTGTCGCCGCGACGCACGATGAGCACGAGCACCGCCGCCGCGGCGACTGCCGCGATGCCCGCCACGATCCACGGCGCTCGACGGCGCTTTGGCCGTCGCATGCGCAGCTCGTCCATTGGTCGATCGTGTGCCAACGGTCGCAGCAGCTCCTCGAGCTTCGCGACGTCCGGATCGGGATCGCCCGATCCGTCCCACAGATAGTCGTCGGTCTTGCTCATGTGGGTTCGCTCGCTTCCTCGTCGACGTTCGCGATGCCGAGCCGCTCGCGCAACAGCTTCATGCCACGATGCAAGTTGACGCGTACCGATCCGGGCGACAACCCGGTCTGCTCGGCGATCTCGGGTCCGGTGAGGCCTTCGACCAGACGCAGCACCAGAGTCTCCTGATAGGCCTCGGGCAACGCGCGCAAGGCCACGAGCACCTGCGCGACTTCCGCATTGCGCGGCGCGGCGACTGGCAGGTCAGGAAGCTCGTCGGTCGGCTTGATCCCGCGCAAGTGATCGATGGCGCGGTTGCGCGCAATCATTAGCAGCCAGCCAGGAAATGCGGCCGCGTCGGCGAGCTGTCTCATGCGCTCGAGCGCGATCGCGAACGTGTCCTGAACGAGGTCCGCTGCGTCGCGATAAGGGACCTTCGCGAGGATAACGCCGTGGACTGCGCGATGGAACCGCCGGTACAGCTCCGCGAACGCCTCACGATTCCCGCGCTGCGCCGCTGTCACCACCGAGGTGACGGGAGTGACCACTCCGTCATCCACGGCAATACTGTACGCGGCCAACACGTCTCGAAGGACGGGCCTGCCCGGGAAGTGTTAACCGCGCAAACTACGCGCCGATCGCGCCGCTTTCGACGACTGCGGCGCCGGCCCCGCGCATCTCCGCGACGGCGCGCTCGTCATCGCCCGGTTTCAAGTTCACGCCACGACAGCCGTCCTCGATGAGCTTCACTTCGTAGCCGAGCTTGAGGGCATCGAGCACCGTGAACTTGACGCAGTAGTCGGTCGCGAGCCCCATCACGTAGACCTGCTTGATCCAGCGCTCGGCGAGCCAGTTGTTGAGGCCGGTCGCCTTGAGGTGACCGTTGTCGAAGAAGCCCGAGTACGAGTCGATGTTCGCGTCGGTGCCCTTACGGATCACGTCGTTGATGCGCGCTCGCTCGAGGTCGCCATGCAGCTCTGAGCCGCGAGTGTCCTGTACGCAGTGGGCGGGCCACATCACCTGCTGCATGCCGCCAAGCTCGATCAGGTCGCCGACCTTCGTGCCGGGATTGTTGACCGAGAAGCTCTTGTGGTCGACCGGGTGCCAGTCCTGCGTGGCGACCACCGTCGTGAAATGCGGCATGACGCGGTTCGCGATCGCGATCGTTTCGTCGCCATGCGCCACCGCGAGCGAGCCC
The DNA here is from genome assembly GCA_046160585.1 of Kofleriaceae bacterium. Lineage (GTDB taxonomy): Bacteria > Myxococcota_A > Polyangia > Haliangiales > Haliangiaceae > JABFXX01. The sequence continues at coordinate 82,714 of JBJXGN010000024.1, forward strand.
CCCGGACAGAAGTCGTACTGCAAGTCGACGAGGATCAGAGCCCGCATTCCAACGAGGCTACCACTCGTTCGGCCGCGATTCGGTCGTGCGCCAAGTGCGGCCGGACAACTTCGGACAAGACTAAATGTGTCTGAACTGACACGAAACCCGTCGGATCCTTAACCCCGGTCGGGGCGGGCGGGGCGCGGTCGGACGGATCCTTAACCCCGGTCGGGGCGGGCGGCGGGCGGGGGCGGGCGGCGGGCGGGGGGCGGGCGTGGTCAGACGGATCCTTAACCCGGTCGGGGGCGGCCTCAGTCGCGGGCGGGTGGGCGCCTGGGGCGGCGCGGTCAACTGGGGCGCGGTCGGACGTCGGATCCGACGCGAGGCCGTGCGCACGTTCGGACCAATGTGCGGAGTCGCAGGGATGCCCGCTTGGTTTGCTCGGCATGGTGGGCTGAGAGGGAGCCCCGCACCCTACGATCTCGAGCAGCCCTGCGACCCGCACGAGTGCTGAGACACCGCGTGCACGCCGCAGTTACATCACTTGCAGCCGAACGCGTGCAGCATCCCGTCGGGACCCGAGGTGAACAGCGTTGCACCCTCGGCGTCGCGTCCGACACCGACGGGCTCGGCGATCGTCAACGTAGCGAGAGGTTCGCCCGCCGCGCTCCACGTGCGTAGCGTGCCTTCGCGCCCGACCGTGACGACCATGTCGGTGAGCAATACGACACCGATCGCCTCGTGGCCTTGCGCGGGAACGATCGTCTTCTTGCCCGCTATGTCTTCCGGATCGAGGATCGCGACGAAGTTGTCGCCGGCTGCGGCGAGGTGCACTCCGTCGACGGCGATCGCGTTCACCCAGCCCTGTATCGAGACCTCGCGCCACTCCTCGACGACCATGTCGGGCGACGCCGTCGAGCGCCGCTCGATCTCTGGCACGCCGTACCAGTGGCCCGCCGTGAACAGCCACTCACCAGCAAATGCCATCGACGTTGCACCCCACAGCTCGGTCGCCAGCGGCGCGCCGATATCGCCCGCGGCGCGGTCGATCACGCGAACGTCCGGCGAGTCGGGCCCGCGCGCGATCGCGGCCTGCCGGCTCGAGATCGCGACCGCGGTCAACGGCCCGTCCTGGACCACCGGGACCGTGCGCATCGGCGACGCGTTCGACACGCGCCACTCCGTGAAGCGCCCGTCACGATCGACGCCGGCGACCTCATCGTCCTCGCCGTGGGCGAACGCGAGGCCGTCCACGGCGATGCCCGTGTCGTCCACGAACGGTGCCCCATAGGTCGGGCTCGTGCCACTTGTCGTCCACTGCTTGACGCTGCCGTCGAGCGAGCCGAGCACCACCGTCGAGCCGCCGACTGCGATCGAGCTGACCGGACCGTGCTGATTGCTCGTCGACCACAGTTTCTGCAGCGTGCCGCCGCCCGCGAGGCAGCGTTCGATCGAGGTCGCGCCCACAGGCGGATCGATCGGTGGATCAATGGGGCCGGTGCCGTCGGTGCCGCAGCCCGCAGCGAGAACGAGTCCAGATAGAAGTAGTCGATTCACGTGTTCCTCCCGTGCCTCGAACACTAAGGCAACCCGGAGTCTCTAGAATCAGTATTGTTAGAACCAGATTGTACGGATACTGTGAACTATGCTTCCGGACCTCGAATCGCTGCGATGCTTCGAGGCGGCCGCCACGCACCTCAGCTTTCGTGTTGCCGCGCGATCGGTGGCGTTGTCACCGGCCGCGTTCGGCGATCGCATCAAGCGCCTCGAGGACCAGCTCGCCGCGCCGCTGTTCGTTCGCACCACGCGCCAAGTCGCGCTGACGCCTGCAGGCCATCGACTCGTACCGCACGCACGGCTCGTCCTCGACGAGGCCGGCAAGTGTCGCTCCGTGGCCCTCGATGCTGCCGCTGCTCCTTACGAGTTGACGATCGGTACGCGCTTCGAGCTCGGTCTGTCGTGGCTCGTGCCGTCGCTGCGCGCGCTGCAGGCACGGCGACCCGAGCGCACGTTGCACGTCGTGTTCGGCGACAGCGCCGATCTCGTCGTCCGCACGCGCGAGGCCGTGATCGACGCGGCAATCACGAGTGCGCGCCTGACCACCACGGGCCTCGCGTACGAACGTCTCCATGCGGAGTCTTACGTCTTCGTCGGCAGCGCATCGCTCGTACGGCGCTCGCCGCTCGCGCGCGCCGATCACGCGAGCTCCCACACCCTGCTCGACATCTCGCCCGAGTTGCCGCTGTTCCGCTACTTCCTCGACGCCCAGCGTGCGTCCTCGTGGCGCTTCGCGCGGCACGAGTACCTCGGCACGATCGGCGCCATCCGACTGCGCGTGTTACAAGGTGCCGGCGTCGCCGTGCTGCCGCGCTACTTCGTCGACGAGGATCTCCGCGCGAAGCGGCTCGTGCGGCTCGCGCCGAGAACACCGCTGCAGGAGGACGCGTTCCGCCTCCTCTGGCGCGCACGCCATCCTCGCGAGCACGAGCTGCGCAGCGTCGCGAGCGACCTCGCGGCGATTCCGCTCCGGTAGCCCTTGTCGAAGGCGCGCGATCGCCCGTTGCCGCATCGCCACGCTCGCGATCAACCCTAGCGACATAAGGCCGATCTGCGACGCGACGCGAAGCGCCAAGAGCTCGCAGCGCATCGGCGCGCCCCCTCAACCCCAAGCAACGAGGGTTAGATTCTCGTGTAGCCTCGGTGAGCTCGTGATGAATGCGAAGGCAACGATGGAGCGCGTCACACGATGACCACGACCCGTGTCGGCCCGATGTTGTCGGTGGCGGCGTATTTGGTGCCCGCCATCGGCGTTGGCATCGCGCACGCGATGGCCGGCCCAGCCACGGGCGGCCCGACGACGCCGGGTGCCAGCGATTTCATCGCGTACGCAGGGCTCATCATCGGTGTTGTCTGCGGGTTCGTCGCCTTCATGGTTGGCCAACAGGAACAGAGCAATGGCGTCAAGGTCGCTGGCGGCGTGGCGGTCGTGCTCGGCGCACTGTTGTTGTTGCTCTCCGCAATCGGGCCGACGCCCGCGTAATTCGACCCAATGCGGTCATCGCTATCTCGATTGCCGCCGCGTTTCGGCCCAATGCTGTCATCGGTATCTCGATTGCCGCCGCGTTTCGGCCCAATGCGGTCATCGCTACTCGATTGCCGCCGCGTTCGGCCCAATGCTGTCATCGCTATCTCGATTGCCGCCGCGCTTCGGCCCAATGCTGTCATCGCTATCTCGTTTGCCGCCGCGTTTCGTATGCACGGCATTTCGAACGCGTTCGTCGAGCTCGGCGTGTTCCAGCGACGATCGCGCTCCCCAGCGCCGCGACGTGCAATCGGCAGCGGCATCCGTCGCATCGTCGATACACCGGCGGCAGCGATGTCGCCGCTACGTGTGACCAGCTCGCGGCGCGCTTGGGCGTAGCAGATCCAGTCGATCTCGTCGGGATGGATCGCGCTTCTCGGCATGGGCGACGAAACCTCGCCACTCGCGGCCGCCACGCCACCGCGGCCGTACGACGGCATGAACGGTCCGCCGATCAGGCTCGGATCGAGTGCGCCGATGTCGATGGCGATGGTGACCTCGACCTTTGTTCGCCACCGGGACGCAGCTGTCGTACTTCCCGCAACAGAGCGGTAGGTTCGCTACCGCGTCGGACGCGAAGTCCCAGGCACTGCTCGCGTCCTCCGCGATCGGGCCTGCGTCGATGCCGACGCCCAACCCGTGCGCATCAAGCCCGGCAAGGCCACGCGCTCGTCGCCGAAGGCAACCACGTGAAGGACCCTGACGGTCGCTACCGCTACCACCGGCTCGCCGAGGAGACCGCGACTAGCGTGCTGCGCGAGGAGATGGCTACGCTCGACTCGGTCGGCAGCGGCTGGAATTGGCGGCGGAACCTGCGTTCAGAATCCTGCCAACCATTTCGGAGTTGGGGAAGTCGAACACCGTGGCTCGTTACTCGTAGTACGGCGCGGGCGCCGCCCTCGGGGTCTCTTTCGTTCGCAGCCGCACGGCCTCGCGCGCGAGGAGCCGGATCGACGATTCGATCACGTGCGTGTCGACGCCCTCGAGCGGCAGCACCATCCGAAGTACGAGGTGACCCTCGTGGAAGCACAGCGCACCGATCGCTAGCTGCGCGTTGTGGATCAAAGCGTCATAACAAGTCATCGACGACGCCGTTCCCACGTTGCAGCTGATGACCACGTGCGGCTTGCCGAACGCGTCCAGCAGCTCGACCCACTGGCGCTGCGGGGCATCGAGCCCCTCGAGACGCCACAAAAGTCCAAGCCGAGTCTCTTCACGAACAGCAATGTGGAACTTCGTGCATACGTGCGCGCGGAGTGCGTCCCAGGTGGTGGTCATGTTCGATAGACTGCAGTCCGGTCGCGTGTGACAGACGTCCGCTATCTCCTCGTGATCGCTTGCACTCTCTGGGCGTGTGGCGGGAGCCAGCGCGCGTCCACGTGGACCCGCGAGACGCTGGTCGCGATCGAGATCGAGGGTACGAAGGCCATCCCGGTCGAGGAGATTGCCCCTGGTCTCGCGATCGAGGCTGCCCGCAATACGCGCGCCGTAGATCCGTACCTACTGTCGACGGATACCGAGCGCGTGCGCGCCGCATATCGCAAGCTCGGCTACTTCGACGTCCAGGTCGACGCGCGGATCGACACGAAGGGCTTCGCGCAGACCGTCGTGTTCAAGGTGATCGAAGGACCGCGCTCGGTCTTGAAGGTGGAGATCACGGGTCTGCCGCCGGAGGTCCCGTTCGAGAAGGCGCGCGCGCTCGTGAAGGCGCTCGATGGCGCGCCGTTCGACTACCTCGTCTACGACCTCGCGAAGGAGCCGATGGTCAAGCTCCTCGAGGACGCGGGCTACGCGAACGTCGACATCCAGGCGACCGTGCTCGCAGATCGCGGCAAGCGGCTCGCGACCGCGCGCTTCGCGATCTCGCCGGGTGATCGCGCGACGTTCGGCGCTGTCACCATCGAGGGCGCAGGAAACCTCGAGGAGGCCATTCGCGGGCGGATCGAGTTTCGCGAGGGCGACGTGTTCACGCGGAGCGCGCTCGCGGCGAGCCAACGCGCGATCTACGACCTCAATCGCTTCACCAGTGTTCGCATCGATCCCGATCGTTCGCAGGCGGTCGTACCGATCAAGATCACGGTCGTTCGCACGACGCGCGCGGAGTGGTGGATCGGCGGCGGCGCCGGCATCGATCCGCTCGTCTTCGAGGTGCGCACGCGCGTGGGCGTCGGCTTCGTTCCAGACTCGCATCCGCTGTGGACGTTCGGTGTCGACGTCCGACCCGCCGCCACGCTTGCACGTGACGTGGCCTCGTACGGCCTACAGATCCGCGCGACGGCGTTCGCGACTCGCATCGAGCTGTTTCGCCCGCGGCTTCGCCTCGAGACGGACATCTCGTACGACCTGTTGCGATTCGAGGGCTACACGACCTTCGGACCGCGCGGTCGCGTCGCGCTCGCGAGCCCGCTCGGTGTCCCGTGGTTACAGGGACGCGTCGGCTGGCTCCTCGAGTACCTGACCTTCTCGAGCATCGTCGTGTCCGAGCCGACCGCGACGGAGCTCGGCCTCGAGGCAGACGATTCGCAACGCCGCGGTGCATACGAGCTCTCGCTCGTCGCCGACGGACGCGACAACCCGCTCGACGTGCGCACCGGGTGGTACGCGACGGTCTCGACCGCGCTGGGCACGCGTTACGCCGGTGGGGACGGTGCGTATCAGAAGATCGTATCGGAGCTTCGCCGCTACGTGCCGATCGGCCCCGTCATCCTCGCGGGGCGGCTGCGGCTCGGCCTGTTGTTTGGAGACGTGCCGGTGACGGAACGCTTCTTCTCGGGTGGCGCGACCACGCAGCGCGGCTTCGACGAGCGACGTCTATCGCCGATCGCGCCGCTTGACGATGGCAGCGGCGACGTCGTCATCGGTGGCGTCGGTGTCCTCGAGACCGGCATCGAGGCACGATTCCCCATCATTAGCTTCGGCGAGCTCCCACTCGTCGGGTCGGTGTTTCTCGATGGGGGCGACGTGGTCCGCGACCTCGACGCGCTGTCGTTCGCGGACCAGCACTGGGCCGTTGGTTTCGGGTTGTACGTCAAGGTGTTCGGCCTCAAGGTCGGCGCATCGATCGGCGAGCGGCTCAATCGCCGGGTGCCCAACCCCGACGGCGAGTGGTTCAAGAACCGGAGCTGGCACATCGCCGTCGGAGATACCTACTAGATGAAGCGCGCGTTGCGATGGTTCAAACGAGTGATGCTCGGCCTGCTGGCCGTCGTCGTCGTCGCCGTCGCGTTCGCGCTGATCGCGGTCCACACCGACTGGGGGCGCAACATCGTCCGCCGTCAGGTCGAGGGCATCCTCGCCGAGACGTTCCCGGGTGGCGCTACGATCGGCCGCATCGACGGCAGTCCGTTTGGCACCCTCGTGATCACCGACATCGTGTTGAACGGGCCCGACGGCAAGCCGTTCATCGCCGTGAAGCGCGTCGAGGCGGAGGCATCGATGCGTCCGCTGCTCGCGCAGCAGGTCTGGCTCGATCGCGTAGTCGCGACCGGCGTCACGATCACGAACCCGCGCGCACCGACGCTGGTGCCACCACCCGACGAGCCGTCCGGATGGACGATCGACCTGCCGAACGTGAGAGTGCACGACGCGGCGCTGCACATCGACGGCGAGAAAGAGCCGATCGACATCGCGGGCATCGACCTGTTCGCGGCGCTGCACATCGCGCCGATCACGAGCGAGCTGTCGTCGAGTGTGTGGCTCGGCGGGACCTGGTCGCAACGCGCGGCGCCGATCACCGCGTTCGCGAACATCGTCGTCGGCGAGGAGATCGCGATCCCGTTCGTGTCGCTCGACGCGGCGGGTGCGAGCGTCGTGGTCGCGAACGGCCGTGTGACCATCCCGGAGGAGGGCAAGCCCGCGCCGGGTCCCGCAGGAACGATCATCGCGTCGGCGTCGCCGAAGACCGTCGCGCAGCTCGCGCCGGGTGTCGTGGTGCCGGCCGACGCGTGGATCGTCATCGAGGCGTCGACGCCTCGTCCGACCGAGGCGCGCGGAATCGGCTCCTCCATGTCACACGTGAACCTCGTCGGCGCGATGGGCGGCTCGCAGCTCTATGGGCGCATCAGCGGCAAGCTCGAGACCCTGACAGCGCACGGCGTGATCGCGGCGATCGGCGTCGACCTGGCGCGCATCTCGAAGGGCGCAGCGACGGGCACGGCGGACGCGCTCGCCGGATTCGTCATCAGCGCCGACGGTCTTCGCGGCGCGGTGATCGCGAAGACCGGGCAGGTCATCGCGCCGAAGGTGCATCGCAAGCGCAAGACGCCCGACGTACCGGTCGACGAGACACCACTGTCGGTGCCGTCCGTCGACGCGTTGATCGCGTTCGACGCGCTGCCTGATCGCGCGTCGGCTCTCGTGCTCGCATCCGCGGCCGGACGTGCGCGCATCGCGGTCATCGGATCTGCGCACACCGAGGGAACGCCCGATGCACAGCGGCTCATCATCGACCTCGCTCGCGTAGGTGGCTCGGTTCCGGATCTGATGGTCGCGAGTGGTGGGCTCGTGCCCGTGCGCGGCTCGCTCGATCTCGATCTGAAGGCGAGCGGCGAGCTCGGGAAGAACCTCGACGTTGGCGGCTGGTTCGTCGGGCGCCAGCTTCGGATCGACGCGCTCGGCATCGCGGACGCGCGCGGCACGTTTGCGGCGCAGATCGGTACGCGCGTTGCGGGCAACGCAAACGTGACCGCGCTCGGCGTCACGAACGCCGGACAGCCGGTCGGCAAGGCCGAGGTGTTCGCGCAGACGCGCGCCGACGGGCGGATCGGGGTGACCGTCGACGCCGAGCCCGCGATGGCTCCCGTGATCGCCAACGTGTCCGCCGTGGTCTCGCTTCCCACGGCGGACGGCGTGATCGACATCGACTTCGAGTCGCATCGTATCCAGCTGCCGAACGGGACGTGGGCGGGCCGGGGCGGCTCCGTGCGCGTCGACAAGAAGCAGATCGCGGTGAAGGACTTCCGATCGCAGAGCGGTGACGCGAAGCTCGCGGCCTCTGTTAACGCCGGGCGGGGCACCAACGTCATCACCGGCAAGGTGAAGCTAACGGACGGCGATCTCGCTCGCATCGACAAGTCGTTCCGCGGGGTGGTGAACGCCGACCTGTCGATCGAGAAGCGAGGCATCCGCTGGAAAGGCGGCGGCACCGTGTCGGCAAAGGGCGTCGCACTCGCACCTGGAGCGCTGCCGATCGACGGCAACCTCCAACTGGCCGTCGACGGGCGGCGCGTGAAGGTCGAGGTGCGCGCGTCGAGCCCGTCGATCGGCGGCGGGAACGCCTCGCTCCACGTCGAGGGCCCGCGCGATCTGACGGATATCGACGCGTGGAAGAAGGTCGCGCTCGCCGATCTGTACGGCGTGACCGTCGGGCTCGACTCGCTGCAGGGCGCCGCCATCAGCGATGGCGCGGTACCTGGAATCTTCGACGGGCAGATCGAGATCCGCAACGGCGTTCCCGACGGCAAGTTGCGCGTGCGCGGCATCTCGACGCCGCTTGGCACCGCGAAGGCCGACATCGGCATCTCGCTCGAGGATCCCGGCTTCCTCGACGTCACCGTCGATGGCTCCGTCGGGAACTCGGGCGACGTCACGATCGGCGCGCGGATCCAGCTCCCGGATCGCCCGTTCGACGTCGAGATCTACAAGCGACTCGGAAAGGACGTCGTCCACAGCGCGTCGGTGAAGACGTCCGACATCGAGATCAACCCGGACATTCTCGCGCAGCTCGGGATCCTCGCGCCGTATTCGGGCATCCTCGCCGCGACGGTCGATGTCGGCGCCGGTGGCTCGTCGATCGCCGCCTCGGTCGACGTGAAAGGTCTCACCGGTGGTCCGCTGCGCGCGCCGCTCGACGTGCACGCCGGTGCGCGCATCGACGCGAACGAGACGTCCGCGGACTTCAAGGTGAGCGCGCGGCAAGGAACGCTGCTCGAGCTGAAGAACGCGCGTATGCCGATCTCGCTCGACGAGTGGCTCGTGCTCGCAGCGAAGAAGCCGTTCGCGCTCCCCGACGAGGCGATCCAAGCGACGCTGTCGATCCCGACGATCGACGCGAAGCGTGCGCTCGGGCTCGTCGGTCGGCGTGACGTTCTCGGCGGGACCATCGCCGCGAACATCGTGGCCGAGGGCACGCTGCTCTCGCCGAAGATCGTCGGCACGATCGATCTCGCGAACATCGCGGTGCGACCGCGCCTGACCGGCACCCCACCGCCGACGCTGAAGGCGTTGCGTGTCTCCGCGAGCTGGGCCGCGGACGACGCCGAGCTGCGGATCACGGGCGAGCAGACGGAAGCTCCGTTCGTGCCGACCAAGGAGAAGCCGAACAAACCGCCGAAGCCGACATTGCTCGTCGAGGCGCGCACCGATCCACGAAAGATCGGCGAGCTCGTCGGTCGCGTGAAGATCGAGAACTTCGATCTCGCTCCGCTCGCGGTGTTCCTGCCGGGTTTGCTCGTCGGCATGCAGGGGAGGCTCGAGACCGACGTGACGGTCGCGGGCCTCGGCGCGACCGGCAAGGGCGCGGGCTACGTGGCCGTGTCCGACCTGCAGTTGCCGTTTTCGCCGCTGTTCTCCCCGCTGCGCGACGCGAAGCTGCGCGTCGACTTCGCCAAGACCGGCGCGATGACGCTGAAGCTGAACGGTGTCGTCGGCGGGAGCAAGAACACCGTCGAGCTCGAGGCGCGCTCCGATCCGACGGCGACGGACACGATCGTCAAGGCGACCGTCGTGGAGCTGACCCCGATCGGCTTTCTGCAGCCGAGGATCTCCGCGACGGTGACCGGTGCGCTCACACGAACGGGGTTGTTCTGGAAAGGCGAGCTCGACGTGAAGCAGGGCCTCGTGTTCATCCCCGAGCAGCGTGGCACTGCGTTGCTCGACGATTACACGCCGGAGGACATGATCTTCGTCGGGGAGACCATCGAGATCGATCTCGATCGCACGCGCCTGCGTCCGCCGACCAAGCCGTTCCTCGTGCTCGACGTGAACCTCCGCACGACGCGGATCGAGCTGCCCTCGTTCGTGATCCCCACGCTCGTGAACGTTCCGATCGTGCAACGCGCGAAGGCGACGGCGGCGGGCAAGGTGCGGATCGCGATCGGCGACACCGTCGGTATGGACGGCGAGATCCTGATCGATCGCGGCGAGACCGAGATCCTCGGGCGCCGGTACGAGATCGATCTCGGTCAGGTCGGCTTCGACGGCACGATCGATCCGCTGTTCGATCTCAAGCTCATGCACGAGTTCGAGACCGAGGGCGTCACGACCTACGTGCGGTTCGCCGGACGCCTCAGCGAGATCGACTCGCTCGAGCCCGAGTTTACGAGCGACCCGGGTACGTATTCGCAGAGCCAGCTGTTCGGCTTCTTCCTCGGTGGAACGCCGGGCGCGGACACGGGGCAAGAGGGCCAGGACGCGTTGTCGGCGGCGGGACAGGCCGCGGCATCGAGCGTGCTCGGCGCGTTCCTGCGCACGAAGCTCACCGGCAATCGCATCGACGTGCTGCGCTGCGATCCGGAGACGTCGACGACCGGTCGCTCCTGTATGGTCGGCAACTACTTCGGCAAGCGTGACCAGCTGTTCCTCGGCGGCGTGCTGCGACTCGCGCCGCGCCTCGACGAGAACCAGACCGAGCTGAAGCTCGAGTACAAGTTCCCGGGCGGGATCAAGTTCGAGTTGTCCGGCGGCGATCGCGCGATCTTCGGCGCCGACTTCCTGCGGCGCAGGCGGTTCTAGGTCATGCTGTTTCTCGTGTCTCGCGTCGTGCTCCTCGTGCTCCTCGCGACCTGCGCACTGACGAGCGCCTGCTCGGGGCGAAACGCGGCGCCGCCGTCGAAGACACAGCCGCCGATCGCTCCGGTCGATCCACCCGGCGGACGCCTGCGCCCCGTCGCCGAGTTCACAGCGATGACGGATGTGGCGGCGCGTTCGCGGGCGCTGTTCCTCGAAGTGAGTCGCGTGCTCACGCATCCGCGCTGCGTGAACTGCCATCCCGCGGACGACTCGCCGCGCCAGGGCGATGGCGGTGCGTTTCACGACCCGCCGGTGATCCGCGGCGCGAACGATCGCGGCGCCGTCGGCATGATGTGTTTCGGATGCCATCAGGATCGCAACGCGGAGCTCGCGCGCATCCCGGGCGCCCCCGACTGGCACCTCGCGCCGCTTTCGATGGCGTGGATCGGCAAGTCGCCCGCGCAGATCTGCGCGCAGATCGTCGAAGCGTCCAAGACCGGGGGCAAGACGCTCGCGCAGGTGCACGAGCACCTCGCGCACGACAAGCTCGTCGCGTGGGGCTTCGCGCCCGGCGCCGATCGCAGGCCACCGCCGGGCACGCCAACAGATCTCGCCGCGCTGTTCGACGCGTGGATGAAGGCCGGCGCCGTGTGTCCGAACCCAGAAGACGAGGTACCGCGATGAAGATCGAACTGACGATCAACGGCGCGAAGAAAACCGTGGACGCCGATCCGGAGATGCCGCTGTTGTGGGTGATCCGCGACCTGCTCGGCCTTCCCGGCACGAAGTACGGCTGCGGCGAGGCGCTGTGCGGCGCGTGCACCGTGCACCTCGACGGAAACGCGACGCGCTCGTGCGTGACGCCGGTGCGCCGCGCGCAGAACCGGACGGTCACGACGATCGAGGGGCTGTCGCCGGCGGGCGATCATCCGTTGCAGACGGCGTGGGTCGAGCTCGGCGTGCCGCAGTGCGGGTTCTGCCAGACGGGGCAGATCATGTGCGCTGCGTCGCTTCTCGCCGCGAAGCCGCAGCCGACGGACGCGGATATCGATCACGCTCTTGCGGGCAACCTGTGCCGCTGCGGGACCTACCTGCGCATTCGCGCCGCCGTGAAGAAAGCGTCGGGCCAATGAGACCCGAGCGGTTTGTCGTCACGCGGCGGAGCTTCCTCGCCGGCGTCGGTGCGGCGATCACCGGACTCGCGCTCGGCGTGACGCGGTTCGCGGGCGCGTCGAACAAGGGCTACTTCATCCCGAACGTGTTCATCCAGATCGGGCAGGACGGCGTCGTTCTGATCACGTGTCATCGATCGGAGATGGGGCAGGGCATTCGCAGCTCGTTGCCCGTGTTGATCGCCGACGAGATGGGCGCGGATCACACGAAGATCGTCGTCAGGCAAGCAGACGGCGACAAGGCATACGGCGATCAGAACACCGATGGCTCGACGAGCATTCGCGCGCACTTCACCGAGATGCGTACGGTCGCAGCGGCCGCGCGCGAGATGCTCGTCGCCGAGGCGGCGGATCGCTGGAAGGTGCCGGCGAAGCGGCTCGTCGCGCGTGATAGCGCCGTGTGGGACGGCCCGCGATCGATCGCGTTTGCCGAGCTCGCCGCCGGTGCGGGCCTGCGTCCCGTGCCCAAGACACCCGTGTTGCGCCCGCGCAAGGAGCTCGTACACGTCGGTACCGATCTGCCCCTGCGCGACGGACACGCGTACGTCACCGGCACCGCGAAGTTCGCCGCGGACATCGTCGTACCGGGCATGTTGACCGCGGTGATCGCACGACCGCCCGTGGTGTTCGGCGCGGTCGCGACCGTCGACGACAAAGCGGCCAAGGCGACGCCCGGCGTGCGCCACGTCGTGACGTTGCCTGCGCTTGTCGCACCCGCCGGCATGAAGCCGCTGGGCGGTGTCGCCGTGATCGCGGATCACACGTGGGCCGCGATGAAGGGACGCGCAGCGCTCTCGATCGCGTGGGAGAACGGCGCGAACGTCGAGTACGAGTCCGACGCGTACGCGAAGCAGCTGCTCGCCGCCGTGCGCGCGCCGGGCGATGTCGTACGAAAGGTCGGCGACTTCGACGCGAGCCTGTCCCAAGCGCTGTCGCTCGTCGAGGCGGAGTACCTCGTGCCCCACCTCGTGCACGCACCGATGGAGCCGCCCGCCGCCGTCGCGCATTTTCACGACGGGCGCCTCGAGGTGTGGGCGTGCACGCAGTCGCCGCAGGATGCGCGCGAGGCGATTGCGCAGCAGCTCGGGATTCCCGAGGCCGACATCACGGTGCACGTCACGTTCCTCGGCGGTGGCTTCGGTCGCAAGTCCAAGCCCGACTTCCTCGTCGAGGCGGCGCTGTGTGCGCGCGCCGCGAAGGCCCCGGTGCGCGTGCAGTGGACGCGCGAGGACGAGATCCGCCACGGCTACTACCACACGTGCTCCGTCCAGGCGCTCGCCGCGTCTGTCGACGAGCGCGGCAACGTGATCGGCTGGCGCCATCGCATCGCGTACCCGACGATCAGCTCTACATTCGACGGCAGGTCCACCCGACCGAGCGGCGGCGAGCTCGGGCAGGGCGCGGTCGATCTCCCGCTCGCCGTGCCGAACGTACGTGTGGAGACCGCACCTGCACCCGCGCACGTTCGCATCGGCTGGCTGCGCTCCGTCGCGAACATCCAGCAGGCGTTCGCGGTGCAGTCGTTCATCGCCGAGATCTCCGAGACGGCGAAGCGCGATCCGCGCGACACGCTGCTCGCCGTGCTCGGCAAGCCGCGCAAGGTGACGACGCAGGAGCTCGGCGTGATGCAGCTCGGCAACTACGGCGCGAAGCTCGACGAACATCCGATCGATGTCGCGCGCTACCACCGCGTGATCGAGCGCGTGACCACGTCGGCGAAGTGGGATGCAGCGAAGCGAGAGGGCCGCGCGCTGGGGCTCGCGGTGCACAAGAGCTTCCTCAGCTACGTCGCGGTCGTCGCGCAGGTCTCGCGCGGCGCGCGTGGCGAGCTCGTCGTCGACGAGGCGTGGATGGCCGCCGACGCGGGCACGATCATCAATGCGGATCGCGTGCGCGCCCAGCTCGAAGGCGGCTTCATCTTCGGCATGTCGATCGCGCTGACCGGCGCGATCACGATGCGCGAAGGCGCGACGATCCAGCGGAACTTCAAGGACTACCCGATCGTGCGCATGCCGGCCGCACCGAAGAAGATCCACATCGACATCGTCGCGAGCGACGGTCCGCCGGGCGGCGTCGGTGAGCCCGGCGTGCCACCCGTCGCGCCCGCGATCATGAACGCGTGGTTCGCGCTGACGAACCAGCGCGTGCGCGATCTGCCGCTCGTGCGCGTGTCTCTCTGAGCGTCACGCTTAGATCGACACGAGTAACGGTGCGCCACCGGCGACCGTGATCAACGCGATGCGACCGTTGTCCCCGATCCACAGCGTCGCCGTCGCGCGGCCCAGCTCGAGCGCGCGTGCGATCGACGTGCGTCGTGCACCGCCCGCATCGAGGTGGACGCCGGCCAGCGCACCGAAGCGCGCGACGATTCCCGCGGGCGACTTGTCCTTGCCGGACAGCACTTCGGTGCGGCCACCGATCCAGCGCGGCAGCGCCTCGAGCGTCTCTCCACGGCGGTCCTTCGCGAGCAGGCGATCGTGCATCTGCTTCTTCTTGTCGTCCGTGACGAACGCCTTCACGAACAGCTGGAGCGCGGCGTCGAGCGCCTTGTGATCGATCGGCTTGTCGTCGGCCGTTCCCACCGGGCTGGCGTAGCACGGTGGGACGTCAGAGGGGGTTGCTAGCGTGGTGCACATGAACATCGTCCCCGGTGCGTCTCAGGCGATCTGTGATCTGGCCGAGACGAGCGCGCATGGCGATCAGCGCACGGCGCTCGCGATGCTGCTCGGCGCATACGTCGAGATGGCGAGCCGCGTGGTGGTCTCCGAGCAGCCCTCGGATCGCTGGCTGCTTGCGATGGCGGCGTATTGCCAGGCCGCGAGCGAGAAGCTGCGCGACGCATCGCAGTTCTACACGCGCGGTCATCGCACATCGGACGACGAGCAAGGTGCGTACTTCAGCCAGCTCGCCGGTGCGCAGCAGGCCGGCGAGAGCTTCGCCGAGCACCTGCAGCAGCGGTTCGAGGCGGTCGGCCTCGAGGATCCGCGCGAGATCGACGCGCAGGTCTAGACGCCGCGACCTTCGGTACCGACATTTCGGGGAACGACACCGTGATCGTGATCCGACCCGTCGACGAAAGTCACGCAACCGCACTTCAGGGCGACGTCCGCACGCCGGACTCCAGGGCGTCCCAAGCGGCCATTGACGTGGGGTGCTGGATCAGTTTCGGCGAGCTGCCTAGTCGAGCCCCAGAGCATCGCGGAAGGCGCCGGCAAGACCACTCGGCCCGACAAAGCGACGCCGCCACGATCACGGGGCCGCCACGATCACGTCGACGATCACGCCCACGGACCAGACCATGCAGGGCGAGGGCACAGGGCTAAAACACGAACGGATACGTGAACGAGCCGCCGGTCTCGGTGGTCGCGAACGTCGCCTTGCGGACCGCGCCGGCGACGCACGCACCGAGCGCCTCGTCCGGTGACGCGGCGACCGACGCGTCGGTCACCGTCCCTGCGGGAGAGACGGTGACGCTGATGCGGACCTGTCCCTGCACGCCGCTCTTCTCGCCGCACGCGATCACGGCGGGCTTCACCTTCGAGATGCCCTGCGTGACCATCGACTTCTCGAGCTTCTCGGGGAGACCCGAGCGCACCGGGGGTGTCGCGGTTTCGGCGGGCTTGTACTTCGCGCAACACGACAGCTTGTAGCGATCGAGCACACACGAGACCTCGTCGCACCCCGCCTCGACGGGCGGCGCGTCGGGCTCCGGCGTTTCGACGACCGGTTTCTCGACGACGGGCTTCGGCTCCTTCGGCCGGCGTGGCTGTGGCGTGGTGGGAGGACGCGTCGGTGTGATGGCGATGCGCGGGTCGGGGCGTGCTGGCGGCGGCTCGACGACGCTCGGATCGGTGCTCATGTCGATCTCTGGCGGCTCGGTCGGTTCGGTCGGCTCGGCGCCGGCATCGGGGATCGCGGGTTCCGGCGTCGCGATTGGCTCCTGGGCTGGAGGTACCGTGAGGCCTGCGACACGAGAGTCGGCGTCGCGCTGTGCGTCGCGCATCGCCTGCGCGCGGCGGTCGCGTTCGCGCGCGAGGAAAAACATGACGACGATGCTCGCCGCCGCGACGACGATGATGGCCCAGATCGCGAGGAGCTTCTTGTCGCGCTTGCGACGCGCCGGGATCGCGACGGATCGCGGGGGAAGGTCATCGATCGGATGATCGATCGGCGTCACACGTTCGGTGACTGCTCTCTTCTGCGCAGCGATGATCGCTTCGCGCGTACCTTCGTCCTCGATGCGGATCGGCCCGGTCGGGATCTTCGTCGACAAGCCCGCGGGGATCGGAACCTCCTCGCGGGGTGGAGGTGGGGGCGCGGGCGCGTCGAAGTCGACGCTCGTCGCGTCGAACTCGACGGGCTTTTCGACGGGCTGTTCGTCGTCGACGATCTGCGCGGGCGCGATCTCTTTGAGCTCGGACGCGGGTAGCTCCTCGACGGCATCGGCGCCGAGCTGGTTCGAGAGCAGCTGGGAGAGCGGGATCTGCGCCGGCCGCTTGAGCGGGAGGTTGTCCTTCGCGGTCGTCACCTTGGTGCGGACTGGCGGCGGGGGCACGCCCACGTCGGTCCTCTCCTCCTCGATGAACGCGTTCGGCACTGCTGCGGCCTCGAGCGCCGCCGACATTCGCTGCGAGACGCTCACCGGTTCGGGGCGCGCGATCGCCGCGACGGCGATCCGGTGCGAGACCGACGCGGCGGTGGCGAGCGCGGCAGGTGTCCCGGGCTCCGTGCCCGCGCGCTTCGCGACCTTCGGCGGGGCGACCACGGGTGCACTCGGATCCTTCGGGACGATCCACGGCGTCTTGGGTGCAGCAGCATCGTGGGCCGTCGCCGTGCCTTGATGATGGCGCGGCATGCGCATCACGATATTGAGCGGCTTGGTGCGGTAGTCGAGCTGCGGCAGCAGCAACCTGTCGAGCGCCGTGCGCACCGCGCCGATCGAGGCGGGCAGCACGAAGACGAACGTCGACTTGCACTGGCCCGCCGCGGCGTCGACGAGCATCGCGGAGGTCCCGATGTCGGCGAACGTGATCGAGCGGAACAGCTCCGCGAAGCCGGCGAGCGGCTTCGTCACGAGCGGAGCGAGCGCGTCGCTCGCGGCCTCCGACTTCGCGCTCGCGATCACGACCACGACCTCGACCTGCGCGTCGGCGATCCACTCGAGGTACTTCGCGCGGATCAGTTGGAGCGAGTCATCGATCCGATCGCGCGCGACGACGCGGTGCCCGGCGCTCTCGAGCTTCTCGATCACGACGCGCGCCGGGACATCGTCGGCGATCGTCGCCACTTCGGATACCGCCAACACGGCGATATCCAGTCCGATGAAGCCCCGTTCCATGACGTGAAAATTGTAATACGTCGCTCCACGGAAGGCCCGAGAACCCGCGGTAGCGTTCGGTTAACGACGCTCTTCAATAGGAAGGAATTCCGTCGAGGAGCAACTGCGACGAGGATCACCCCCGCGCTTCACGAAGGTCCCCTCGCTAACGTCGTGTTATCGGCGCTTGTCGCGCCGGCGACCCAGCAGGTTGCGCACGGCGGACCGTGCCGTGAGGCGCGGGAGTTGCGTGAGCGCTCGGGCGAGCTGGAGCGCGAGAGCGAGCGGAGAATCTCCGCGTGCCTCGAGCTGTGTGCGCTGGCCGTTGGCCGTGTCCTCGATGGCGCCACGTGCGATGGTGCGCGAGCCGTCGCTTCGAATCTCGACGACGAGGCGCGCGACGACCGGCGGCTCGTCTTCGTCCAGCAGCTCGCCGGCGGTCTCGCGCGCGATCACCTCGACGTCCTGTTTGCCGCGCTTCTCCACCACGGCCTCCAGCTTAGTACAGTGCGGGCATGTCGGCTCCAGATCTCTCTTCTCTTCGCGACCGTATCGACGAGGTCGATCGCCAGATCATCGCGCTTCTGGCGGATCGCCTGAGCATCGTCGAAGGGGTGATCGAGGCCAAGCTCGCGAGCGCAGCGCCGTTTCGCGACCGCGAGCGCGAGGAGACGCTGATCACGCGCCTGCGCGGGTTTGCCGTCGAGGCCGGCGTGGATCCGCATCAGGTCGAGCGTATGTACCGCGTCATCATGGACATGTCGGTCGCGCATCAAGAGGCGCACGTTCGCGCCCGCGAGGACGTGCCGCTCCGCATCTCATACCAGGGCGTCGAGGGCAGCTATTCGCACCTCGCCGCGCAGAGGCGCTACGCGGGCCGGGCGGGCGGGGCGCTGCTGACCGGGTTCGAGACGTTCCGCGCCGCGGCGCAGACCGTGCTCGACGGAACGGCGGACCTCGCGCTCCTGCCGATCGAGAACACGACGGCGGGCTCGATCAACGAGACGTACGATCTGCTTGCGGGCGGTGCGCTGCACATCACCGGCGAGGTCGTCGCCGCGATCGAGCACTGCTTGCTCGCGCTCCCTGGCGCCACGATCGAAGAGCTGCGCGTCGTGCGCTCGCATCCACAGGCGCTCGCACAGTGCCATGACTTCTTCGCACGGCATCCGCACCTCGGTCCGCGCGCGGAGATCGACACCGCAGGCAGCGCGCGTCACGTCGCGGAGTCCGGCGACCGGACACACGCGGCGATCGCGAGCGCGGCGGCCGCCACGCGCTACGGGCTCGTCGTGCTCGCGGTCGGTATCCAGTCCGCCGCAGGAAACGCGACGCGCTTTGTCGAGATCGCGCTCCGACCCGCGCCGGTCGCCGACGGCACGCCGGCGAAGACGTCGATGGTTCTCTCGCTCGCGGATCGCCCGGGCGCGCTCGGCGAGATCCTCATGCGCATCGCGGCGCGCGGTCTCTCGCTGACCAAGCTCGAGTCGCGGCCGATTCCGGACGCACCGTTCACGTATCGCTTCTACGCGGACGTGCTCGGTCACGCGTCGAGCGAGCCGTTCGTCGCCGCGCTCGCGGACATCCAGCCGCTCACGACGGAGCTACGCGTTCTCGGAACGTACGCCGCGGCTGGCGTATAAACGCAGCCATGCGCGCCGTTCGAATCCACGAGCTCACGGGTCCTGCGGGACTACGCCTCGACACCGACGTGCCCGAGCCGGTCGTGTCGGCGGGTCACGTCCTGATCGACGTCAAGGCTGCGGGCGTGAACTTCCCCGACCTCCTGATGACGAAGGGGATGTACCAGTTCAAGCCCACGCCGCCGTTCTCGCCGGGAGGCGAGGTCTCGGGCATCGTGCGCGCCGTCGGTGCGGGCGTCACGACCGTCGCCGCCGGCGATCGCGTCGCGGCGACGATGTTGTCGGGCGGCTTCGCCGAGGTCGTCGTGGTTCCGGAGATGACGTGCGTGAAGCTGCCCGATAGCGTCTCGTTCGAGATCGGCGCGGCCACGCTGCTCACGTACGCGACGACGCTGTACGCGCTCGCGGATCGCGCGGCGCTGCAAAAGGGCGAGACGCTGCTCGTGCTCGGCGCGGCCGGCGGCGTCGGCATCGCGGCCGTCGAGCTGGGTTTTGCGATGGGGGCGAAGGTGATCGCGGCCGCGTCGTCGGACGAGAAGCTCGCCTTCTGCCGGGAGCACGGCGCGACGGACGTCATCAACTATTCGACCGAGGACCTGAAGGATCGGCTTAAAGTCCTCACCCGGGGTGGGGCTTCGGTCATCTACGACCCCGTCGGAGGTTCACTTGCAGAGACCGCGCTGCGCGGGATCGCGTGGGAGGGGCGTTACCTCGTGGTCGGGTTCGCGTCCGGAGAGATCCCGAAGATCCCGCTGAACCTCGTGCTGCTGAAGGGTTGCCAGATCGTCGGCGTGTTCTGGGGCTCGTTCGTCATGCGCGAGCCCCAGAAGAATCGTGCGCACGCGCATCAGATCTTTCAGTGGATCGAGGCGGGGACACTGAACCCCAGCATCGATGCGGTACTGCCGTTCAGCGAAGCGAGCGAGGGGCTCGCACGTGTCGAGCGCCGACAAGTAAAAGGCAAGGTCGTCCTCGTCCCGTAATAGAATCGTTCGCGATGCGTGGTGTTGTCGCCCTCGCGATGGGCATCGGGGTCGGAGGCTGCGGCTTCTCGCTGTCGCTCGGCGATTCGCAGGCCGACGCGTCGATCGACATGCAGACCGCCGACGCACCGTGCAGCTTCTCGTCGTTCATCGAGACGTGCGGGCGACCGCGCGGCGACTCGCTCTCGCTCGTGGGCACGCACATGTTCGATACCGATGGCGGCCTCCTCACCGATCCGATCGGCACGATCATCCCGCTCAAGACGTTGACGGTGAACCTCGCGGGCAACGGCATCGACGTGCAGGCGATCTTCGTCCACGATCTGATGCTCGACGGATTCCTCGTCGCGCGCGGCTCGCGTCCGTTCGCGATCATCGCGACAGGTGATGTCGAGCTCGTCGGGAACTCGGTGCTCGAGGTCGGACTCGGTGGCGCCGGCTCGCAGGTGGCGTGCGCGACACCCGCGATGAACGGCGAGGTGGATAGCACCGGTGGCGGTGGCGGCGGTGGTGGCGGGCTCGGTGCCCACGGTGGCACCGGCGGCAACGGCGACACCGACGGTGATGGTTCGCAAGGTGCGGACGGCGGCACGGCGATAGCACCGCCGTCGGCGATCATCGGTGGCTGCCGTGGTGGCGCGGGTGGCGACGGTGACGAAAAAGGTGGGCGCGGTGGCGCGGGGGGCGGGGCGGTCTTCATTGTCTCGGCCACCAAGATCACCATCGGCGGAACCGCCGGGATCAATGCCGGCGGCGAGGGCGGTCAAGGCGGCATGAAGAGCAGTGGCAACGGCGGGGATGCCGGCGGCGGTGGCGGCGGCTCGGGCGGCACGATCCTCCTCGAAGCGCCGCTGGTGCGAAACGACGGCACGCTGTCCGCGAACGGTGGCGGTGGTGGCGAAGGCTCCGACAACGGCGGCTCGTCGGGCGATCCCGGCGACCACGCGCTCCTCGGAACCTCCGCGCCGACGGGCGGCGATGGAAATTCGACGGGCGGCGGCCCGGGCGCATCAGGTGGAAACTCGTCGATGCCAGGCGGCGGACCCAAGCCGAGCGGCGCGCGCGGCGGCGGCGGTGGTGGTGGCGGCTCGGTCGGCTACATCCGCATCGTCGCGACGCAGATGAACCTCGGCTCCAAGGTCTCGCCGCTGCCATTCCAGTAGCGGTTCAGCGCTGCCAGCGTCGGTACTCGCTCGCGTGAGTTTCTCGCGCCGGGTTCTCAGGGCACGTCGCGCGCGAGCCATGCGAGGATCGCGATCGCTTTTCGCTTGGTGAGCGCCTTGCGCTCGGCGGCGTGCGCGCCGTGCTCGATCACGTCCCACACGACGTGTTGCTTGCAGCGCTCGAGGTACGTGCGCAGCTCCACCGCGAGCGGGTGCAGCTTGTTGCCGCTCCCGACGAGAAAAAACGCGGGCAGGCGCTTCACGCACGCATCCTTCGACGGAGCGCGACCGCCGCCGTGGATCACCAGGCCCGCGAACGTGGGCTCCCACGAATGTGCGAAGTCACCGATATACGTCGCGCCGCCGCTCCAGCCCGCGAGGTAGATCCGCGCGCGATCGACGTTCACTTCGCTCGCGACCTTCTCGACCCGCGCGATCACCCATGCGGGATCGCCGCCCCACTTCCACCAGCTATCTCCCTCGGGCACCTCGAGCGCGAGGAGCACGTAACCGCTCGCCTTTGCCGCTGTACGCCAGCGCGCCGCGACGTCCTTCGCGTGTTGGCGATCACCGTGCAAGAGGACGAGCATCGGGCGCTTGTCGTCACTCTCGCCCGCGGGCACCTCGAGCACACAGCGATCGCACGGCGGCACGGGCTTCGCGTCCACGGGCGCCACCGTAGCGAGCGTGAAGGCCACCGCTGCGAACATCGAGAAGCTGACGACGGGACGGCGGATAGCCGAGCATGATCGGCCTCGTGATCTCGCGCCACTAGTTCGATGCCTTCGCGTCCGGCCAGTCGAAGCTCCCGCATCCGTCCGTTGCGGCGGAAGATCCACCGCACAACCGGAGCACGACAGCGCAACCACATTGTGCGTGACGTGTGGAGCTGCTCGCTCGACGCCTCGCGGCATGGAGCGAGGACGAGCCTGCGGCGCACGGCGAAGCGAATGGTCATGCAGTGATCGAAAGCAGAAGGCATCTCTCGACGACGAGAGCGGCCAGTGCCCGCCGGGCGCACACGTGTGCGCGAGCGACGCACAGCGTGAGACGCACCGCGCGTGAAGCACTTCGATAGTGCTGTTTCTCGTCGGTGCGCCCATCATGGAGAGTGATGAGATGGCAGTTGTTCGCTGTCGCGCTGATGTCGGTCTCGTCGTGTTCGCGCCCGAGTGGGAGAGCGACGACGACCACCAACGGTGACTACTCGCCGATGTCGCGAGCGAGCGCCGAGGTTCGCTTCGCGAAGACGGAGCGCAGCACGCAGATCACGTGCCCCGATGCGGCGATGAAGGTCGACGGCACGTGGTTGTGTCCCAACGAGGCGAAGGCGCAGGGCCTCACGATCGTGGATCTGAACGACGCGTGGACGCCGCGCCTGCTCGCGGGCGAGGGGGACATGGTGCCCGTGTTTCGCGAGAAGTACCTCGCTCTCGCGCAGGGTCGCAGCCTCGACGGAAAGCCGCTCGCACAGGAGGACCAGCTCGCGGAGCTGTACGGTGTGTTGCCGTCGCTGTCGATCGTCCGCACGCGCCTCGCCGACGACGCGCGCCACGCGTGCAACGCCGCGATCGACCCGGCGCCGATCGCGCTTCTCGACAAGCCGTACGCGCAAGACTTCGGCGCGAGGGTGAACGCGATGAGCTTCCAGCGCACGTGGCTCGAGAAGCAAAAGGCACATGAAGCACCGCCCGACTCGCCGAAGTTCGCGCAGTGGAAGGCCCTCGACGACATCCATCGCGGGCTCCTCGCAGCGCAGCAGAAGCTCGTGTGCGAGGGCTTTCTCGCCGCGAAGGACGCCGACGGCAGCATGACGTGGCGAACGTCGAACGCGGTCGAGCTGTACCAGCGGCGAAACTTCCTGATGCCAAACGAGCGGCTCGATCCAGAGACACGCGAGGCGATGCTGCTCGACAGTCACGAGCACGACTTCCGCCTCGCGCTGCGCATCCTGCGCGAACGCGTCGTCGACGCGAGCGGCCTCATCGAGGACGGCACCGCGAGCGCGGGCCCGCAACCGATCCTAGGACGCCTACTCGATCCGGCGCCCATGCGTGCGGCGCGCGGAAAAGAGAAGCCAATGGAGAACGGCGCGCCGGATCTCGTGTCGGCTGCCACCGAAGCCGCGGCGACCGAGCTCGGGTGGACGGATGCCGCGAGCGTGCGCGCGTTCCTCGATCGCTTCCCGGCGGGCATTCGCGTCGCCATCGCGTTGCCGCCGCTGCCCGCGTACCACAGCCCGCACATGGATCTGTCTGCGGAGATCGATCGCGGCGATGTCTGGTACGACGAGACGCCCATCCCGCGGTCGATCCGGCATCGTCCGACGATCGTGCTCTACGTGAACGACGCGGGTGTGAAGCGCCCGTTGATCCGCTGGCCGACGACGATCGGCGGCTGGAGTGACGTGCGCATGCCCGGTGGCTGGGTCGCGCAGAAGTGGAAGGAGTCCGACGTCGGCCCGCGCGTGTGGCGCCAGCTGTTCGCCGCGCCGACGTGGTTGCCGCCGCCAACGACGCCGGATCGCGACCTCGTCCGCAACACGTACATCAACGGGAAGTGGGAGCTGAAGACGTCGATCATGGGTCCCGGCCCGCACGCGGCCTTCGGCCTGGCGCTGCTCCAGCACGACAACGTCGTCGAGAAGAAGGACGGAACCGTCACGTACTGGAACAACGGCATCGGCACGCACGGCTCGTCGAGCGTGACGTCGATCGTCAACGGCACGAGTCACGGCTGCCATCGTCTGTACAACCAGCTCGCCGTACGACTCGCCGACTTCTTGCTCGCGCACCGCGCGCACGCGACGCAGGGCGAGCAAAAAGTTGGCTACATCCGACAGGTGAACCACAAGGGCAGCTTCACCGCGAAGGTCACCACGCGTGGCTTCCTCTACGAGATGACACCGCCCGTGCCGGTGAACGTCCTTAGGGGCACGATCAAGTCTGCGCGGAAAGTCCCGCCGCGGAATAGCGCCGCAGCGCGTCCGGACTGACGTCGCCGAGTTGCTCCGGCGACGCGCTCGAGCCTTCCAAGAGGAGCGGCTTCTTGCCGAGGAACTCCTTTACGTCAGGGATCACGTGGGCGACCGAGCGTCACTTGATGCATGCTTCGCGAATGCGACTCGCCCTCCTGACACTCCTGCTCGCTGCGTGCGGTGGCGTGCAATCCGGGCAGCCGTTGCAGAGCAAGTCGGACGTCGATCGTGACGAAGTGCCCGACGTGATCGACAAGTGCCCATACAACCCGGGGCCCGATGCCAACAGTGGTTGCCCGATGCAGTCGAAGCCGGGACCGAGCGCGAGCCCCGACGGTGACAACGACGGGATCGCCGATCGCGGCGACCAGTGTCCGGTCGAGCCAGAGGATCGCGATGGCTTCGAGGACGAGGACGGCTGTCCGGAGGTCGACAACGACAAGGACGGCGTCGCCGATGTCGTCGACAAGTGCCCCAGCGTCACCGCGAAGACGCCGGATGGGTGTCCGCCCCCAGCCGCGCTCGCCGGCAGCAACGCACCGGCGGATCCGCCCCCACCGAAGCCCACGAAGACGGCGACGGCAAAGCCCAACGATCGCGATGGCGATGGCATCCTCGACGAGAACGATCGTTGTCCGGATCAGCCCGAGGACGTCGATAGCGTCGATGACACGGACGGCTGCCCGGAGCCCGACAACGACAGCGACGGCATCCCCGATGTTGCCGACAAGTGTCCCAACCTGCCCGAGTCAAAAAACGGCAAGGCGGACGCCGACGGCTGTCCCGACTGATACTCGACGTTGCGGACAGCCGACGATCGTCTCGGGATCGAGGCAGTGGTGATTCGCGGGTCCTCCCGCGATCTGCCGGTTTCGCCCCAAGGACGGTCGCGGCGAACGGAGCGTCAGCGACAGTCGTACGTGAACGTCGTGGTGCCGCGCAGGGACTCGCCGATCGCGGCCTCGCGGATGAGCTGATCGAGGCGCCCCCCACGCCACGAAAGTACGGTGCCGTCGCTGATGCCCCGATACGCCGTGGAGGCCTTGACGAGCTTACCGTCGGTCAGCTCGTACTCGGCAGTGGCGCCTTCGTCAGAGAGCCGAAACCCGTGCGCCGTCCGGATGAACGGACCGTTCCATGTGCCCGCGAACAAGCCGTCCAAGCGACGCCGCGCTCGCAGGCCATCACCGTGGTACTCGATGACGTTCCGTTCGGGATCCCGGCGCGTGCCATCGGCGAGGGTCCGCTGGCTGACGATCGCATTGGGGCACCCAACCACTCCATCTGCCACGCGTGCGATCGGCAGCTTGCAAGAGGTCCGCTTGGCGTCGTACTCGAAGGTGTCGTGGACAACTTCGCCATCGCTCCACGTCTGTGTCCGCGTGCATGGCCAGTCGCGTCTCGGTAACGAGGCGAACGTACCGAGCGCGGCAACCTCGCGGTCGGCGGTCTCGCGCGCACGCCGGGCCGTGGTCTCGGCTCGCTCTGGTGGCGGGTTGTCGGCGTACTCGACGTAGCCGATCTGTTGCTCTGTGCGGATCTCGAGGAGTCGGGTCGGTCCCCACGTTAAAGATGTGCGGGGCTTGTCAGGCGTCTCGACGGACGCCGTCTCGCGATCGTCGCGCGCACGGTAGTGTGCGATCAGTCGCTCGCCCTCAACCCGGTACAACGCGAGGAAGCCGTCATCATCGGGCTTGCGCAAACCTAGGTTGGGCCCGTCGGCTCCCCGGTCGAGACTTCGGTAGACGGGGCGTTGGTACGTGCCGACCGCCAGCGCGTCTTCCCAGCGAGTCTTGAGATCGTCGATCAACCGGCGCTCGGTATCGTAGGCGTGCTCGGTCACCACCTGGTCACCCTGCTCGTCGAGGGTGACACTCCGGGTCACGCACCCGACGCGGCCTTCCTGCTGTGCGGCGACCGTGAGCGTACACGGCTGATCGGTCGCGTATTCGAAGCGGGTCACGGACCGATAGCCGTTCTTGTCGTACCACGCTACCTGCGCCGGCCAGTGTGCGCGCGGCAACGCCGGCACGGTGGCCAGCTCGGCACCATGGCGTGCGTGTTCGGTAGTTGCCGTGTTGATCGCGCCTGTTGAAGCGGGCTTGTCGCCGGTAGGTGGCGAACTCGATGGGCTACACGCCGCGCTCCAGGCTGCGACCACGAGCGTCACTGCACGAATCATCGCGCGAGCATGCCAGGACTCGAGGTTCGACCCGCGCCGACCGGTCTCGCCCGATGAACGTGCGGCAGTTTGTCGCGCAGTTCGTCGTGAGCGAGCGCGAACTCTTGTCGCAGCGCGTCCATCGATAATCCCTGCGATAACGAGCACCAATGCAGTTGGGTGATCTCACGGTGCGACGACTCGCCACCCCAAGAATAGACCTCGCAACCTTGCGAAATGGTGGCCGGACGTGGTGCAAGGATCGCGCGCGCAAACCCGTCCCTGGACGCGTAGCCCCCTGACTGAACACGCAGGAACTTCCATGCCGCGTTTCACATTCCCCGAATGGACCGAGACACTGAAGAAGTGGATCAGCTTGCTGGTCCTCGGTGCTCCGGTCTACCTGGTCGCACTGGTTGCTTATGGCGTGACGCCGGAGGCGTTGCGCGAAGGCTATCAACCGGAACAACCGGTCCCGTATAGCCATGCGCTCCACGCCGGCGAGCTCGGTATGGATTGTCGGTACTGCCACACGACGGTCGAGCATGCTGCGGAGGCAGCGGTCCCACCGGCGGCGACCTGCATGAACTGTCACGTGGTGGTCAAGAAAGAGTCGGAGGCGCTGCTTCCGATTCGCGAGGCGTTCGCCGGGAACCAGCCAGTTCACTGGACGCGCGTCACGGACCTCCCGGACTACGTCTACTTCAACCACCAGGCGCACGTGAACGCGTCCGTCGGCTGCGAGACTTGCCACGGTCGCATCGACCAGATGGTCAAGGTGTTCCAGTCCGCGCCGCTCTCGATGCAGTGGTGCCTCGAGTGTCATCGTGACCCCGCGCCGTTCCTGCGCAAGCGCGAGGCGGTCACGACGATGGGCTACAAGCCGGCCCCGGGCGAGGGCGCGGCGATCAAGCAAGCCAACAACGTCAACCCGCCGATCAACTGCTCGACCTGCCATCGCTAGGAGCGCCGAGATGTCCGCCAAAGAACACGACGAGCAGCACGACGACCAGCACGACGACCAGCCGTCCACGACGGCAGCGATCTCGACGACGAGCGAGTTCGTCACGCCGACGTACTGGCGCTCGATGAGCGAGCTCGCGAACGAAGCCGCCCACCAGAAGGATCCGGAGCTGCGCTCGAAGGAGTTCCCGACCGAGCCCTCGCGCGTCATCGATCCGCTCCATCGGCGCAACTTCTTCCAGCTCATGGGCGCCTCGATGGCGCTCGCGGGTGTCGGTGCGTGCCGCTACGAGAAAGAGGACATCGTCCCGCTCGCGCGCCGTCCGGAGGGCCATGTCCCGGGCCAGACGCAGCAGTACGCGACCGCGTTCGAGCTCGGTGGCGTGGGCCACGCGCTCCTCGCGACCTCGTACGAGGGTCGTCCGATCAAGCTGGACGGTAACCCGGAGCATCCGTTCGCGTCAGGTGGCACGGTCGCGGGCACCACGCGCCACGCGGGTAGCTCGACGTTCACGCAGGCCGCGATCCTCCACCTCTACGATCCCGATCGCTCGCAGTCGCCGTTGTCGTCGGGCAGGGGCTCCTCGATGGAGGCGTTCCGCGCCGCGCTGCCGGGCCTGCGCGAGAACCTCAAGACCACGCGCGTGCTCAGCGAAGCCTCGAGCTCGCCGACGCTCGCGGATCTCCGCACGAAGCTCGCGGAGAAGGGCGTCGTCTGGCACGAGTACGAGCCGATCTCGTTCGACAACGAGCGCGAAGGTCTGCGCCGCTACTACCGGCGTCCGCTCCGCCCGCTCGCGCACCTCGATCGAGCCGACACGATCGTCACGCTCGACACCGACATCTTCAACGAGCACCCCGCGCAACTACGCTACACCCGCGACTGGGCGCGGAGCCGCAAGCTCCACGGCTCGCTCGGCATCGGCAAGATGAACCGCATGTGGACGGTCGAGAGCCAGTTCACGAACACGGGCGCGATGGCGGATCACCGCCTCGCGCTCCGGTCCGAGCTGGTCCTACCGCTCGTCCTCGCGCTCGACGCCGCCATCGGCGGTGGAAGTACGAAGCCGGCCGCTCAGTTCCTCGAGGAGAAGAAGGTCGCGCAGTTCGTGAAGGTGCTCGCCTCCGAGCTCCTCCTCGCGAAAGAAGGCAAGTCCAACGCGGTCGTGATCGTCGGTCACAAGCAGCCGCCCGAGGTCCACGCCGCGGTCGCGAAGCTGAACGCGACGATCAACGCGATCGGGCGCACGCTGGACTACCACGAGGTGGCGGACGCGCAGCGCGTGCCGCACCTCCAGTCGATCGTCGACCTCGTCAAGGAGATCAAGGCCGGTCGCGTCGATCAGCTGATCATCCTCGGCGGCAACCCGGTCTACGACGCTCCGGCGGATCTCGACTTCGCGGGCGCGCTCGCGCAGGTGAAGAAGGCATCGCTCCACCTCGCCGACTACCAGAACGAAACCTCCCTGAAGACGACGTGGCACGTTCCGCGCTCGCACTTCCTCGAGGCGTGGGGCGACGCGCGCACGTGGGATGGCACCATCACCGTCGCGCAGCCGCTGATCTCGCCGCTGTACGCGACGCTCTCGTCGCTCGAGCTCTTGTCGATGCTCGAGGGCAGCAACAAGCCCGGCCAGCAGCTCGTCATGGAGGCGCACACCTCGCGCGGCTTCGCCAACTGGCGCCAGTCGGTGCACGACGGCTTCGTCTCGGGCCCGGGCGCTGTCGTCGCGGATGCGTCGACGCTCGTCCCCGACACGAGCGCTCCACCGCCGGTGCCGAACCAGAGCCAGCTCGGCGGCAGCAAGCGCAACCAGGGTGACCTCGAGGTCACGTTCGCGATGTCGCCGTTCTCGTACGACGGTCGCTACGCGAACAACGCGTGGCTGCAGGAGACCCCGGACTTCATGACGAAGGTCGTCTGGGACAACTACTGCTTGATCGCACCGGACACTGCCGAGCAGCTGTCGATCAAGAACTACGACAAGGTCACCATCAAGATCGGCGACAAGTCGGTCACGCTCCCCGCGTATACGATCCCCGGTCAGGCGAGGAGCTCGATCGCGCTCGTGCTCGGCGGTGGTCGCACCGCGGCCGGCCGCGTCGGCGGCAAGGGCGACAAGCACCGCGTCGGTTGGGACACCCACAAGGTGCGGCTCTCGACCGGGTTCGACATCGCGCAGAAGGCGTCGGTGATCTCGACCGGCGAGGGCTACGAGATCGCCACGACGCAGGAGCACTGGGACATCCGCATCGATCTTCGCGCCGGCGTCACGCAGGGCGGAATCGCCGAGCGCGTGCCCGAGCTCGTGAAGCAAGCGACGAAGCAGACGATCGAGGACGCGGACAAGGCGAAGAAGGCGTGGCGCGCCGAGAAGCCACAGTCCGAGTACGGCTACCACCAGGACCTCGCACTCCGCGCTCCGTCCGATCGCGCCGACTTCGGTGGCTACTCTCTGTTCAAGGAGAAGGAGTACCCCGGACACCGCTGGGGCATGGGGATCGATCTGAACACGTGTACGGGCTGCAACTCGTGCATGGTCGCGTGTCAGGCCGAGAACAACATCCCGGTCGTCGGTCGCCAGGAGGTGATCAACAACCGCGAGATGTCGTGGATCCGCATCGACCGGTACTTCGCGGGCACGCCGGACGATCCACAGGTCGTCCACCAGCCGATCGCGTGTCAGCACTGCGAGCAAGCTCCGTGCGAGCAGGTGTGTCCCGTCGGCGCGACGACTCACTCCGACGAAGGCCTCAATGACATGGCGTACAACCGGTGCATCGGCACGCGGTACTGCGCCAACAACTGTCCCTACAAGGTCCGCCGTTTCAACTTCCTCGACTGGAACAAGGAGTGGCGCGATGCACGCAACAAGGTGCGTCGCCTCCTGTTCAACCCCGAGGTCACGGTCCGCATGCGCGGCGTCATGGAGAAGTGCACGTTCTGCGTGCAACGCATCCAGAACGCGAAGATCAACGCGAAGGCGCAGATCCGCTCGGGTGATCGCGCGGGTACGGTCAACGGCCCGATGCCCGACGGTGAGGTCACCACCGCGTGTCAGGACGCGTGCCCGAGCGAGTCCATCACGTTCGGCGATCTCGCCGACCGCACGAGCCGCGTCTCGAAGATGCACGCCGACAATCGCGCGTACGACCTGCTCCCAGAGACGTACACGAAGCCGCGCAACAGGTTCCTCGCGCGCATTCGCAACCCGCACCCCGACATGCCCCGCGCCGAGCCCGCGAAGGGAGGCCACTAGTCATGAGCGCTGCAGCATCCCCCGATCACCACGAGGAGCCGGGCAAGGCTCGCGAAGCGTTCCGCGAGGTCACGCGCGATGTCGCGTGGGTGGCCGAAGCACCCAAGCCGCACAAGGCGTGGCTCGCGGCGCTCACGATCTCCGTCATCATGCTCGGCATCGGCGTGGTCAGCATCTACGTGCTGGTCACGACCGGTATCGGCGTGTGGGGTAACTCCAACACGGTCGGCTGGGCGTGGGACATCACGAACTTCGTCTGGTGGATCGGTATCGGTCACGCCGGCACGCTGATCTCCGCCGTGCTGTTCCTGACGCGTCAGAGTTGGCGCACGAGCATCAACCGCGCAGCCGAGGCGATGACCATCTTCGCCGTCATGTGCGCGCTGTTGGTCCCGCTCCTGCACACGGGGCGCCCGTGGTTCGCGTGGTGGATGCTGCCGCACCCCAACGACATGCAGATGTGGCCGCAGTTCCGCAGCCCACTGATGTGGGACGTGTTCGCGGTCTCGACGTATGGGCTCACGTCGGTCCTGTTCTGGTACATGGGGCTCGTCCCCGACCTCGCGACGTTCCGCGATCGGTTCGCCGCGAAGGGCGACAAGATCCGCGCACTCGTCTACGGCATGCTCGCCCTCGGCTGGCGCGGATCCGCACGTAACTGGCATCGCTACGAGCGCGCGTACTTGATCCTCGCGGGTCTCGCGACGCCACTCGTCTTCTCGGTGCACTCGGTCGTTTCGTTCGACTTCGCGACCTCGCAGCTCCCGGGCTGGCACACGACGATCTTCCCGCCGTACTTCGTCGCCGGCGCCATCTTCAGCGGCTTCGCGATGGTGCTGACGCTGATGCTACCGCTGCGTCACCTGTTCAACCTGCAGCACATCATCAAAGAGAGCCACATCGGCGCGATGTGCAAGATCATGCTGGCTACCGGCATGATGGTCGGTATCGCGTACGCGACCGAGCTCTTCATCGCCTGGTACTCCGGCAACCTGTACGAGAAGTTCGCGTTCTACAACCGCGCGTTCGGACCGTTCTGGTGGTCGTACTTCGCGATGATCTTCTGCAACGTCGTCGTGCCGCAGGCGTTCTGGATCAAGAAGATCCGCGAGAAGCCGGTGATCATCTTCGTGCTCTGCATCCTGATCAACATCGGCATGTGGTTCGAGCGCTTCGTGATCATCGCGACCTCGCTCGCGCGCTCGTTCCTGCCGTCGTCGTGGAGCTACTTCTATCCCACGAAGTGGGACGTGGGCCTGTTCGTCGGAACGCTCGGCCTGTTCTTCACGCTGTTCCTCCTGTTCTTCCGGTACGTGCCGGTGATCGCGATCTCCGAGGTGAAGGGCGTCATGCCCGAGGCCCACGCGGGGAAGAAGCACTAACCATGTCGAACACACACGACAACGACCACCACGATCCGTCGTCGGTCAGCGCCGACGGTGATCTCTATGGCGTCCTCGCGGAGTACGACACGCCGGGCGAGCTCCTCGAAGCCGCTCGGAAGGTACGCGACGCGGGCTACACCGAGTTCGACACGTACTCGCCGTTCCCGGTCCACGGGATGGACGAGGCGATGGGCATCAAGCGGACGATCCTTCCGCTCGTCGTCTGGGGCGGTGGCTTCACCGGCCTCGTCGGCGCCGTGTTCCTCCAGTGGTGGATGAACGCGTACAACTGGCCGTGGAACATCTCCGGCAAGCCGGCGTGGTCCATCCCGGCGAACATCCCGATCGCGTTCGAAGGAACGATTCTGTTCAGCGTCCTCTCGGCCTTCTTCGGCATGTGGATCCTGAACAAGCTGCCGCAGGTGTGGCACCCGTTCTTCCGCAGCGATCGCTTCGCGCGCGTGTCGGACGACACGTTCGTTCTCGGCATCCAGGCCAACGACAAGCGCTTCGACGTCAACACGACGACGAAGCTTCTGCAGGACGCCGGCGCGATCGGCGTCGAGAACGTCTATCTCGAGACCGACCCGGCGAAGAAGACGATGCCGAAGTGGATCTTCGCGTTCATCGTCGCGTCGACGTCGTTCGCGTTGATCCCGTTCGCCATCGCGGCGAAGGCGCGCAACTCGAACTCCGCGGAGCCGCACCTTCACATCTTCCCGGACATGGACTTCCAGCCGAAGTACAAGTCCGACACCGCGATGGATCTGTTCGCGGACGGTCGCGCGAATCGCGGCGAGATCGCCGGGGTCATCGCGCGTGGCAACCTCAAGGGCGACGACGAGTTCTATCGCGGCCTCGCGCACGGAAGCGGCGGTGACGCGTGGACCACCGGCTTCCCCAAGCAGATCGAGATCAACGACCGCCTCGTCGAGCGCGGTCAGAATCGCTACAACATCTACTGCGCGCCTTGCCACGGCTACGACGGTCGCGGCCTCGGCTCGGTGCCGCAGCGAGTCGCGGCCGGCGGCGGTGCGTGGCCCGCGCGCAATCTCGTCGAAGCGGGCGGCATCGTCGTGAAGATGCCAAACGGTCAGCTGTTCAACACCATCTCCAACGGCATGGGCACGATGCAGGGCTACGCTTCGCAGCTTCCGCCCGCGGATCGCTGGGCGATCGTCCTCTACGTGCGTGCGCTCCAGCGCTCGCAGCACGCGACGGAAGCCGATGTTCCTGCCGACCAGAAGGGGTCGATCCGATGAGCGCTCTCGTGAAATCCATCCACCCCGACGAGAAGATCAAGGCGGGAAACGTCGGCAAGACGATGACCAAGGTCGGCGTCCTCATCGCCCTCGTGTTCTTCGCGGTCTCGATCATCCTCACGATGACGGGCTCCTCGAGCGGCGGCCACGTCAGCAAGTGGTCGCGCTTTCTGCACGCCTACGTGATCGGTTGGTCGTACATCTTCAGCATCGCCGTCGGCATGCTCTGGATCGTCATCCTCCACTACCTCGTGCGTGGACGGTGGCTCACCGCAGTTCGCCGCATCTGCGAGGCGATGGCGTGTGCATTCCCGATCATCTTCGTCGCGGGGCTCGGCTTCGTGGTCCCGCTGCTCCTCGGGTACCAGGACCTCTACTACTGGGCGCACCCCGACGCGCACAACCACGACCTGAACCACCACCTGATCCACAAGCTCGGCTGGCTCTCGCCCGGCTTCTTCGCGGTTCGCTACGTGATCTACGCGGTGCTTTTCAGCGGCCTCGCCTGGTACTTCATGAGGAAGTCACGCGAGCAGGACGAGTCGGGTGATCCCAAGATCACCGAGACGCTCCGCATCGCGTCGGCCCCGGCGATGATCATCTTCGCGATCGGCGTGTTCATGGTCGCGTTCGACGTCCTCATGTCGGTCGCACCCAAGTGGTACTCGACGATGTACGGCGTGAACTTCTGGGGCTCGGCCGGCATCGGCGCGTTCAGCGCGCTTGCCCTGATCGTCCTCGGGATCCAGCGCACCGGTCGCCTCACGCACTCGGTGACCGCGGAGCATTACCACGACATCGGAAAGTGGATGTACTCGTTCACCTTCTTCTGGGCCTACACCGCGTTCTCGCAGTTCATGCTGCAGTGGTACGGCAACCTGCCGGAGGAGACGCACTGGTACAAGTACCGGATGTTCGGTGAGTGGAAGTGGGTGAGCATTCTTATGGTCGTCGGATACTGGGCGTTCCCGTTCGCGATCCTGATGTCACGCTGGACCAAGCGCATCGTGCCCGCACTCGTGTTCTTCGCGGTGTGGCAGCTC
>JBJXGN010000025.1:0-62674 GCA_046160585.1 Kofleriaceae bacterium
TCGCTGGCCCGGAACGGCCAGGACGAGGACGCGCCGCTGGCCGAGCTGGAAGACCCCACGGTCGAGACCATGGGCGATCAGTTCCAGCACTACGGCGGCCTCAAGGTGCTGTGCGAGCGCGCGGCGCAGGCGGCCTATCCGACCGGCTGCACCGTCGTGCGTCCGGGCTACATCGTCGGCCCCGGCGATCCGACCGATCGCTTCACGTACTGGCCGATTCGCGCGTCGAAAGGTGGCGACATGCTCGCGCCCGGCGCCGCGGCCGATCCGCTCCAGATCATCGACGTACGCGACCTCGGCGAGTGGCTCGTCACGCTCGCGGAGAACGGCACGGGGGGAACGTTCAACGCTGTCGGCCCGACGCAGCCCGCGAAGTGGGGCGACGTGCTCCAGGTCTGCGTCGACGCCGCGCCCGGCGCGAAGCTCGTGTGGGTCCCGGCGGACTGGCTCGAGAAGAACGGGATGGGCGGTGAAGATAGCTTCCCGATCTGGGCGCCTCCGACCGGAGAGATGGCGGGCTTCCATCGCTGGAGCAACGAGCGCGCGAGGGCGTCCGGCCTCGCCTTCCGCTCGGTCGCCGACACCGTGAAGGACCTCGTCGCGTGGTGGCCCGGGGAGGTCGAGAAGCGCGCCGACATCGCCGCGAAGCAGATCGAGATCGCGAAGGCGAAGGGCAAGGAGCCGCCGAAGCTGCCGCCGCACGATCAGCTGCGTGCGGGACCGTCGATGGAGCGCGAGGCGGAGCTGCTCGCAAAGTGGCGCGCGTCTACTGGACGGTGATCACGCGCGTCTGCGTCTGACCGAGGGCGCTCGCGGTCACTGTGCACGTGCCCTTCGCGAGGCCCGTCATCTCGAGCCGGTAGCTACCACGCAGGCTGTCCGCGCCCGCCGGCGTGTCGACGGAGTGCTTCACGATCGCGTCGCACGCGGCTGGCACGGTCCAGTCGACCACCCAGTGGCCGTTCGTCTTTAGCTCCCGGCGACCGCCGAACATCGAGACACGCAGCGAGCCCTCTTTGCCGACCGAGATCTTGTGCTCGCCATCGATCGTCATCTTGTCGGCGGCGACGATATCGAACTCCTCGGTGTAGCCGCTCTCGCAGGTCATCTTGCCCGTGCCGGGGGCGACGAGCTTGCCGCTGGTCTTCGTCTCGCCCATGTCCGCCGCGGACGGCGGCGTGATCTCGTACGTACAGCGGGGGCCGGGACCGAACACCGAGTCGGTGCCAACCCAGCCGCCGACGGCGTACGCCTCGCGCTCCTTCGCGTTCGAGCCACATGCACTACTCGACACCAGCGCCACGATACCCACGAGAAGTCCGAAGTGGTTCATGGGCAGTCCTGTAACGCTGTTCCTCCGAAAAACCCAGATCAACCGCGTGAAGCGCGCGTGATCGGGGATAACGCGGCGGAACTGCTCGACGACTTGGCCAGCAGCACGTGCGCCTCCGCGAGCAGAGCGCCGAGCTCCTCGCTCGTCAGCGGACGTTGTGTCACCTCGGGCTCGGCAGGCATCTCGCGTTCCCACGGAGGTCCCGAGAGCATCACGGAGATCACGGGACCACTGACGGGGCGCACGTCATGCCACGCGTCGCGATCGGTCATCGCGTAGCGCGTGCCAGGACCCATCACCAGCTGTGCAGCGATCGGGGGCGCGACGACGCCCGCTCCATGGCCGAGCGACATCTCGTAGCTTCCGTCGAGGATCGCCATCGCAGACGGCCACGGATGCGGATGCAGGAAGGCGGTGCCGCCGGCGGCGATCGGGTGAATGCGATGGATCGCCAGGCGGCACTCGCGCCACGGTCGCCACGCGCGATCGACGTGCGGCGGTAGGTAGTCGATGTGCATCCCGCGCCAACCTTCCGTCGACGCGAGCAGCGCGGGGAGCTCGTCGAGGGCGTGTTCGAGCAGTGTCATCATGCCTCTACGATAGGGACTGGTTCAGGTTGTCCAAGGTGTCGTACAACTCCGACACCATGGGCTTCGACGAGCTTCGCAACACCCTGGAACGCCTCGGGCTGAGCGGACACGAGCCCTCCGTGTACGCATCACTACTCGAGCAATCACCGGCGAGCGCCGCCTGGATCGCGAAGCGTTGCGGTCTCTCGCGGTCGTCGGTGTACGCGACGCTCGGTGTGCTCGTCGGCAAAGGACTCGTCGGAACGACGCACAGGAACGACGTCAAGCAGTTCGTCGCGGGCGGTGCGGCGCCGCTGCTCGAAGCTCTGAAGACGGAGCAGCGCGAAGCGACCGATCGCGTCAAGCGCGCGAGCGAGCTCGTCGACGAGATCGCACGTCTCGCGGAGAGCAGCGCCGACATCCCGCAGGTCATGCACTTCGAGGGAGCGGAAGGACTGCGCCGCATCTACCTCGCGATGCTGCGCGCGACGCCCGCGAACGGCGTCCTGCGGATCCTGCGCGACGAGTTCGTCTACCAGCCCGCATGGGCGTTCATTTTCGAAGACGCATGGCGCGCTCGCGTGAAGCGACACAAGGAGGACAAGAACCTCTCGACGAGGCTGCTCGTGAATCGCTCCCCCGAGGAACGGCGGCACGCCCGGTACTACGGTTCGCGTCGCAACACGGAACGCCGCTACCTCGCGAAGCCAGTGCAGCACTTCGGCCTCTATCTCGCAGGGGACACCGCCGCGGTGTTGTCGCTCGATGCGAATCACCTGCTCGGCGTTCGCATCGTGAACCGCCACATCGCGAAAAACTTCGAGGCCCTGTTCGACGCGCTCTGGGATCGCTAGCATCGCTGCGTGAGTGACCCGCGCGCTGCCAACCTCCGCAAAGGCTACGCCTCGATCGCGAAGCACTATCGCGAGACGCTTGTCGACGAGCTTCGCGGAAAGCCGCTCGATCGCGCGTTCCTCGACGCGTTCGCCGAGCGCTGCGGCGAAGGTCGGATCGTCGAGATCGGCTGCGGTCCCGGGCAGGTCGCGCGCTACCTCGCCGAGCGCGGCGCGAACGTCGAGGGGCTCGATCTGTCTCCCGAGATGATCGCGGAGGCGACCGCCGCACACCCAGGGCTGTCGTTTCGCGTCGGCGACATGTTCGCTCTCCCGCTCGACGATGCGAGTGTGCGCGGGGTCGTCGGGTTCTACGCGATCGTACACACGCCGACGGCAGAGCTCGCGGGCGCGTTTCGCGAGTTCGCGCGCGTGCTCGAGGTCGGTGGGCTCGCCGCGCTCGCGTTCCACACGAGCGATGACACCCACCAGCGCGAGGTCCACGTCGAGGAGCTGTTCGGCGCGAAGACCTCCCTCGACTTCTACTTTCACGATCCGGACGCCGTCACGCGCGGCCTCGTCGAGGCCGGCTTCTCCCTCGAAGCGCGCCTCGATCGCCAGCCGTATGCAGGCGCGGAGCACCCGTCGCGCAGGTCGTATCTTCTCGCGCGGCGCTGAGCGTCAGTTGGCGAGGCACGCGTTCGGCGTGCACCCGCACTGGCCGCCGCCGTTGCATACACACGTCGAGTTCGTCCCGCACTTCTCGGCCTCGGTTGCCACCGTACACGTCGTGGTGCAGAAGTGCGCGAGCGGATCGCCGAGCTTGGAGCACAGCGGCGCGGTCGCATCCGTGCAGTCCGCGAGGCGATCGCAGAACCGGCCGATGCCGAGCTCGTTGCCCGTGTCGCCCGGGTTGCCGCAGATCGTCTCGAACGCGTCGGCGGGTGCAGCGTCGAGCGCCGATCCGCCATCGTCGCCGCATCCGAACCCTGCGATTAGAGCAAGCGCGAGCATCCCTCTCATGCCCGCAGGAGTATCGTGTTTGGCGACGGTGCTCAACGACAACCTTCGCAGGCGATCACAAATGTCACGAGCTCGTTCGCGGCACGCGCGAATTGCGCATCGAGGTTTCCAGGATGGCGTCGCCATGCTCGTGACCGTGCTTCGCATCCACGCGCCGCGCGAGGCCGCGCCGTGACGTGGAAGCAGGCGCTCGATCGGGCGCACTCGCTCGCGCAGCTCGACGCGGTCGATCCCGCGAGCGTGCTCGCCGACCTCGAGGCCGACACGCCGGCGGCACGATCGATCCCGGAGCTCGAGGAGCGCGACGCGTTCCTCACCGCGGCGCTCGACGCGTTCGACACGCTCGCCGTGCGCGCGATGAAGGTGCGGCTCGAGCACGCGCTCGTAGCCGACGGATCGTTCGGACCGCCGACGCGCAACGTGTTCGCGCAGACGCTGGTGAGCTATGCCGACAACGTCGGGCTCCTCGCGGAGCGCGCGCGAGACATCGCCGCGCGTGGACGATCGCCATCGCCGGATCATGTCGCTGACCTCGTCGCGGGTGCGGCGCGCGCGACGCTGGACCAGCGCGCGGCGTTGCGCGACGGCGTGCTCGATCTCGTGCGCCGCCTCGCCAAGGCGAGCACCACCGACGCCGACAAACAGGCGCGGGACGGCACGCTCGACGAGACCATTCGCAAGCGCTGGAGTGCGGTGCGCCGCGATCTCGAGACGCTCGCCGTGCAGCCCGCCGCGATCAGCGCGGCGCCGATGGCCAAGCGCGTCGCCGCGTGGCCCGATCAGCTCGAGGAGCCGACGCCCGTGCGCGAGGCCACGCTCGCGGAGCTCATCGAGATCGACTGATCGACTGCGTTTGCGTGTATCGTGGACGGGATGAGGGTTACCGCGTTATTCGTGGTGGTGGGGTGTCTCGCGGCCGGTTGCCAGCAGTGCAACGACATCATCGATCCGATCGATGACGACGCCGGCGGGCTGACGTGCATGCGCAACGAGGACTGCACCGGCGACGACATCTGCGCCGGCGGTCAATGCCGCCCGCCCGGGAGCATCATGGAGGGCGGCATGTGCTCGGCGACGCG
This sequence comes from Kofleriaceae bacterium, assembly GCA_046160585.1. Lineage (GTDB taxonomy): Bacteria > Myxococcota_A > Polyangia > Haliangiales > Haliangiaceae > JABFXX01. The sequence goes on from JBJXGN010000025.1 coordinate 4,838, forward strand.
CGACTGCGCCGACATGCTCAACTGCAGCGAGCTCGGCGTCTGCGTCTCCGCAGGAGACGGGGCGGCCGGCACCACGTGCATGTCCGCCGCAGACTGCGCGCACGGCCTCGCGTGCATCTTCGACGGCTTCGGCGGCACGTGCACCATGCCCGGCTCGACGGATCTCGGTGGCACGTGCACGTCGACCTCGATGTGCATCGCGGGTCTTGCGTGTGGCAATGACGACACCTGCGTGCCGACGCCGACGGCGTATCCGCCGTGGGCCGGCGTGTCGTGTTTGCCCGACACGGCCATGTTCAGCTCGTACTTCAGCGTCCCCCGCGGGGGCGCCGCGCTGCCGGACTTCTACCAGTTGCCGTTCCCTAACGACATCCGCGTGCGCGCGAACGGCACGCTCGATCTGACGTCGTTCCCGCGCCCGGGCAAGTCGCTACTCGGTGTCGACGTCGTCGATCTGTACGCCGATGCTCTCGACGAGGACTTCGAGGGCTTCTCGTCTGTCGCACCCGTGATGTTCCGGTTCACGAAGGAGCTCGAGTTCGACTCGCTCGGCACGAACGGCGCCAACATCAAGCTCGTCGACATCACGCCGAGCACACCCGAGTTCGGTCAGGAGCTCGGTCGCGGCTGGTCGTACGGCGCCGGCAGGCGAAAGTTCCACTGCCAGCAGGCGCTGATCCTCGGCCCCTCGCGCACCAGCCCGCTGCTGCCGGGGCACACGTATGCCGCGTTCGTTACGACGGCGATCCGCTCCAAGCAGAACGAAGCGCCGACGGTGCCCCCGGATCTCGCCGCGGTGATCGGTGCGACGCAGCCGGCCGATCCGGACCTCGCCATCGCGTGGACGAAGTACACGTCGTTCCGCGCGTACCTCACCGCGAACACGATCGATCCGGCGACGATTGCGGGCCTCGCCGTGTACACCGTCGCGGACTCGACGAAGCGCGCGCGAGAGCTCGCCGCCGCGGTCGCCGCGAGCGCCCTCCCCGCGCCGACGAACCTCACGCTCTGTGACGGCGTCGCGGTGTCGCCGTGCGCCGGTGAAGATGGTCGTGCGTGCGGCGATTCGGCCGGCGCGTTCTGGGAGATCCACGGCAAGTACACCGAGCCGAACTTCCAGGCGGGCACGTTGCCCTACGCGACACCCGCCGACGGCGGCGGCATCACCTACACGGGTACGACGCCGGTGCAGAACGGTACAACCGAGGTCTGCTTCGCGCTCACGATCCCAAAGACCGCGGCGCCCGCAAACGGCTACCCACTCGTCGTTCACGCGCACGGCACCGGCGGCAGCTTCAAGAGCGCCGTCAGCGGTGGAATCGCGGCGCAGCTCGCGACCGCGTCCACGCCGACGGCGACATTGACGTTCGACGGCGTGGTCCACGGCGCGCGCAAGATGGGGTCGACGCGCTCGACCGACAGCCTCGTGTTCAACGTGATCAATCCGCGCGCCGCACGCGACAATCACCTGCAGGGTGCGGTCGACGTGATCCAGGCGCTGCGCTTCGCCCAGATCGCCGACACTACCGTCGGCGCGGCGACGATCGCGCTCGATCCGACGAAGGTCTACTACTTCGGTCACTCGCAGGGTGGAAACGTGGGCATCCCGGCGATCGCCGTGTCCGCCGTGACGACGGGCGCGTTGTTCTCCGGCGCCGGCAGCGACCTGACTGTCGGCATCCTCAACAAGACGAGCCCGGTGAACGCGAAGGCCGGCCTCGAGTTCCTGCTCGGGGATCCGCTCGCCGGTGGCCACCCCGTAATGGTGCTGTGGCAGACGTTCTTCGACCGGATCGATCCCATCAACTTCGCGCCACTCCTCGTGACGCGTCCGCCGGCTGGAGTGGCCTCGAAGCACGTGATGATGACGTGGAGCGCGACGGACACGTATTCACCCAAGGACACGCTCAACGCGACCGCGAAGTCCGCGCGCCTGCTCGTCGCCACTCCCGTCATCGAAGATCAGATGACCGGCACCGACGCGCGGCCCGTCACGCCGAACCGCACCGCCGGCGATGCGGTGGTGCGCTTCGCGACCGTGTTCCAATACGCGACCGACGGAACCTACGACGGCCACTTCGTCGCGCAGAACAACCCTCAGGCGAAGATGGATTGGACCGCGTTCTTCATGTCGCTGATCGCGGGCGCCCCGAACGTGCCGTAAGCTGTCGGCATGGCGACTCCCGCGGCCAAGTCCGATCACACCTCCGAGCTCTTCACGCGCCAGCGCGCGAACCAGGCGCAGGTCAAACGCTCCAGTGCGAACGCGCGCATCGCGAAGCTGAAGAAGCTGCGCGACGCGATCCTCACCCGCGAGACAAAGATCCGCGAGGCGCTCGCGAAGGACTTCCGCAAGGCTCCCGCGGAGACGGAGATCACCGAGATCGTGCCGGTGCTCACCGAGATCAAGGACGCGATCTCGCACCTCCACGACTGGATGCGCCCGCACAAAGTGCCGACGCCGATGTCGCTGTTCGGCACGAAGAGCCACGTCTACTACGAGCCGCGCGGCGTCGTGCTGATCATCGGCCCGTGGAACTACCCGTTCCAGCTCGTCATCGCCCCCGTCATCGCCGCGGTCGCCGCGGGCAACTGCGCGATCGTGAAGCCGTCGGAGCTCACCCCCGCGACGTCGGCGATCCTCGTCGAGGTGCTCGGCGCAGCGTTCTCCGAAGACGAGGTCGCGGTCGTCGAGGGTGATCATGTCGCCGCGCAGAAGCTCCTCGCGCTGCCGTTCGATCACTTCTTCTTCACGGGCTCGACTCGCGTCGGAAGGATCGTGGCCGAGGCCGCCGCGAAGCACCTCGCCTCCTCGACCCTCGAGCTCGGCGGCAAGTCACCTGCGATCGTCGACGACACTGCCGATCTCGACGACACGGCGCGCCGCCTGGCGTGGGGCAAGTTCGTCAACGCGGGCCAGACGTGCATCGCGCCCGACTACATCCTCGTCGACGAACGCCGCCGCGATGCGCTCGTCACCGCGCTGAAGGGCTCGATCGAAGCGCAATACGGCACGACCGAAGAAGCGCGCCGCACGTCCGTCGACTTCTGCCGCATCATCAACGCGCGCAATTACGATCGCCTGAAGAAGATGCTCGACGACACGGTCGCGAGCGGCGCATCGGTGGCGTTCGGCGGGGCGACCGACGCGAACGACCGCTACATCTCGCCGACGATCCTCACCGGGGTCACAGCGGACTCCGCGATCATGAGCGAGGAGATCTTCGGACCGATCCTCCCGATCCTGACGTACAAGTCGTTCGATGAGGTCGCGCCGTTCATCACCGCTCGCGACAAGCCGCTCGCGCTGTACGTGTTCAGCGAGAACGACGACCGCATCGACTCCGTGCTCGCGAACACGACCGCCGGCGGCACGTGCGTGAACAACACCGTCATTCACTTCGCGAACCAGAACCTGCCGTTCGGTGGTGTCGGCGCGAGCGGCAGCGGTAGCTACCACGGCTTCTGGGGCTTCAAGGCGTTCTCGCACGAGCGTGCCGTATTGCGGCAAGGCCGCGTCGACATGCTCAAGCAGATCTATCCGCCGTACGACGGCAAGGTCGCGCGCGTCGTCGGCCTCCTTCGCAAGCTGTTCACCTGACTAGAAGTCGTAGACGGCGCGAACGAGCGGCTGGCCCGGCGTGGGCTCGACGATCGTCTCGCTGACGTTGCCCGCCGCGTCCATCGCGAACGCGGTCCCGCCTCCAGCGCGCGTGATGTTCGCGGTCTGGTTTCCGAGGCCGTTCGCCGCATTCAGGTACACGTCGACGTAGGGACGATCCTCCGCGAAGCGTGCCTGCGCGAACCCGACGATGTAGTTGCCGAAGCGCGCCGCGAGGCCCGCGAGGATGTGCGCGTCGTCCCAGCCACAGCCGTCCTGAAGAATCGTCGCCTGCGCGAAGTCGAGGACGACGGTCTTGAACTGGCGCGTCGACGTGCTCGCCGAACCGAACGCGACGAACTTCGGGAACAGCTGCACCGTGCAGCTCTCCATCGTCGCCGTGTTCGTCAGCCCGACGGGAATCACGGACAGGTATTCGACGCCCTCGATATAGAACGACGGGCGAATGCCGGTCTCGTCGATCGCGAGTTGTCCACCGAGCTGCGAGCCCGCCGTGAATTCGGGTTTCGGCTCGGGTGGTGGCGGCAGCGGCGCGTCGACCTCGGGCATCCCTGCGTCGGGCGACTCCATCGGATCTGGCATCTCGCCCTCGGTGGCGCAGGCAGCAAGGGCGAGACAAAGCGAGGCAACGACGGTCGGCTTCATGCCCACCTGGACGCAGGCCACCGCCGCCGTGGGAACTTTTTCTACTTCGCGTAGATCACGACGAGTGCGCCACCGATCGCGGCGACCGCGATGAAGCCGAGGAAGATCCATAGTGCCGCACGGTTGCTCGATCCGCTGCGCGCGGCGGGTGCCGGCACGACGCCCCGCTCGGGAGCCTTCGGCTTGGATGCCTTTGGCGCGTGCGGGCTGAACTGATCGGGACTGACGACGACCTGTCCCCAGACACTGGCGTCGTGGTCGGGCTGGTCGGGCACGAGCTGACTCGTCGAAAGCTCTTGCGTCGAGTCGTTATCCACCCGCTTGGCCATCGCAGCGTCGAGTTTGGCATAGGATCGACGCGCCAGTGCGGGCGTCATCCACACAGACCGGCGCGGGGCTAGAGCCGGCCCGTGCGGCAGCCGCACTGGAGGACGCGTTCGATCGTGAGGAGGTGTTCGCGCTCGTACTCAACGCGACCCGTTCGCGGCTCGACTTCGCCGCGCTCCTCGTCGTGCACCACGACATGCTGCGCGGGTGGCGCATTCTGGCAGACGCGTCGTTCGGCGTGCGCGACGTCGAGACGCTCGAGGTGCCGCGCAGCGTGCCCGCGATCGAGGCCGTGATCGCGAGCGCGTCCCCCGCGATCTCGAAGCTTGCCACCGGCGACATGTTCGTCGACGGCTTGCTCGAGCAAATCACCGGTAAAGCCCCGCAGGTTCTGCTCTTACCGATCTGCGTGCGTATGCACGCGCTCGCGATCGTCGTCGCTCATCGCGGCGCAGAGCCGTTCGCGTACGCGGATGTCGCCGATCTGTTCCCTCTGCTCGCCGACGCCGACGAGGCGCTCGATCGCGTGACGCTCCTGCGCAAGAAGTCGGCGGCCGCGCGAGCCCCATCGCGTGCGGAGAGCCCGCTCGTGGACTACGAGGTCGAGATCTCGTACGCGGAAGAGCACGCGGGGCGGCGCGCCGCGACGGTCTCGCACCGCGACGCGCAGTCGTGGCCGGAGCTCGCCGAGTCGATCCGGGAGCTGATCCGCGACGGCGTGGATCACGGCGATCCGGGAGAAGACGAGCAACTCGAGCTGCTGCTGGAGCTCGGGCAGATCGAGCTCCAGCACATCGGCCGTCCGGAAGTCGCGATTGAAGCGTGGCGCAGCGCGCTGTCGATCGACGCGAGCGATACGCGCGTGCTCGACGCACTGGAGCAGCTGTACGCGGAGCGCGGCCGGTGGCTGGATTGCGTGGAGCTCCTCGACAAGCGCGTCGCCCTACTCGACGAGCAGGGCACGCGGATCGCGATGCTTCTGAACGTCGCCGCGATCGCACGCGACAGGCTCGGCGACCCACGCCGCGCGATCGAAGCGCTCGAGCGCGTCGTGGCACTCGAGCCCGGGCACCCCGCCGCGTCGCCGCAACTCGAAGCGCTGTACCGCGCGAAGCAGGAGTGGGGACCGGTCGCAGCGCAGATGCTCGACCGGGCGTCGCGCGACACCGACGAGAAATCGAGCATCGCTGCTCTCGTCGAGGTCGCCGAGGTCTACGAGCACAAGGTCGGCGATCCGGGAGCCGCAGCGCTCGTCTGGCTCACGGTGCTGCGGCGCGCTCCGACGCGTGCCGGGTTACTCGAGGACATCGAGCGCCTGGGCGACGCCGCCGGCGCGTGGGACGAGCTCGCTGGCGAAGCCGCATCGATCGCGGAGGATCTCGAGCGCGCACGCCCCGCGACCGCAGCGGCGACATGGCACCTCGTGGGACGCTGGCGGCGCGACCGACTCGCGGATCGCGTGGGCGCCGTCGGTGCGCTCGAGCGAGCGCTGCGGATCGCCGAGAATACGAACGCAGAGGATGAGCTCGCGAGCATCCTTCACGAAGAGCTCGGCGAGTTGCACGAGGCTGACCCCGCGGTCGCGACCGTGCACTACGAACAAGCGCTCGCCGGGCGACCGGAGGCACCGCAGCTCCTCGTCCCGCTGCACCGGCTCTACCTCGCCAGCCAGGCGTGGACGGACATCGCGGCGCTGTTGCCGACGCTGATCGACGCACTCGCACCGTCGGCGCAGGTCGGCACGATCGTCGACCTCTACGTCGAGCTCGGCGCCGTCTATGCGGACCGCCTCGACCGCCCCGACGACGCGATCGACGCCTACCAAGATGCCCTCGCGCTCGATCCGAAGCACCAGCTCGCGCAGCGGAGCCTCGCCTCGATCTACGAGCGCACGGGAAACGCCGAGGCGCTACTCGAGACGACCGAAGCCGATGTCGACGCGGGCTCGCGCGCGGTGCAGCTCGCTCGCTACGGTGATCTCGCAGCCGCGTGGAGCACCAGCGCTTCGATCGCGCGATCGCGTGCTGGCACAAGCTGCTCGCGGTCGATCCCGACTCGGCGCTCGCGCACGAGGGCCTCGTCCGCACGCTCCGCGCGAACCACCAGTGGGTCGACGTCGCGAACGCCTTGCGTGCGCGGATCCGTCGCAGCCCGGGCAACGACGATCGCCGGGTCCTGCTCGAGCTCGCCGAGCTGCTCGCGACAAAGCTCGACGACGTCAGCGGCGCGACCGCTGCGCTCGAGGAGATCGCGACGCGCGATCCCGACGATCCCGCCGCACTGGACGCGCTCGCGCGACTCCACGACCGCGCTGGCCGCCTGCGCCCTGCCCTCGACGCCCTCGAGCGGTTGCTCGCGCAGACGGACGACTCGCGCGCGCGCGCCGATCTCTACCAGCGCATCGCTCACATCCACCTCGCGGCGCGCGACGCGGCGACGGCGCGCGTCTCGCTCGTGCAAGCGATCGCGCTCGACAAGGACAACGCGCGCGCGCGCGAGGCGATGGCACGTGTACACCTCCAGCAAGGCGAGCTGGTCTCGGCGGGCGAGGAGCTGCTTCGCGCGGCGCGACTTCACGCGCAGCAGGCCGATATCCTGCGCTGCCTCGCGGACGCCGCATGGCTGTACCGGCATCGCCTCGACGACAACGAGCGAGCGCGCGAATGCCTTCATCGCATCCTCGAGATCACGCCGGATCACGCCGACGCGAAGCAGGCGCTCGCCGACCTGCTCGCCGACAACCACGAGTGGGAGAGCCTGTGGCCCCACCTCGTCGAGCAGGTGAGCAAGGCGCGCCACGATCAGAGCTCGCCGCCCGCGGATCGTCGCGACGTGTTCCTCAAGGCTGCCCACTGCGCGGTGGAGCTCGGGAAGTTCGCGCAGGCGCTCGAGCTGTACGACCTCGCCGCGCACCTCACGACCACGCCGGATCCGGCCGTGCAGATACTTCGCGCTGACGCGCTGTATCGCAGCAAGGCGATCGACGGCGCCATCGCGACGCTCCAGACACTCGTGCACGACGCCGCGAACCTCGAGCGCGTCCAGCGGATCGCGGTGTATCGCCGCCTCGCGCAGATCCACACCGAGCTCGGCAAGCCCGCGCCGGCGCGGCAGTGGCACACCAAGATCCTCGATCTCGATCCCGCCCACCGCGACACGCTGTCGGATCTCGTCGAGCTGCACCTCGCGCAGGAGCGCTACGACGACGCGATCGCGAGCCTGCGCGAGCTCGCCTCCGCGGTAACACCGACGAACGAACGCGTGTCGCTGCTCGAACGCATCGGCGACCTCTACCAGCACAAGCTCGCGAACCCGGGGCGTGCAATGTCGACGTATCTAGACGCGCTCGAGATCGACGGCGGAAACCGCCGCGTGTTGCAGCGGCTCCTCGACCTGCAGACGAAGTCCGGCCAGTGGGGCCGCGCCGTCGAGACGATCGGCAAGTTCCTCGACTGCGAAACGGAAGGCGCGCTGCGCGGCCGCTACTACCTCGCCTCCGCCGCGATCAAGCGTACCGAGCTTCGCGACACGCCCGGCGCCTTCGACGATTACGAGAGCGCGCTCGACGAGCTCATGCGCGAGGAACCTCTCCAGCCGACGACACGCGCGCGCGCGATCGACGCGTTCCGCGATCTCGACGTGCTGATGACCGAGGAGCGCGACTGGAAGTCGCTCGAGCAGTCGTACCGCCGCATGATCAAGCGCGTTCCCACGGGCGACTCGCTGCTGGTGCCGCTGTGGCACGCACTCGGCGAGCTGTACCGCACGCGGCTCGATCACGTGCAGAGCGCGATCCAGGCGTTCGAGATCGCGCACGCCCTCGATCCGTCGAAGTCACCGGCGCGCGCGAAGGTCCTCGCCGAGCTCTACGCGCGGACCGGCGCGGTGAAACCGACGGCGAAGCTCGTCGAGAACCCGACGAACCCCCAGACCTATCGCAAGCTTGCCGAGACCGCACTCGCCGCTGGTCGTATCGACGAAGCGTGGTGCGCGTGTCGTGCACTCGTCGTGCTCAAGCAGGCGACGTTCGACGAGGAGCTCGTCTACAAGAAGTATCAGCCACACGAGGTACGCAAGGCGAAGGGCGTCCTCGATGCTGACGCGTGGGCGCACCTGCGCCACGCCGATGAAGATCGCGTGATCAGCTCGATCTTCGCGCTCGTCTGGGAGCCACTGGTCGCGCTGCGTGCCGGCACGGCGAAGAGCTTCGATCTAAAGCCCAAGGATCGGATCCCGATCGAGGACGACAACCGCGTCGTCGCGCGGATCTTCCGCCACGCCGCGCGCATTCTGAACGTCGCGTTGCCCGACGTATACGTACAGCCCCGGCGCAGCGGCAGCCTCTTGCTCGCGAACTGTATCGACACGCACAGCGGACGCGCGCGCCTCGTCCCGGCCGTGATCGTCGGCCGCGACATGATGACCGGCTACCGTGACACCGAGATCGCGGCGGCTGTCGGCGCGATGGTCGCTCTGCTCCGCCCCGCGTACTACCTGAAGCTCGCCATGTCGACGAACGAGGAGCTCGAGGCTGCGGTCGCCGCGGTCGCGCAGCTACTCCAGCGAACCATCGGTCGCCCAGAGCTCGAGCCGCTCGTGAGCGTGTTCGCGCCAGCGATCAAGGCGAGCCTCACGCGTCCCGTCGCCGAGACGTTGCTGCAACTCGTCGAGCGCCTCCCCGATCGCCCCGATCTCGCGAAGTGGCGCACCTCCGTCGACGCGGCGGCGCATCGCGCCGGATTCCTGGTGTCGGGCGAGCTCGCCGCGAGCGCGAAGATGCTGGCACTTGCGGGACCGCGACCGGCGCAGCGCATCGGCGAGCTCGTCGCGTTCTCGGTCTCACCCGCGTATCTCTCGTTGCGCGAGCACCTCGGCGTCGCGATCAAGCCGAAGTAGCTTCCGGAACCGTCTCCCGCGTCGTGGTGTCCATCGCGCCATGCCGGCAAGTTCGATCGCGGGCGCCGTTGTCGGTAGTTGCGCCCCCTTCGCGTGCACCACCACCGTCCGCACCGTCGACGACGCCCGCGCCGGTTCCCCGCAGCGCCGGGCTCTCCGACGAGATCTCGGATGTCACACGGGACGCAGATGTGCCTATATGCTCGCCCCGTGCGCCGTCTATCGCAGCTTCTGGTCCTACCGTTCCTCGCGTGGAGCACGCCTCACGCGCTCGCGGGTGGTTGAGCGGGTTGAAGCAATCCAAACCTCCCGGTCGGGGGGCAAGAATCCACGGACATCATGGCCGGGCGGCTCACGCTCGATCTCGCGAGCATCGCGAGCACGGCCGACGCACGTCACGACGCCGCCGAGATCCTCGTCGGCGGCCGGCCCGCGTTCGTGGTGCACGACCAGACGATCCGGAACAATGAGTCACGCCTCGCGGCAGAGCTCGGGCTCGTCGACGGGCTCGCGGTCGGGCTCGTGCTCCCGTGGCGCGTGTTCAACACGAGCATCCGCTACCTCGACATGTCCGGAACCGCAGTCGAGATCGAGAACCCGTTCGTGCATCACAAGAACCAGACGCTGACGGGCATCGGTGACCCGTGGCTGTTCGCACGCGGTGCACGCACGCTCGGCGGCTTCGTGCTCGGGGCGCGCGTCGGGATGACGGTGCCGCTCGGTCGCACCGAGGAGAACCCGTTCGCGCTCGGGGACATGGGTATCGCGCACGAGCACTCGCAGTTCGGGACCGGCACGTTCGGCGCGGTCGCCGGCATCGAGGCCTCTCGCAACGTCGGCGGTGTGCGCGTCGACGCGGCGCTCCTCACGATCCAGTCGTTCTACGAGAACCGGCACGGGTTCCAGGCGGGTGACCGCTACGCTGGACTCGCAGGCGCGGCATCATCGTTCGGCACCACGCAGTGGCGGTTCCGCGCGACCACCGAGGCGATCCACGAGACGGCCGAGACGTGGAGCGGCGTCCTCCATACGGACGACGGAAACATCGGGCGCACGGACGTCATCGTCGGACTCGAGGCCACGTGGCGCTTCACCGAGCGCTGGCATGTCGGTGTCCAGGCGAAGCTCCCGGTGTACACGCACGTCGTCGGCGGCCAGCTCGAACCGTTGGGCTTCATCGGCGTCAGCATCGGCACCACGCTCCAGGCGTTCGGGTCGACGCCGGTGGCAGAGGATGAACACGATCATGGCGACGATCACGATCACGGCGATCACGATCACGGCGACGATCACGGCGATCACGCACATGACGACGCGCGGGCAGACTGGACCGGGCTCGACAAGGTCGCCGTCGTCACCGACGGGCGCGTCGTCCCGCTCGTTCCCGTCCTCGGCAAGATCACCGTGTTCGACTTCTGGGCGGCGTGGTGCGAGCCCTGCAAGGATCTCGATCGCGAGCTCGCGCGGATCGCGCGCGCGCATCCGGATGACCTCGCGGTTCGCGCGTACGATGTCGTCGACGTCGACTCGCCCGCGAACCGCACGTACCTGGGCACGGCCACGCTGCCGCACGTCAAGGTGTACGGCCGCGATGGCGCACTCCTGTGGGAGAAATCCGCGTCCCCATCGGAGCTCGCGCGCGCGGTCGAGGCAACGCTGGCCGCGTCGAAGGGGACTGCGGTCGCACCCACGAAGCGCATCGCGATCGAGGCAAATGACGACGGCTACGTGCCGGCCCGCATCGAGATCGAGCGCGGGACCGCGACGACGCTTGTGTTCAAGCGCACCACGAAGCACACATGCGCGACCGAGGTGGTCTTCACCATGCCGGACGGCACGCGTGTCGAGAAGGAGCTCCCTCTCGACATCGAGGTCGAGATTCCACTTCGCATCGAGAAGCCTGGAGAAATCCGCTATTCGTGCGGCATGGACATGTTCCGCGGCACGATTGTTGTCAGGTGACCGGGGTTTATTCCTGGCTTTGTAGACCATCGTCCGCGCGAGCGCGTTTTAGCGCCGGATGAGGATCGCGATCGCGGCAACGACCGCTTTGGCCCTGGTGTCCACGACTGTCCCCGCGCATGCCTTCTGCGGCTTCTACGTCAGCGGCTCGGACGCAAAGATGTTCAACGACGCGACGAACGTCGTGCTCATGCGCGAGGGGACACGCACCGTCCTCTCGATGCAGAACGACTACAAGGGTCCGCTCGAGGACTTCGCCATGGTGGTCCCCGTCCCCGTCGTGCTCAAGCCGACCGACGTGAGGGTCATCCCCAAGGATGTGCTCGATCGTATCGACAAGCTCGGCTCGCCGCGGCTCGTCGAGTACTGGGAGCAGGATCCGTGTCCGATGCCGTACGAAGGCGAGAGCTACGGCTACGCGACCATGGCGACGTCGTCGGGGCCTGGGAGCCCGCCGCCGTCCGAGCCCAGGCCGAAGCCTCGAAGGGCCATGGACCGTAGCGGAGACGACGCGCTCGACCAGCGCCGCCGCGCGGTGCCACCGATCCTCGCGAGCTTCGCAGCGTCGCCGACGACGGTCACGTCCGGCGTGCCGACGAAGGTGCAATGGACGTGGAGCTATTCGAATCAGCCCTGGCCCGAGCCAAGCTGCACCGTCGATCACGGCGTCGGTAGCCTCTACAACGGAGCGCAGGCGGCGCTGACCCTCGCCGACTCCTCGATGATCACGCTCACGTGTGCGAACTCTGCGGGCAGGTCGACGAAGCAAGTGAAGATCAACGCCGTCAAGATCGAGGCGAAGTTCGACGTCGCCGAGTATCAGATCCTGATCTTGTCGGCCGCGGAGGCGACCGGGCTCGAAGAGTGGCTGCGCATCAACAAGTACAAGATCCCAAAGGATGCGGAGGCCCTGCTCCGCCCGTACGTCGAGAACGGCTCGAAGTTCTTCGTCGCGAAGGTCGATCCGAAGAAGGTGAAGATGGTCGACGGTCGTGGCGTGCTCTCGCCGCTGCGCTTCCACTACGACAGCGAGGAATTCGCGCTGCCGATCCGCCTCGGCATGGCCAACTCGTCGGGCAAGCAGGATCTGATCATCAACATCCTCTCGTCGAAGCGCTTCGAGGTCGCAAACTACAAGAACGTCGTCATCCCGACGAATTTCGACGTCAAGCCGTCGGTGAAGAACCGCTTCACCGAGTTCTACACGGCACTGTTCGACAAGACGATCGAGGCGAACCGCGGCGCGGTCGTGACGGAGTACGCGTGGGACACACAACCGTCGATCAAGTGCGATCCGTGCCCGCCCCAGGTTCCGACGGATGCCGACGCGCTGACCCTCGGTGCCGACGTGATCGGTGGTCGTCTCGCGCAGGGGTACTACACGCTCACGCGCCTGCACGCGCGCTACGGCAAGGACGACATGAAGGACGACCTTCGCTTCCGTGAAGCGAAGCCGATCGTCGGCGGTCGCGAGATGTGGAGCCGCCAGGGCCTCGAATACGGCGCGACGCCCGCGGCGCAGAACAACTTCCAGGCGCGCTATGCAATTCGCCACTGGTGGACCGGACCGATGAAGTGCAAGAACCCGACGCGCGGCGTGTGGGGAGGCCCTCCGCATGGCGGTCACTCGCAGGTCATCGCATCGGAGAAGACCGCGTTCGCGCCGCGCGGCAAGCTCGAGCTCGCGAGCGTGATCAGGCGCGACCTCTGGGAGATCGGATACAAGAAGCAGCGCGCGACGCCCGCACCGGCGACCAAGAGCGCACCCGGCACGAAGACGATGGCGTTCGGCGGCGGGGTGTTTGGTGCGCTGGCGCTGTTCGGACTGTTCGCGATCGCGCGCCGCCGCCGGCGCTAGCATCGACGATGTAGGCACCTGACCGCGCGTGTGTACGCGTGGTGCCCGTCACGCCGGGGTACAGGTTTCTTTCCGCGTGGATGTCACAAACGGCGGGGACACATCACTACCCCAGGATGGGACCATCGATTGTTCGTAGCCTTTTCGTGCTCGGGTTCGTGGCCTGCGGTGAGGTGAAAGGAGGCACCGACAGTGGTATCGGGTCGTTCACGCTCCAAGTGAGTCCGGACGATGCGTTGGTCCGTCAGGACACCACGATCGATCTCGACGTGAACGTTGCCCGGACAGGCCTCGACGCCGACATCGTCGTGACGCTCGCGAATCCACCCGCAGGCGTCACCGCGGTGCCGCTCATGCTTGCAGGTGGAGCTACGACGGGCACGCTGGAGCTCCAGGTCGCAGCGATTGCTGCGCAGGGACCGATCACCGTCGAGATCGTGGGAACGGCTGGCGGGATGACGAGCCAAGAGTCGATCGACCTTTTGATCGGCGGCAACCCCGGCACGCTGGATCAGTCCTTCGGCGGCGACGGCACCGTCGTTCCCACGCTCGCGGGAACGAGCATGGTCGGACGCGGCGTCACGATCGACAGCCAAGGACGTGTCGTCGTTACCGGCATTGTCCTGAGTAGCCCGTCGCAGACCCTCGTCGTTCGTGTCCGCGAAGACGGCACGCTGGATCCTGATTTCGGAAGTGGCGGCATCGTGTCGACGGGGTCGGGGGTGGTCGCGCAGGGCTTCGCAGTCAAAACGACCGACGACGCGATCTTCGTTGCGGGCGTCGCGGGTGGTGCGAGCGTCAACGACAACAACTTTGGGCTATTTCGTTACACGTCGGCCGGAGTGCTCGACGCCACCTTCGGCGTCGGCGGCGTTGTCTCGTTCGATCCAGGCGTGACGAGCTTGCCGGGCGAGTTTCGTACACTCGACATCGCGTCGGATGGCAGCTTGCTTGTCGTCGGACATACCTTCCCGATGAATGATGGCGTGACGACGCGCGGCCTGCGGTACTCGCAGCTCGGAGTACGCGACGTGACGTTCAATCTCACCATCGCCGGCAACGTGTACGCGAGCGCGGTGCAGGCGGACGGAAAGCTCGTGTTGTCGGGGATGCGAGACGCCGAGATCTTGGTCGGTCGCTATCAGCCCAGCGGTGTGCCGGACTCCGGGTTCGGTGCGCAGGGCGAGGTCATCACAAACTTCTATCCCGACGCCTCGGATGCGCTCGGCGTCGCCGTGCTTCCTGATGGCAAGATCCTCGCGGCGGCAATGGTGGGCGGATCGGTCCGCTTCGTTCGCTACAACAGCAACGGCAGCCTCGACGTGACGTTCGGGACCGGCGGCTGGGTGATGACGACACTGTCGTTCGATGGGTCCTACGCGTTCGACGCACTCGTGGTTTCCGGGGGGAAGCTCCTGTACGTCGGACGGAGCGGTGACTTCCCCGCGGTCGCCCGCTTCCACCTGGACGGGACGCCCGACACGAGCTTTGGCACCGGTGGGATCGCGGCGATCGACTTCGGTGTCCCCGGCAGTTCCTTTGGCGTCGCCGGGTTTGGCCTGGCCGTCGATGCCGATGGGCGCATCCTCGTGTCCGCGGGGCTCGGCGATGAACCCGACCAGCGACTCGGAGTCGCGCGCTTGTGGCCATGACGCTCGAACGCGCGGCCAATCCGGCCCAGCGACAAGGGGATCGGCGGATTTAGAAAATGCACCATGACCGCATCCTTTCGGGCCCGTTGTTCGTCGTCTGGACATGAAGCACCTACTCGCCTCCGCCGCCGTTGCCTGGATCACGATGACCGCCACGGCGAACGCCTCTCCCAAAACACGCGACGGGCTCCAGCTCCGGTTTGCGGTCGGCCCCGGCTACAACGTCGGAACGCTCGATGCGCCGGCCGGAGAGAGCGGTAGCACCGGTGTCGCTGTCAACACGCAGATCGCGATCGGCTGGACACTTCGCCCTGGCCTCGTCGTGGGTGCAGGCACGTTCCCGGCGGTGACCCCTTCGCCGTCTTATGACGGCGTCGACGCCGGTGGTCAACACGTCTCCGCGACGGGACCGTTCATCGACTACTACCTCTCCCCCACGAGCGGGCTGCACGGGTTTGCCGGTGTGTTGTTCACCGCGGGCTACCTCGATGGTGGCGACCGCGAGGGGAACGTGGGGTTCGGCTGGGGCGCGACGGCGGGCGTGGGGTACGACCACTTCATCTCCGACAACTGGAGCATCGGCGGCATCGCGCGCATCACCGTGTACCAGCTCTACGGCGTCGACGACTCGATCCGGTTGGTCACTCCCGCGGCGCTGCTCACGGTCACGCGACACTGATACTGTTGGGGGATGCGTCGCCTCGGCTTCCTCGTGTTCGCAGCGGCGTGTGGCGATGGCAGCTCCACCGTCGATGCGCCACCAGATCCCGACGCGCGCCCCGTCGATCTGTCCTGCCTGTCGACGGCTGACCACACCGCGACCGAGCGCAGGGTGCTCGAGATGCCCGCGGACTCGTGGATGCAGCTCGCGGACAGCGCGCTCGATCCGTGGTGCCGGACGCGGGGGTTGCCCGAGAACGGCGAGCCCACCGCCTATCGCTGTGGTGGCGTGGTCACCGCGTGGGGCGGCGGCGCGTTCGACTCGTCACTGCGGCAGCTGATCCTGTTCGGTGGAGGCCACAATGACTACGCCGGCAACGAGGTCTACGGCTTCGACATGGCGTCCGGTGCGTGGCAATTGCTAGTTCCACCCACTCCGATGGCGCTGGTCCGCGCGTCCGTCGACGAGTACGCCGATGGCACACCGGTCAGCCGTCACTCGTACGACAACTTCGCGTACATGCCCGACCGGGCCCAGCTGCTGGTGTTCGGTGGCTCGCGGTACCAGGATGGCAGCACCACGAACGTTACGTGGACGCTCGACAGCGGCGGCCTCGCCTGGACGAAGAAGTCGAAGTTCGAGCTCGGCGGCCTGTTCTACACGGGCTCGGACTACGACGAAGCGACGGGCCGCGTGTTCATGCGGAGCGAAGATGGCCTGTTCACCTACGACGTCGCGGGCGACCAGTGGTCGCGTGTCCTCGACTTCGGCTATCCACCGTACTACCCGACCTTCTCGACGAGCAACGCGCGCCGCGGCGTCGTCGTCCCGGAGCGCCGCTTGTTCTTCATGCTGGGTGGGGAGACGCAGGCTGGAGACCTCGACTTCCTGGTCTGGGACGTCGGCGCCGCTCGCGACGCGACCGCGGACTGGGCCACCACCGGCGACGCGAGCGGGGTTCGTGTCGGTGGTACCGGCGCTGACTACGATCGCGCGGGTGATGCGATCGTCACGTGGTCGGGTGGCGGTCCGAATATTCTCGACCTCCGCACCCGGGTGTGGCGCCGCGGCAGCGGCACGGGGGCGCCAGCGGATCAGGTGCAGAACGGCACCTACGGCCGGTGGCGCTACGTGGCGTACCTGAACGCGTTCGTCCTCGTCAACGAGCCGACGGAGAACGTCTGGATCTACAAACATACCGGCGGCTGCGGCTAAGTCGCGACGACGTTCCCAAGGCGGGTCGAGTCGCCGAGCCAACCTTGGATCGTCGACGACGCTCGTTGCCGCCGATCTAGGCGACGGAGTCGACGCGCGCGCTCTCGAGCGCCACGAAGCGGTCCATCGTCGCGCGTAGCTCGGCGACGAGCTCCTCGACGCGAACGCGGTCGCGGGTCGCGCCGAGCTCGCGCCGCAATGTCCCGCACATGTACCGGACGCAACGCTCGGGGCGATCGACGGCGGTGAGCGTGCAGCCGAGCGCGCCGCGAAACGCGCAGCCCGCGTGAGTCGTCGTCGGTGCGCGAAGGTCACGTACGGTAGTCCCACCGGCGGCGAGCGCAAGGACCTCCTCGTCGGCGAACAACCCCGGCGTGTCGCTCGAGCAGCAATCGCCGCCCGCGAACACGCCGCGTGGTGTGGGCTTGCCGAGCGCGCAGCGACTGCACGAGGAGACCTCGGCGAGCGCCTCGGCGACACTCGACTTCAGCGCGCGGAGCTCGACGGCGAGGGTGCGCTCCTCCTCGGTGAACTGCGCGCGGCGTGCGTGCCGCAGGCGTCCGTGGACATCGCTGAGCTCGTCGGCGCGCGATCGCGTGTAGCGCGTGCGGAGCAGCAGCCGCTGGAGCGGGACGAACACGCACGCAGCATAGCCGAGCGAATCGTCGCGCGTGCGCTATTCTCGGAGGTGCGATGACCTCGATCTTGAACCTTCTCTGGTTTGTCTTCGGCGGTTTTGTAATGGGCCTCGGCTGGTGGGTCGTGGGCCTCGTGATGACGGTCAGCATCGTCGGACTCCCATGGGCACGCGCGTGCTTCGTGTTCGGCGGATACTGCTTCTTCCCGTTCGGCCGCCAGGCCATCGATCGGCGCGACCTCACGGGCCGCGGCGACCTCGGGACCGGAACCGTCGGCTTCCTCGGGAACGTGATCTGGTTCTGCGTCGCCGGGCTGTGGCTCGCGCTCGGTCACCTCACGTCCGCGGCGGCGAACTTCGCCACCATCATCGGTATCCCGTTTGGCTTCGCTCATCTCAAGCTCGCACTCTACGCACTCGCGCCGATCGGCAAGACCGTCGTCACGAACGAAGAGGCCGAGGCAGCGCGTCGCCGTAACGCGACGTCCTCGCGACTGTGATGCAGGTCCGCGACGCGAGCGCGAACGACTTCGACGTGTACGTGCGGCTGTTTCGCGAGCTCGGCGTTGACGAAGGTACAGTGTCGCGCGATCGCTTCAGCTCGGACCTGTGCCGCCGCATGCTGGTCGCGACCGATGTGAACGCGATGGTCGGCTACCTGCTCTACGAGATCCTCGACGGAACGGGCTACGTCCGCAACGTCGTGAGTGATCCGGATCGCCGCCGCTCGGGCATCGGCCACGCGCTGATGGACCACGCACGCGAACGCTTCGTCGGGGCGGGCGCGTCGACGTGGTGCCTGAACGTGAAGGCCGACAACCTCGCGGCGATCAGCCTCTACGAGAAAGTCGGCATGACGCTCCGCTACCGGACCACGGTGCTGCGCCTTCCGCGAACGATCGCGCTCGCAGCGCCCGATCCCGCGTACACGCTCGTGCCGGTGCCGCCCGACACGGACGAGGTCGTCGAGGCGCGCTTTCATCTGCTCGCCGGTCAGCTCGCGAGCGCGCGCACGAAGCCAGGACGCCTCGTCGCGCAGCTCGTGCACGACGGCGACGTCGTCGGTGTCGGCGTGTTCGCGGCCGCGATCCCCGGTTCGTTCCCGTGGCGCCTTGTCGCCCGCGAACACGCGGCGGCGTTCCTCGGGCAACTCCGGGAGCACACGCCCGACGAGGCGAGCTGGCTCCAGGTCGGCGTCGAGGACGACGATGCACTCGTCGAACACGTCCGTGCCCTCGGCGCCTACGTCCACCTCGAGTTGCTTCACATGCATGGCTCGATCGCGTAGTGACTCACGCCTCGATCGCCGAGCCTTCCCTGTAGGTCTCTTGATGAACCGAGCCGCCCGGCGCGCTACTGTGATCGGGTGTCGATTCGCCTCGCGCTGCTGCTGATCGTGGCTCTCTCGGGTACCGCGCTCGCCGACGTGTTCGAGTTCCTCGCGTACACGCCACCGTCGCCGAAGACCTGGACGAAGCAGGTCCACCCGACAGGGGCCGTCCAGTACACCACGACCGCAAACGGCGGCAGCATGATCATGCTCGTGCCGAGCGTCACGCCGATCGGCACGCCCACCGAGGAGTTCGAGACGTACTGGCGCGCGAACGTCGAGCCGATCGTGAAGGCGTCGCTCCCGACGCCGCAGTCGAGGCCGGCGCGCGATATGACGATGGTGTGGGGTTCGACGCGCGTGACGAGCGGCAACCAATCAGTCGACGTCCAGGTCGTGATGTTCGTCGGCCGCGGCAGCGTCCTCGGCACCGTGACGCTCACGTCGAGCGCGGAGTCCGTGCGCGAGGTCGCCGCGTTCAACGCGTCGGTCAAGATCCTCGACGCAAACCGCCCGATCGCGAAGAAGCCCGATCCGCCGGCGCCACCCGCGCAGCCCGCGCAGCCCGCGCAACCGACGACAGGCCTCGGGCGCCCAGCCGTCGCAACGCCACCGGCCAAGACCGAGCCCGCGAGGGCCACACCACTGGCCCAACCGAGCGGCGGACTCGGCTTCGACTACGCGGTCCCGCCGGGGTATTCGAGGAAGATCGACAACGGAATCACGTGGCTGTTCCCCGACAAGCCCGCGCGCGACGGCGCGTGCGCGTACGGGCTCTACCCGCCGCTGGCATCGAGCGGCGATCTCGAAAAGGACGTCGAGTCCGCGATCCAGACGGTCCCCGCCGGATGGGAGAAGCCGCGCGCGGATTGGTTCTTGAAGGAGCAGAAAGGCGTCAGCGCAGCGGGGTGGTCGTACTGGTACAAGAGCGCGAGTACGTCGACGATCGCGAAAGGAAACGCCGCGCAGTCCGGCATCGTCATGGCGCTCGGGTTCTGGGCGCCGAACAACCACGTGAGCTTCGTATACGGCTTCGGCGGTACCGAGTGCCTGAGCCACGAGGTCGCGTTCGAGCGACTGTTCCACTCGATCCAGGTGAAGGGCTGGACGTCCGACGGCGGCAAGGCCTACAGAAACGCGTTGCACGCGGGCTGGCGTTACATCCGCCATTCACCGCAGATGATCATGCTCGACTACGCGTTCTATCCGTCGGGGCGCTATCAGTCGGGTCGCGGCATGATCGCGCAGCTCCCCTTGTACGAGCTCACGTACACCGGCGTCGGCGATGGCACCTGGAAGCTCGACGGCTCGCTCGTCACGATCACGCCCGATGCGAAGAACCGCGACAAGGAGTCGTTCCGGGTCCGCGTCACGACGGAGAACATCGCGAATCACTGGCGAGATGCGATCGTCCTGCTCCGGGATGGCAGCGCTGACATGACCTACTACAAGATCCTCGAAGAGACGCCCAAGACTACGCCGTCGAGGTGACTTCACGGCCCGCTCGGCTACGGAACCGCGTCGAGCTCGTCGGGCACGCCCTCGACGATCTTCTGCGCGATCGCCGTTGGATGCGAGACCTTACCGTCGGCGAACTTGACCGCGAACGGCACCGGCAGATCGCGCGTGTCGATCCACCGCCCACCGTGCCGCCGCGCTTGCTCCCCGGCGAGCGCGGCGAGCTCGAACACCGCGGGCCAGTACAGCTCCGGCTGCGTGTCCTTGTCGAGCGGCGACTGGCGCCGGCGCGCCTCGACGAGCTTCAGCGCCTCCGCGAGCTCGACGCCATCACCGACGCTGCACCGTGTGTGGTGAGCGAGCTCGGCGAACGCGATGTCGATCATCGACGCCGCGCTCGCCGGCTGAGCGGGCACATGGACCTTCTCGCCGTCACTCGATGCGATGCTCGCCCCCGCGCGGATCACCGCCTCGGACAAAAAGCTCGGAACGCCGACCGCGCAGTACCGGACCTCGCCCTTGCCGGCGAACTTCGCCTCGAGGGCGCGGCGCGCCGCGAGCACACGCGCGGTCGCGATCAAGATCGAGAGGCTCTGCACGCGCGACATCTGCGGGACCGTTCGTCCGTCCTGAACGAGGATGACCACTCCGCCGTTTGGTAGCGGCCGCACTTTGTCCAGCTTGTGAACGCGGGCCCACATGTCCCTCATTAGTAGCGCGCCGAGCGCAAGAGATCATGAACGAACGCGAGCTTCTCGCTCGCCGCCACCGCGTGGCTACAACGAAGCCACGAACGAATCGAAGGCAGCGAGCTCCGGGCCTCGTCGGATGATGAAGCTTTGCGTGCCCGATCCCTCGTCGATCTGAAACCAACCGGTCCCCTTGTTGCGGTCCTCGCCGTGCAGCGCGGTGTTCGTGGCGAGCGCGCGGACATGGGTCCACAGCGCGGCGAGCGATTGCGCGTCGAGGTGGCCGCTGCGCGGAGCGCCGCCCGAGTAGAGTCCCGTCGAGCTGCGCTCCGGTGTCACCGGGTCGTACGTGAATACTGCGCCGTCCTCCTCGGAACGGAAGTGATAGGCGTTCGCGGCCCCATCCGCGTAGGAAATGCTCCAGCTCATGCCCCACAGTAGAACAGGTCGGGACCGGATCGATGTCCCGCCGCCGACGGTATGCTCGCCCCATGTACCACCTCGCGCAGGCCAACGTGGCCTACGCACTCGCACCGCACGACGACCCACGGCTCGCGGCGTATTTCGCGCGCCTCGACGAGATGAACCAGCTCGCCGAGCAGAGCCCCGGCTTCGTGTGGCGCTACCTGACCGACTCGCGCGATCCGGCTCAGCGCGAGTTCTCCGATCCGCTCGTACTGTTCAACATGTCGGTGTGGGAGTCGATCGACGCGCTGCACGCGTACACGTATCGAACCGCGCATGTCGAGGTCTATGCGGCGCGCAAGACATGGTTCGCCGACACGAAGGCCGTCGTCGGTGGCCACGCACTCGCGATGTGGTGGATCCGCGCAGGCGAGCGGCCCACCGCCGACGAAGCCAAGGTCCGTCTCGCCGAGGTCACGGAGCACGGTCCGACGGAGCGCGCGTTCACGCTCAAGAAGCGGTTCCCACCGCCGGCGTGATCAGCGCCCGGTTACCGGCAAGACGCAGACTCGCGCTCCCCGGCGAACCCCGTCGGCAACGAGGCTTCGTGTCGGAGCTCATCGAGGCGATGACCTCCGAGCTCGTTTCGTCGATCCGGCGCTTGCGCAGCACGGTACGAAGCGGCGAGTCGCGACGAATGGTCTCGGCTGCGGTTACCAGTCGCCGCGAACGTAGTCGCGCAGCTTCCACGTACGTCCGGTCTCGTGGTCGACGACGCTGTCATCCTGCGCGCGGATGGTCCGTCGCTTGTCGCCGCGCATGCCGCTACCGACCTGCGAGCGGCGCGCGCTCGCCCGCGCCGACGTGGCCTGCTCGCGAGCCTCCGCGCGCAGACGTGCGCGGAGGCGCTCGAGCGCCGTCGACTTGTTCGCGTGGGCGGAGCGCGACTCGTGCGAGCGGATCTGGATCCCGGTCGGCAGGTGTGTCAGCTGGATCGCGGAGTCGGTCTTCTGCACGTTCTGGCCGCCTTTCCCCGGCGAGCGACACGCTTTCCATTCCAAATCCTCCTCGCGGATCACGACCTCGACGACGTGATCCTCGTCAAGCATCGCGACGGTGATCGTGCTGGTCTGCATGCGGCCGCGCTTCTCCGTCGGCGGCACGCGCTGCCAGCGATGGCCTCCGACTTCGCCGGCAAACAACGCGCGCACACCGCGCCCGGTCACGCGCGCGACGACAAGACCCGCACGGTGCTCGAGCACGGCGAGGTCAAAGTGACCTCCGGCCTCCGAGCCGCACGTAGATGGCGAGCTGTTCCTCGACAAGTAGCTTTGCGTCCGCGCCACCTTCAGCGGCGCGGATCTCGACGATCACGGATTCCGTTTGCATGACACTCTCCTTGGCTCTTCGACACGTAGCTTTCCCGTTCCGACGCGAGCGCGTCGGCGGTCAAAGCTCGTGGAGATCCAGATGCGTCACGAGCATCGTGATAAGGCACGCCGCATGCGGCCGCAAGTGAATTCTACGAGAGCAGGACGGCGGCGAGTCCCGCCGCAGCGCCAGCGACCGCAAGCAACCCGCCGATGATCCAGCCCTTCGAGCTGCGTTGCAGGGTGTTCGATTCGATCGCATGCTCGACCTCGACCTCGACCTCGACCTCGGCCGGCGCCGTGAACGGCGGCATGGACGAGAGCTCGCGCGCGGGACGAACGGTCGGCGCGCAAAACTTCACGACAACGGGCGACGCCTCGGGCTCGATCCTCGGAACGACGCGCCGCACGATCCGAGGTTCCGGCGCGACCGGAGGTTCCGGCGTACTCATCGCGGCGAGCTCGTCGGCCTGGACGGCGCTCATCCTGCGTGTGGTGTCGGCGACGTCGTCGATCGTGATCGCGACCACGGCGTCGAGATCGACGGCGTTCATGCGACGTGTCGTGTCTGCAGTTCCCTCGACGACCGCGCAGACCGCTGCGTCTTCACGCGCGACGAGAGGAATGCGCCGCGATCCGTCCGCGAACCTCGCTTCGATCTCGTGAACGTCGACGACGCCCTCCTCCGGTGCAATCTCGTCGATGAGGTCGATGAGCCTCTGCACCTGCATGCGTCCCGTCGCGCGCGAGGGAAGCTCATTTTCGTCGGTGTTGCTTGTACGACGCGAGCTACCAGCCTTGATGACGTGCATGAGTCATCCACGTTACCAGGGGCGCGGAATGCACCAGGGTTATGCCTCGGATAGCCCTTCCCGACCGCCCAAGGTGATGTGTAGGACACGACGCTACCGTGCTAGACACGGTCGGTGAGTCGCTGGTTGTTGAAGGCGCTGACGCTCTACGTATCGGCGCATCTCTACATCTGGTGGCGACTCGCCCTGCCACTCCCGTCGCCGTGGTGGCAAACCGCGACAAGCCTGATGGTTGTCGCCATCGTCGCCGTGCCAGTCATGATGCGCGTCGGCCGCCGGTTGCCACGGGAGCGCGCCAGACCGTGGGTCCTGTACGGATCGCTGTGGTTTAGCTTCGCGCTGTACCTGTTCCTCGGCGCGGCGGTCAGCCACCTCGCGGTCGCATTCGGTGCCGATCCCGGTCGGGCGGCGGTGTGGGCTGGAATCGGGGCGATCGCGGTGGTGGTCGCCGGGATGATCAACGTCGCACGAGGAGCGCTCGTGCGGCACGTGACGGTGCCGCTCGCGGGCCTCCCCGTCGACACGTACACGATCGTGCAGCTCACCGACGTGCACATCGGCCCGATCATCGGACGCGAGTTCGCAGAGCAGATGGTCCGGCGCGTGAACGCGCTCCGCCCCGACGCGATCGTGATCACCGGCGACCTCGTCGACGGACGCCTTCACGAGCTACGCTCGCACATCGAGCCGCTGCGGCAGCTGCGCGCGCGAGACGGCGTGTTCGCGGTGACGGGCAACCACGAGTACTACTGGAACGCCGAGGCGTGGCTCGAGCACATCCGTTCGCTCGGCATCCAGGTTCTGCGCAACGAACACGTCACGCTGTCCGGCGCGGTCGTGATCGCGGGCGTCGATGACTCGACGCAGGCGGAGGACGTGCCACGCGCGGTCGCCGATCGCCCACCCGCGTTGCCGCTCGTGTTGCTCGCGCATCACCCACGGACGATCGCCCGAGCACGCGCGGCGAACGTCGACCTCCAACTCTCGGGTCACACGCACGGTGGTCAGATGCTGCCCCTCGGCTGGCTCGCTCGCCTATTCGATCCGAAAGTTGCCGGGCTCGCGCGGTTCGGCGCCACGTGGCTGTACGTGAGTCAGGGGACCGGATTCTGGGGCGCACCCGTGCGCGTCGGCACCACCTGCGAGATCGCAGCGATTACACTCGTCCCGGCGTAGTCGTGCTATCCGAACGAGTCAGGTTTCCGGCAGAGCTGCCGATCACGGCGCATGCCGAAGAGATCGCGAAGGCGATCGCCGAGCATCAGGTCGTGATCGTCGCTGGCGAGACGGGCTCGGGAAAGACCACGCAGCTGCCCAAGATCTGCCTCGCGATGGGACGCGGCACTCAGGGGCAGATCGGATGCACGCAGCCACGGCGAATCGCCGCGACGAGCGTCGCCGCGCGTGTCGCCGAAGAGCTCGACACGCCACTGGGCGAGGTCGTGGGGTTCAAGGTCCGGTTCAACGATCGCGTGAAGCGGACCTCGTCGATCAAGTTCATGACGGACGGCATCCTGCTCGCAGAGATCCAGAGCGATGTGCTGCTCCGCCACTACGACACGATCATCATCGACGAGGCACATGAACGCAGCCTCAACATCGACTTCCTCCTCGGGTTCCTGAAGCGCCTGCTGCCGCGACGACCGGACCTGCGCGTCATCGTGAGCTCCGCGACGCTCGAGACAGAGCGCTTCGCCGCGTTCTTCGGCGCGCCCGGCAAGAAGGTGCCGGTCGTGTCCGTCTCGGGGCGCACGTATCCCGTCGAGGTCCTGTATCGCCCGCCGCGCGAGGACGAGACCGATCTCGCGGACGCGGTCGCAAACACGGTGAACGAGGTCACCGAGATGGATCCGCGCGGCGACGTGCTCGTGTTCCTTCCGGGCGAGCGCGAGATCCGCGAGGCGGCCGGCGAGATCGAGCAACGCGCGTTGCCGCACACGGTGATCCTGCCGCTGTACGCGCGGCTGTCGGCCGCCGAGCAGCAGCGAGTGTTCCAGCGCATCCCGCAGCGCCGCGTGGTGCTCGCGACGAACGTCGCGGAGACCTCGCTGACGATCCCGGGCATCGTCTACGTCGTCGATTCGGGCGTCGCGCGCGTCAATCGCTACAACACGCGCACCGGCGTCTCGCAACTGCTCGTCGAGCCGGTCTCGCGTGCCTCCGCGGATCAGCGGAAGGGGCGCTGCGGGCGCACGCAGAACGGCGTGTGCTTCCGCATGTACGAAGAGCCCGACTACAACGCGCGCGCCGCGCACACAGATCCGGAGATCAAGCGCATCAGCCTCGCGGGCGTGATCCTGCGGATGAAGACGTTGCGGCTCGGCGACATCGAGAAGTTCCCGTTCCTCGATCCGCCGCAGGCGCGCGCGATCACCGACGGCTATCGCGTGCTCGAGGAGCTCGGCGCGATCGACGACCGCGGCGACCTCACGCAGATCGGCGAGCAGCTCGGCGCGCTGCCACTCGATCCCCGGCTCGGCCGGATGATCCTCGGCGGGCGCGACGAGAACGCGCTGCGCGAGGTCGTGATCATCGCGAGCGCGCTCGGACTTCAAGATCCGCGCGATCGCCCGCAAGCCGTTCAGCAGAGGGCCGACGAGGCGCACCGCAAGTTCCGCGATGAGGGCTCTGACTTCGTCGGCTATCTGAAGCTGTGGCAGTTCTATCAGGACGCGCGCACGGCGAGCTCTCGCCGTCAGCTACAGCGGCTGTGTCGCGACAACTTCCTCAACTACAACCGCATGCGCGAGTGGGACGACATTCACGAGCAAGTCGTGCGCGTGATGAAGGAGTTCGGCTTCGCGCCGAATGCACAGCCCGCGTCGGGCGATCAGATCCATCGGGCGCTGTTGCCCGGCTTGCTCTCGAAGATCGGCATGTGGAACCAGGAGGCGCGCAACTTCGTCGGGGCGAGGCAGACGCGGTTCGTGATCCATCCGTCGTCGGGACTCGCGAAGAGGCCACCGACATGGGTGATGGCGTCCGAGCTCGTCGAGACGTCGCAGCTGTTCGCGCGCACGGTGGCGAAGATCGATCCGCTGTGGCTCGAAGCCGCCGGTGGCGAGCTATGCCGACGGAGTCATAGCGATCCGCACTGGGAAGAGAAGCAGGGCCAGGTGATGGCCAAGGAACAAGTCACGCTGTACGGCTTGCCGTTCATCAAGAACCGCTCGGTCGCGTACGCGCGCTACGACCCGGCGCTCTGCCGCGAGCTATTCATCACGCACGCGCTCGTGCGTCACGAATACGCGACGAAGGCGACGTTCATGGAGCACAACCGCCGCCTGCAGGCGGACGCGCAGCACCTGCGCGATCGCGCGCGGCGCAGCGACATGTTCGCCGACGAGCACGAGCTGTTCACGTACTTCGATGAGCGCCTCCCCGACGACGTGGTCAGCGGCAAGACGTTCGAGGCGTGGCGCACCGAGGCGGAGAGCCGCGACCCGAAGATCCTGCATCTGTCGCTCGCCGATCTGCTGCTCGACGAGAGCTACGCGCTCGCGCCCGACCGCTTCCCCGATCAGCTCACGATCGGCGGCGTCGCGATGCCGCTCGCGTATCGCTTCGAACCCGGTGAGGACGACGACGGCATCATGATCACCGTGCCGATCACGGTGCTGCCGCAGCTCGATCCCAGCACGATGGCGTGGACGATCCCCGGCTGGCACGAGGCGAAGATCCGCGCGTTACTCGAGTCGCTGCCGAAGTCCGTGCGCAAGGCGCTCGCGCCGATCGGCACGGGGGTCGCCGCGTCGGTCGACGAGCGGGCGACCGAGCTTGCGGCGAAGCTCGCGCCGTTTCGCGGCGAGCTCTTGCCCGCGCTCGAGAAGGCGATCTACGAGCTGTACGGCGAGCGCATCTCGCGCACGGCGTGGGACCTGCGCGCGGTGCCCACGTACCTCGACTTCACGTTCCGCGTCGTCGACGAGAGGGACCACGTGCTCGGCACGAGTCGTGACCTCGCGGAGCTGCAGCGAACGTATGGACAGCGCGCGAAGGAAGTCTGGGCCACGGTTCCGCGAGAGTCGTTCGAGAAGGCCGGCCTGCGTGCGTGGGACTTCGGGGTGCTTCCCGAGTCCGTCTCGATCACCGTGCGCGGCCGGCGCGTGCTCGCCTACCCTGCCCTGGTCGAGACGGAGCACGCCGTCGACCTGCGGCTTGTCGAGTCACCTGCCGCCGCGACATCGGCCACGCGAGACGGTCTGCGCCGTCTGTTCGTGTTCGCGTTGCAGACCTCGTTCGGCAAGCTCGAGACGCAGCTGCCGGGCGCGCTCGCGAAGGGCCCGCGGCGCGAGCTCGTGTTCCGCGCGCTCGACGAGGCGTTCGCCCTGGACGGCGATCCGCCGCGCGACAAGGCCGCCTTCGACGCGCGGCTCGCCAGTGGACGCGCGAAGCTCGCGGAGCTCCTGGTCCAGCTCGGCCGCCTCGCGATCGAGATCACGGTGGAGCTCGCAAAGGTGCGCGCGGCGCTGAAGCCGCTCGCCGGCAAGCCCGGCATCGTGAGGGCGTTCGTCGACGACGTGCAGAGCCAGCTCGCGCACCTCGACACGCCGGATCTGTGGCGCACGACCTCCGCCGCGCGCCTCGCGCACGTACTTCGCTACACGAAGGCGGTGCTCGTCCGCGCGCAGCGGCAGGCCGTGGATCCGCCGAAGGACCAGCAGAAGGCATCCCAGGTCGCGCCGCTGTGGCAACAGTTCGTCGCGCGCCGCGGCGAGCTCCTGGCGCATGGCCGCACGGAGCGCGAGCTCGACGACTTCGCGTGGCTCGTCGAGGAGCTTCGCGTGCAGATCTTCGCGCCCGAGCTGAAGACGGCGGTGGCGGTCTCCCTGCCGCGCGTGCAGGAGCTGTGGTCCTCGCTGTCGCGCTAGAGGAGTTGCGTCGCGGCGTAAGCGAGCCGGCCGAGCGCCCAGAGCATCCACGCACGTTACTTTCCAATGACCTTCTTGCGAGCGGCCTGCACCACGTGCGGCAACGCCCCAGTGCCCTTTGCGATCTGGCGGAGCGCATCGGGCGTCACGTACGACAACGCGCGAATCGCGATCTCGGCGGGAACCTTGGGGTTGCGCGCGAGCGCGAGCGCGATCGCCGGCCGCTGGAACCATTCGGAGCGCTCGCTGATCTGCTTGAACATCTCGGCGCCGAAAAGCGCGTTCTTCGCGATCGCGAGTACATCGTCGACGGTGACGCCGGGGTTCTTCAGCACGAACGCGTGCAGTCCGCGATCACGATCGCGCAGCATCGCGTTGCGCTGATCGCGCGTGCCGTGCAGCGCGAGCTGGATCTTCTGCGCGCGTGTGGGCTCGTCCGCGACGGGACGCGTGGACTTCTCGCCGGGCTCGTCGGGCGTCGGCTCGTGGGGCTCGTCGGCGAGATTCGCATCGTCGCTCGTTGGTGGAACGACCGGCGATCCCGCCGGCGTCGGAGCGGGCGCGCGCCACGACGGAGGGACCGACGTCGTCCCCGTGCGCGCAGGTACAGGGTCCTCGACCGTCGGTGGCGAGGTGACGATCGGCGAACCCGACGGCGGTGTCGGCGCGGGAGACCGCCACGACGGAGGGGCCGACGTCGTGGCCGTGCGCGCGGGCAACGGCGACGGGGGCGTCGCTGTGACGGACGACTCCGACGTTCCCGACGGTGGCGTGGGGGCTGGCGTTCGCCACGACGGAGGAACGGAGGTCGTTCCGGTGCGCGAGAGCGAATACGTGGTCGATGTCGGCGATGGCGTCGGCGATGGCGTCGGCGATATCGACGACGGCGATGTCTGCGATGTCGATGACGACGGCGACGGATCACCGATCGGCGATCCCGACGGGGCGGTCGGGGCGGGCGATCGCCACGACGGAGGAACCGACGTCGTCGCTGTGCGCGGGGGGCCGGATGGCTCGTTCGAAGCGAACGGCTCCGACCTGTGAAGGCTGGGCTCCGACGCCATGGCCTGCGTCGGACGTGGCCCGCTCCTCGATGTCGGCTCCGGCGTGCGGATGCTCGGCTCCGAGCCGACCGCCTGCGGTGAACGTGGCCCGCTCGATGGCGTCATCGCGCGCACGCCCGCTTGCGGCGTCGTGCGGCCCGCGCGTGGCGCCGTCACACCACTCTCGACGACACGCCGCGCGTGCTCCACCACGTGTGGCTCGATCGTGACGGCCACGCCGTAACCGGCGAGCACCTGTAGCACCTTGCCGCCCGAGGTGACCGTCGATCCGTCGGGCATCTCGAGCTCCAGCACCACGGGCGTGTCGAACGCGAGGCGCTCCGCGGCCGGATCCTTCACGAGCACGCCACCGTGCGCCATCTGCTTCACGTCCGCGGCCAGCTCGGCCTGCGTGGCGTACGTGATGCGAAGTCGCACGTGGACATCGTAGTGGATCCGACCTCGCGCGGGTAGCGAGACGATACGCTCGGGGTGTGCTCGATTGGGTGGCCGAAATCTGTGGAGCCCGCGTAACCCGGGTGGAGCACGTGCAGACGCTGTGGAGCGGGTATGGCGAGATCGTGCGCGTGTTCCTGGCCGGCGACGTGCGGACGGCGATCGTGAAGCACGTACGCCCGCCGGCTGGGCAAACGTCGACGGGAGACGCGCGAAAACGGCGGTCGTACACGAACGAGCTCGCGTTCTATCGCGAGTACGCGCCGATGCTCGGCGAGCGGTGCCGCGTCGCGGCGCTGTACGGAAGCCGCGTGACCGCGAACGAGTGGTGGTTCGTCCTCGAGGATCTGGACGGCGCGGGATTCCCACTGCGTCACGATCATCTTCATGTTCATCACCGCGGCGCCGAGCTCGACACGTGCCTTGCATGGCTCGCGCGATTTCACGCACGGTTCCTCGGCGTCGACGCGCGGCGTCTGTGGCCGACGGGAACGTACTGGCACCTCGCGACGCGCATGGACGAGCTCGCCGCGATTCGTGATGCGAGCCTTCGCGCGCGCGCCGCGGAGCTCGACGCGAAGCTCGAACGCGCCGAGTTCCAGACGCTCGTACACGGTGACGCGAAAGAAGCGAACTTCTGCTTCGCGCGGGATCATCGGGTGGCCGCAGTCGACTTTCAGTACACCGGACGTGGTGTGGGCGTCCGCGATGTCGCCTACCTGCTGGATGGGCATGCCGGCCTCCGGCTCGACACGTACTTCAGGTACTTGCGTGAGGCGATCGCGGAGAGCGAGGCGTCCGTCGATGTGCGTGCGCTGGAGTCGGAGTGGCGCACCTTGTATCCGGTTGCACATCAGGACTTTCAGCGGTTTCTCGCCGGCTGGAACCCCACGCGATAGACCGCCACGCTCCGTGTTACGTTGAAATCAAACATGCGCCGCCTATTGCTCTCTCTCCTCGTACTGACTGCTTGCACGAAGGAATCGGAGATCTCGGATGTTCCACTCGCGAAGGCCGAGTCGGTCGTGCGCGTGGACTCGATCCCCGCCGTGTCGCCCACGCCGCCGCCCGCACCCGTGCCGCCTGCCCCCACCAGGACGGCGCCGAGCGCGCGGGTCGAGCTCACGGCCGTGACGCTCGCAGACGACTGCGGCGGCGCAACTCCGAGCAGCGCTCCGAAGGCTCGATCGCAGGAGGAGATGGAGGCACCGTCGTCCCGCGCGAGGGGCGACAGCAGCAGCACGACCCAGCGCGGCGCGCGTGCACGCCGTTGCGAGCAGACGTCGATGCAGCTCGCGATCACCGCGAGCGCCGCGATGAACATGAAGGTGAAGTCCGTGAAGCTGTACGACGACAACGGAATACTCGTCGGAACGCTGACCGCGGCCAGGCCGACGAAGTGGTCGACGTCGGCCGCGAAGTACGAGACGTGGAACGAGTCCCTGCCGGCGAACACGACGATCAACGTCAGCTACGTCCTGTCGCAGCCGAGCTGGACGAACGTTAGCGATCGTTGGAACAAGACCTTCACGCTGAAGGCGGTTGTCTCCGTTGGCGGCGTCGACAAGACCACGCAGAAGGACGTCACGCTCACGGTCTCCGCGCCGACGAGCCTGCCGCCGAACGTGAGGACCTGATGTCGAAGCGACGCATGATGATGATCGCGCTCGCGCTCGCGGGCTGCACGAAGGTACCGGGCACCGGCTCCGTCGACGACACGGGTGGGCGTCAGGGCGTCGTCGCGCCCGCGCCGGCTCCGGCCACCGCGAAGGTGACGCTGATGTCGGTCACGTTCGGCGACGACTGCGGTGGCACGCCGCCGGGTGAGGCCCCCGCATCGATGGCGCCGCCGAATCGCCGGGCACCGTCGGCGCCCGCCCAGGACATCGCACGTCCGAGCGACGAAGCGCCCGGCGCGTATCGCTATCGCTGCAACCAGACGTCGATGCAGCTCTCGATCGCGGCGGCGAACCGCGACGCAAATGTGGAGATCAAGTCCGTCGAGGTGATCGACGAGTCCGGCAAGTCGCTCGGCACGCTCGTCGCGAGCAAGCCGACGCGCTGGTCCGACACGAGCTCCGCGTACGAGGCGTGGGATCAGAAGGTCGCGACGAAGCAGACCGCGCTCGTCAGCTACGTGCTCACGCAGCCGAGCTTCATCAACCGCTGGGACAGCCACGATCGCATGTACACCGTGAAGGTGACGGCGGCTGTCGGCGGTGTCGCGCAGTCGCTGCAGACGACGGTGATGGTGGTCGCGCAACCCGCGCCCGTCCCGACGTGAAGACGCTCGCGGTCATCGCGGTCCTCGCGGCCGCGTGCAGCAGCTCGTCCGCGCCGGCGCCCGTACCGACGGGGTCCGGATCCGCGACGCCGACGGAGACGCCGATGACGGCGTGGACCGACGAGTGGTTGCTCGCGCAAGGAGCGGCCTTCCTTCATGACACGCCCGCGCGCCGCGCCGCGCTGGAGGCCGCACTCACGAACCCGGCGAACATGTACTCGCGCATCCGGCTCGCGGCGTATGGACTCGGCGATCGCGGATGGGATCTGTTGCCGGTGTGGAACCCGCGATCCATGCCCGTCGACGCAGCGCTCGACGCGGTACTCGCGCGCGGCGAGATGCCGGCGATACCTGACGATCGCGCACCGCTGTGGAACGGTGTGACGCCGACCACGATGCCCGCGTGGATCGCGCTCGGCCGCCGCGTGTTCTTCGAGTATCCGATGCGCGCCGAGGTGTTCATGGAATACGCGCTCACCGAGCCGGCACTCGCGACCGACGTCGGCGTGCAACGCACAACGAGCGGCGACATCCCCGGGCTCGTCGTGTTCGCGAACGTCGACGGACAGACGCGCGTCGGAATCACGTGCGCGATCTGCCACTCGAACGTGAAGGGTGGTGACGTGCTCGCCGGTCAGGCGCGCCGCTCGTTCAACTACGGCAAGCTGCGCGTCACCTACGATCGCCTGCACGGGATGCTTCGCAGCGAGGAGGAAGCCACCCGCATGCTCGCGTGGGGTCCCGGCCGCGCCGACGTGACAGAGGACGACGACGAGGACCCGGTCGCGATCCCCGATCTGTGGGGGCTCCGCGATCAGCGCTGGCTGACCCAGGCCGGAACGATCAAGCACGACAGCCCGCTCGCGCTCGCGATCCGCCAAGAGACACAGCTGACCGACTCGAACCACGCGCTGATCCGCCCGCCGCGCGAGCTCGCGTGGGCGCTCGCGATGTACATCTACTCGCTGAAGCCACCGGTGCACGCGGCGGCGCCGCAGCCGAACGGCAAAGCGCTCTTTGACGAGCACTGCGCGCGCTGTCACTCGAACGCCGCGTACGGCGGCAACGCGATCGCAGTGTCGACAATCGGCACGGACCCGGCCCTCGCGACGGGGAAAGGGCGCGGCACGGGCAAGTACCGTGTCCCCGCCCTCCTCGACGTTCGCAACGGCGCGCCGTTCCTGCACCATGGCGCGGTGGCGTCCCTCGACGAGCTGCTCTCGCCGACGCGCACAGAGCCGGGGCACACGCCGGGCACGAAGCTCTCGCCGGGTGATCGCGCCGCGCTGATCGCGTTCCTCGAGACGCTCTAAGGCGATCGCGGGCCCTAGCCCTGGCGCGAGCCACGCGTCTTGATCAGTTTGCTGCCGCGCGCCATGCGCTGTGGCCGCGCGCTGATCCGGTCGAGGATCTCGCGCGTGCGAAGCTTTGGGCCTTCCGCTGTGCCGCGGAGCGCGTGGTGGTGCGCGAGGCGAGCGACGCGCGTCGCGGCTTCTCGGCGACCGGTGTGATCGTAGAGCGCGGCGAGCACGCTCTCGAGCCGCCACACCGATGCCGACACGTCCTCCTCCGGGCTGCGCAGCATCGACAACGTGATCTCGAGATCCTTGATCGCGCTATCGACGTCCTTCGCGTCGACGTGTGTACGCACGCGCTCGAGCGCGCTCGTGATGATCACGTTCGCGTCGAGTGGCCGCGTCGGCGCGGACTGCGCTTCGGCATCCACGGGCTTCGCTTCGCGGCGGATCGTGGCGGCGCCCCAGAAGTCACGCGTGGTCGACAGCTCGAGTAGATCGGGGAGCTCGTGCTCGGTCGAGAACGCCGACACGAACGCGCCGGCCAGCTCGTCGGCACTCGCGTGGCGATGCGCGGGCTCGCGCGAGAGCGCCTTCAGCACGACGGCGTCGACTTCGGGGGCAATGCCGGCGTTCGGCGCGCGCTTCGACGGCGGCTCCGCAACCTCATGCAGCTGACGGACGAGGATCGCCGCGAGCGGGCCGCGAAACGGCGGCGAGCCCGTGAGTAGCTCGTAGACGATCGCGCCGACCGCGTAGATGTCTGCCGCGACCCGGGCCGGCTCTCCCGCGATCACCTCGGGCGCCATGTACGAGGGCGTTCCCGCGATGAGGCCATTCACCTCGAAGCGGCTGATCGTGCGCGCCAGTCCGAAGTCGATGATCTGGACGTGGTCGCTCTCGTCGATCATGACGTTGCTGCTCTTGATGTCCGCGTGGACGACCCCTGCGGCGTGGATCGCGGCGAGGCCCGCGAGCAGCTGCGCCGTGATCGACGCGATACGCGCGAGCGGGAGGGGCCCGGTCTTCGCGAGCTGCGCGAGCGAAGAACCGTGGACGGGATCCATCACCAAGTACGGTGTGCCGTCCGTGTCCTGCCCCGCGTCGAGCGCGCGGATCACGTTCGGGTGCTTCACGCGCCGAAGAAGCGACGCTTCCTTCGCGAGACGGTCACGCACGAGCAGGTCACCCGACAGCGTGTCCCGCACGCGTTTGATCGCGACGAGGTGACCCGAACGATGCCTCGCCATGTGCACCTGCCCCATGCCGCCACGCCCTAGCAGGTCACCCATCTGGTAACGGTCCCTCATCGAACTCCCGATAAAGCACGTCCCGTACCGCATCGCGCCCTCGTGGGATCAACCACCTGGAAGCTCGCGCCAGCGATGCCCCCTGGGTGTTTTGACGATCGGGGTGGGTACCTCGAAACTCGGGTCCTCCGAAGCGTGAGTCGACCACGATCGGCGCGATGCAGGTGTGCGTGGGGTAGCGTGACCGCGCATGACCGAGCCGAGTGAGCGCCCCGAACGTCCGATCGAGCGGACGGTCTGGATCGAACGACGCGCGATCATCGTGCTCGGCATGCACCGCAGCGGCACGAGCTGCGTCGCGCGCATGCTCGCGGCCGGCGGGCTCGCCTCTGCAGGCGACGCCGTTCGCAACTGGGACAACGCGCGCGGGCACTACGAGATGCTCGACGCCGTCCGCCTTAATGAAGCGGTCCTCGCGTACAGCGGCGGTCATTGGCTCTCGCCGCCTGCGGAGGTTCGCTGGTCGGTCGAGCACGCGGCCGCACGCGATCGGCTGCTCGGCGCGCACATCGAGGACTCGTTGCCCGCGTTGATCAAGGACCCACGCACGTTGCTCGTGCTGCCGTTCTGGCGTGCCTCGGCGATCCCGTTCCACACGATCGCGATCGTGCGCCACCCGCGTGCGGTCGCGCGGTCGCTCGAGAGCTGGCGCGCGATGTCTGTCGATGAAGGCATCGCGCTGTGGCTCGCGCACAACCGCGCGCTGCTCGCCGATCGGGCGCAGCACACCTACGCGCTGATCGACTTCGATGCGCCGTGCGACGCGATGATCTCGCAGGCCCTCGCCGCCGCACGCGAGTTCGCGCCGCGCTTCGACGAGACCGCCTTCGCCGCGGCGTACGAGGAGCAGCTCGTGCACCACGATGGCGTGCCCGACGCGCCCGATGACCGCTTACACGAGGCGCTCGCGCTTCACGCGCGTCTCGTCGGTCCCGATGCCTCGCGCGTACACCTCCGCGGCGCGATGCGCACGTACCCACGCGCCGCGATGCGTGCGTTCGTCGACCACCTGGCCGCACGTGACATGACGACCGCAATCGCGAGCGCACGCGAGGCACTCGCCGGCATCGACGACGCCTCGGCGGTCCTCGTACCGGTCGTGACGAGCCTCGTGCGACATCGCGGGTTCGATGCGGCCCGCGCTCTGATCGACGAGCACGCCGCGCGCCTCGACGACGGCGTGGCCGACCTCTTGCGCGCGAAGGCCCTCCTCGGCGCCAACGACGCGGCCGGCGCCGTGGTGCACCTCGAGCGCGCGATCGCAGTGCCCCACCCGTTCCATCAAGCGAGGCACCTCCTGCCCGAAGCGCTGCGCCGCGCCGGGCGCCACGTCGAGGCCCGCGCCGCGCTCGAGCGCATCGTCGACGACACGCTGTATCCACACGGTCCACTCTCGACGCTCGCGGAGTGGAGCTGGCTCGACGGCGATCACGCGCGCGCGATCGACGACATGACCCGCGCGATCGCCGCTGCTCCGTCGAATCGTCGGGGCCGGCTACGCACGCGCCTCGCCGAGTGGCTGATCGTGCGCGGCGATGTGACGGTTGCGCGACACGAGCTCGAGCAGGCGATCGCCGACGATCCTGCCTACACGCGCAGCCGCGACGTCCTGGCCCGCATCACCGGCACGTGAGCCCCGTTTCTCGCTACGGCAGGCGGAACACGCGACGCGCGGTGGCCGTCGTTGACGCGGCGACCGCGTCGATCGTCTCGCCGCGCTCCTTCGCGACCGCCGCCAGCACGTGCGGCAGGTGCTTCGGCTCGTTGCGCGTGATCTTGGGACGCACGTCGCGCGGTGCGAGGAAGGGCGCGTCGGTCTCGATCATCAGACGGTCGAGCGGGATCTTCGCGGTGAGCGTCCGCAGATCGAGGCCACGGCGATCGTCGCAGATCCAACCGGTGATGCCGATGTGAGCGCCGAGCTCGAGGTAGACATCGAGCTCTTTGGGTCCGCCCGTGAAGCAGTGCACGACCGCATCGACGAGGTGCGGCATGTGCTCGCGCAGGATCGCGAGGAAGCGCTCGTGCGCGTCGCGTTCGTGCAGGAACACCGGCAGCCCGAGCTCGCCGGCGAGCGCGAGCTGCGCCGCGAACCACGTCTCCTGCACGGGGCGCGGCGAGAAGTCGCGATTGAAGTCGAGGCCGCACTCCCCGATCGCGACGACGCCGGGGAGCTTCGCGAGCGAGCGCATGCGATCGATCGTTCCCGCGTCGCAGGCGCTCGCTCCGTGCGGATGGATGCCTGCCGTCGAGAACAGCACGCCCGGACGCCGCGCGGCGAGCTTCTGCGACTCGCCGCTGTTCGCCTCCGAGGTCCCCGTCAGGATCATCGCCGAGACCCCGACCGCGATCGCGTTGTCGATCACCGCGTCGCGATCGCTCGCGAACTGACGATGCGCGAGGTTGACACCGATGTCGATGATCGCGGGCTTCACGCTCGCAGCTTATCGCCGCCGGCGACCGAGTGTGGTGGCGAGGTGCACGGCGTCGTACCCGAACTTGTCCCGCACGCGATCCACCGCCTTCGTCCGTCGCTCGCCGTGCTCGAACAGCGGGAGCTGCACGCTGTCGACGCGAAGCTTGGCGACCGCAACTCCGAGCAACCGGATCGACAGAGGGCGCGTGCGCGCCTCGCGATAGAGCTCCATCAGCGTGGGGTGAAGCGAGAGCTCGTCGTTCGTCGGTGTGATGGTTCGCCCACGCGAGAGCGTCTGAAAGTCCGTGTAGCGCAGCTTCAGCGTGACCTGCCCCGCGAGTACGCCGCGCCGCCGCGCGCGCGAGCACACGCGTTCGCACAGCCCCGACAGTACGGTGTGTGCGGTGTCGGCTCCGCTCTCGACGAACGTGCGCTCGTTGGAGATCGTTCCTGCGACGACGCCTTCCGGATCGTGTTCGCGGAATGCGGGTCGCTCTCGACCGACCTCGTCGGCCCCCTCGCCGCGCGCGGCCGCGCGGATGCCTCGCGTGTACGCGCCGAAGATCGGCCGGAGCAGCGTGTCCGGCGCGTCGACGACCTGAGCGAGCGTGACGATCCCGATCCCTGCGAGCTTGGACTCCGCAACCGGCCCGATGCCGGGCAGCTTCCGCACCCCGAGTGGCGCTAGCGTCACCGCCTCGGTGCCAGCTCGCACCATCAACACGCCCGCAGGCTTGGCGAGGCCACTTGCAACCTTGGCCATCGGCTTGCTCGTGGCGATGCCGGCGCTCGCGGGCAGTCCGAGCTCGCGCTGGATCGACGCCGTGCACTCGCGTACGGTGCGCTCGATCGTCGCATCGTCGTCCGTGTCGCCGGGCCTGCGATACAGGCGCTCGCAGCCGCGAAAGTCGATGTAGTGCTCGTCGATGCTCGCCGCGATCACGATCGGGCTGAACCTCTCGACGATCTCGCGCGCCTTGCGCGAGTAGTCCATATAGACCTCGTGGTGCCCCGGGACGAACACCGTGTCGGCCGACGCCTTGTCCGACGCCTCGCGGATCGACATGCCCGAGCGCACGCCCATCGCACGCGCTTCGTAGCTCGACGACACCACCACACCGCGCCCGTAGCGATGGCCTCCGACGACGACGGGGCGTCCCTCCAGCGCGGGATCGAGCAATCGCTCGACGGACACGAAGAACGTGTCGAGATCGAGGCAGCAGATGCGCGGCGCGAGCATTAGCGACGCACGAACGTACCTTCCCACCCTGACACTGAACACCCGTTCATTCAGATTGCGTCAACGTGACACCATGCAGGTTCCGTCGAGATCGCATCCAATGGGCACGATGCTCAAGAAGCTAGGCATCTCGCTCGGAGTGCTGGTCGGCATCTTCCTCGTGCTCCAGCTGATCCCGTACGGGCGGACCCACTCCAACCCGCCGCCGATCTCGGAGCCGGCGTGGGACTCGCCACGCACGCGCGAGCTCGCCGAGCGAGCCTGTTTCGACTGCCACTCCAACCACACCCGATGGCCCTGGTACGCGAGCGTCGCGCCGATGTCGTGGCTCGTCGAGTTCGATGTCCAGGTCGCGCGAGAGGTCGTCAACTTCTCCGAGTGGAACCGCAGGTACCCGCTCGCGCCATACGCCGGCAAGCGGACGCTCGACGGCAACATGCCTCCATCGAAGTACCTCGTGGCGCACCCCGAGGCAGAGCTCACCGCCGCCGAACGCGAGGAGCTCGCACGCGGCCTCGACGCGACGTTGAAAGCAACCGAGGCACGCTACTAGCAAGCCTCGCGCGATCCGGATCGTCGCGAGACCACGCGGTCCAAGGTCGCGATCGAAGCGCATGCTAGGCTGGTGCTGCATGCGCGGTGGCGGCCTTCGTCGGCTGTACTCGGTCCTGTGGACCCACGCGCGCGGCATGCGTGGGCACCTCGTCCTCGCACTCGCGTTGCTCGTCGGTGCGCAGGCGCTCCGCCTCGCGATCCCATACTTCTTTGGCGCCGCGGTGAACGCGCTGCAGAAACAACACGCCGACGGCATCGCGCGGGCCGGTGGCTACATGCTGGCGATCTTTGTCACCGTTGTCATCGCGTGGGCACTGCACGGGCCCGGTCGCGTCCTCGAGCGTCGCGTGGCGCTCCACGCACGCGAGCGGCTCGCGGATCATCTGTTCGCGCGCGTGCTCGCGTTGCCGTTGCGCTGGCACGAGAAGCACCACAGCGGCGAGACGCTGCATCGCCTGCAGGCCACGACGAGCGCGCTGTACCAGTTCACCCAGACGCAGTTCGTTCACCTGCAGAACATCGTGAGCATCGTCGGACCGATCGTCGCGCTCGTCGCCGTCTCGTGGATCACCGGCACGACCGCGCTCGTCGGCTATGCCGTGATCGCGCTGATCCTGTTTCGCTTCGATCGCACGATGATGCGCCTCAACCGCGAGGAGAACGCCGCGGAACGCAAGTACACGGCGACCGTGGTCGACAGCGTCGGAAACATCGGCACCGTCCTGACGCTCCGGTTGCAAGCACCGCTGCGCGCGCTTGCGAAGTTGCGGCACCTCGATGTCTCGCGCCCGCTGCGCAAGAACTACGTGGTCAACGAAGCGAAGTGGGCCGCGATCGATTTGCTCAACAGCGCGATGCGCGTCGGCGTGGTCGCGCTCTATGCGTACCTCGCGTACCGCGATACGGGCACGGTCCTCGTCGGTACCGCGGTCACCGTGTACCAGTACGCGCAGCAGGTCGGCGCGGTCGTGAGCTCGATGGCCGGCTCGTGGACCGATCTCGTGAAGCGCCAGGCCGACATCGCATCGGCCGATCCGATCCTCGAAGCGACGCCGCGCGACGAGTCGGCGCAGGCACCGGCGTCGTGGCAGAAGATCTGCGTCGAGGGCGCGACGCTCGTACATCCGAACGGGGCACGCGGTCTCGAGGATGTCACGCTCGAGCTACGCCGCGGCGCGCGCATCGCGATCGTCGGCGGCAGCGGCGCAGGCAAGAGCACGCTCCTGCGCGTGCTCGCGGGCCTCTACCCCGCCGACAAGATCCGCATCACGATCGACGGGGCGCTGACCGACCTCGCCGATCTCTCGACGCTCGCGGTGCTCGTTCCGCAGGAGCCCGACATCTTCGACGCGACGGTGCGCGCGAACCTCACGCTCGGCGTTCCGCGCACCGACGAGGACGTTGCCCGCGTGTGCGAGCTCGCGTGTCTCGCGCCCGTGCTCGAGTCGCTGCCGGGTGGGCTCGACGCCGAGATCTCGGAGCGCGGGTCGAACCTGTCGGGCGGCCAACGCCAGCGCATCGCTCTCGCGCGTGGTCTGCTCGCCGCGAGCGGCTCGACGCTCGTATTCCTCGACGAACCGACGAGCAGCATCGATCCGACCACCGAAGGCCGCATCTACGACGGCGTGCTCGGATCGCTCCGGGACGCGTGTGTGGTGTCGGCGATCCATCGCCTGCACTTGTTGCCGCGCTTCGACACGATCGTGTTCCTCGAGAACGCGCGCCTCGTCGACGCCGGCACCCTCGACGAGTTACTCGCGCGTCAGCCGGCGTTCCGCGAGATGTGGCGCGACTACACGAACGGTCCCGACGCAGCGGACCTGCGCGCGGTGTCGTGACGACGAGACGTGGCCCGCCGCGTCAGGTCCACGAGGTGCCGTCGAACCCGCGTACCAGCACGACGCGTTGCTCGTCGTGGTCGTCCTCGCGTAAGGAGCGTGCGCGCAGGCCGATCGCCAGGTCATTACCCTCCGCCACGAGGATCGTCGCGATCGCTGCGTGATCGAACGTCACGAACCAGACCGGGTCGTCGGGGAACCAGCCATCGAGGCGCGCGGGGTTGAAGTCCGCGGACGGCGAGCCGACATGAACGGGACCGAGCTCGCGCAGCGCGGCTTTCCCCGCTGCCTCGATCTCGTCGCGCGACGCGGTCACAGGGAGCGCGTCGGACGGCGCGCTATAGAAACACGTGCCGTTCGCGAAGATGACCCACGCCATCGCGGGCGGAGGCTTCGAACCGGTGACCGGGTTGTCCGATGTGAACACGCGTTCGAGGACTTGGGCAGGCGTCATTGTTTGGTCGCACTCGCGAAGAGTTGTGCGTAGCCGACGGAGGTCGGCACCGCCGGGCACGAGCCCTTGCTCGTCAGGTACGCAGCACGTACGCACGTCTCCATTGCGGGCGTCATCGTGCCAGCGGTCGGTGTCATCTCGACGCGCGTCGCCTTGCCGACCTGATCGAACGTCACCTCGACGTCCGCGGTGATCAGGCCCTCGCTCATCGGAGTGAAGCACGCCTCGAGATCGATCCACGACGGCGTCTCCCACGACGCGAGCGATGGATGCGAGACCTTGACCTCGAACCGTCCACTCGCTTCGTCGCGCTCCTGATCCTGCACGTTGAGGAGGAGGCCGCCGTCGGTCTTCAGCGCGGGGGCGACGCCGCGCGTAAAGGCACGTGTGCGCCGGGGACCTTTCCCGTCCAGCGACTTGCCTGCCAGCGCGTTGCACACGCACGGGACGAGATCGCTCGTGTTGTCCAACGCACGCGGGTATGGCTCGCAACGCGCGACCTTGTCGTTTGCGTCGGTCTCGACGAGGACGCTCACCGCGCCGCGCGTGCCGATGCACTGCTTCATCGCCGGTGCGAACGAGGCGGGCAGCTCGAGCTGCTCGTTCGTGTCGCCGTACGAGAGGTCGGGCTTCGGCGCGGGATCCACTGCGCCCGCGACGTACTTCGCGCGGCCGTAGTCACGGAGGCTGCGGAACGCGACGAGCTCGCCGAGCCGCCTCGGCAGCTCCGTGCGCCACGGCTGTCCGATATCGTACGGTGCCGCGTAGTGCGCGGTGCGCTTCGGGTGCGGCGGCAACACGCGGTCGATGCCATCTTCGATGTTGACCTCGATCCAGCAGCGCTCCTCGCAGTACACGGCCGTCTCGATCCGGGCTGCGGTCCCGATCTCCGCGCCCCAGCGCTTCGCCGCCGACGTGCGATCGAGGTTCGCGCCACATGCCTTGCCCGTCTTGACGTCTAGCCCGCGCGCCGCGCGGTCGTAGATCTCGCGCGTGCGCTTCGGATCCTCGACGACGACACCGGTGTCGCGCAGCGCGCTCGCGATCATCCGCGACGCCTCCGCCTGCTCGTCGGCGAACAACAACAGCGTCGAGTCGGCGACGTGCACGCGCACGCCCTTCAGCGCGTCGGGCACACCTCTCTTCAGCGGACCCGTCGCCTCGTAGTGCTGGCCGCTCGGGACCGGGATCGCCGTCGACGTGTCCTCGTCGGGTTCGAAGGTGGGTCGCAATTCCTGCGCCGCGGGCTTGGGGCCGCACGCGCAGAGCAAGACGAACAATGACCACCTCATCCTCGTCACGGTACTACCTCGTGCCGCCGAGGATCATCCGAACAGGCGGCTCAGTAGTCCCGGCTTCTCGGGCGGCTCACCTTGCTCGAGCGCGGCCTTCATCGCGAGCGCGGACTCGAACCGATCCTCGCGCTGGCGTGCGAGCGCCTTCGCGACGATGTCGTCGAGCCAGGCGGGGATGTCCTCGCGGCGATTCTTGGGGTGCCGCTCGAGCTCGCCCTTCATCACCTTGCCGAGCAGATCACGCTTTGTCGTCCAGTCGTACGGCCAGTCGTTCGTGAGCAGCTCGAACATCATGACGCCGAGCGAGAACAGATCGGCGCGGCCGTCGACGGCGCTCGGGTCGAGGTACTGCTCCGGGCTGATATAGAGCGGCGTCCCGAGGATGTGCTCCTTCGTCGTGAGCTGGAGGTTGTCGTCGACCTTCGCGAATCCGAGATCGAGGAGCGTGACCTGCTCGCCGTCGGGCGACGGTGAGACGTAGACGTTCTGCGACTTCAGATCGCGATGCACGACACCGCGCGCGTGAAGCGCCGCGAGTGCGTCGGCGATTTGGATCGCGAGGTGGATCACGCGCTCCGGCGGAAACGCACCCACTTGCTTGCGCAGCCCGTACAGCTCGGCGCCCGTGAGGCGATCCATCTCGATGAACGCGCAGCCGTCGGTGGTGGTGCCCGCGTCGTGAACGCGCACGAACGCGGGATGTCCGAGCGCCGCCGTCTCGCGCGCCTCGCGCACGAACCGCCC
This sequence comes from Kofleriaceae bacterium, assembly GCA_046160585.1. Classification (GTDB taxonomy): domain Bacteria; phylum Myxococcota_A; class Polyangia; order Haliangiales; family Haliangiaceae; genus JABFXX01. The sequence continues at coordinate 48,178 of JBJXGN010000025.1, forward strand.
GGTCAGCTCGGCATCCTTCGCGAAGCGCTTGTGCAGGATCTTCAGCGCGACCTCCGTGCCGAGCACCGGGTGCTTCGCGACATACACCGCGGCGATGCCGCCGACACCGAGCAGCGGTCCGATCGTGTACTTGTCGTGTTGCTGCCCCGTTCGCGTGTGCGGGCAGATAGCGACGTCGTCGGGGTGAGAGCCGCCGCACAGCTGACAGTCCGCCATCGGGCGGCGACCATATCACTGCGGCGGTGGAGTCTCGGCCGGCATCGGCTCGGTGTTGAAGCGCTCTGCGAGCCTCGCGACGCGGCCGTAGCCCTTCACGCGCGCATCCGCGATCAATCTTGCCCGCTCGGCCTCGCCGTCCGGAGCGGACGTGATCAGCTTCACGAGCACACGGCCGAGGCGCGCCTCGAGCTCGAGCCCGACGAAACCCGTTTTCTTCGCGTCCGCGATCACGGTGTCGATACGATCGAGACCCACGACGCCCTCTTCGTCCGCTTCACCGCGGTACCCGTGGAGCTGCCCGATCGTGAGCTTCGCGATCATCTTCGTGCGGTACGCCTGCAGCACGTCCGGGTCGACCTCCTCGAACACGTCGAGCGCGCCCTGCGGATCCGCCTTCGCGAGCTTGATCCGCGACGCGAGCACGGCCGCCTGCGCCTCACAACTCACTGCGCCCCTCCGCCGCGCGTCCTTCTGCAGCTTCGTGATCGTGTCGAGGGAGACGTCCTCTTGCTTCGCGTCAAAGTCGAGCTGCGCGATCGCGAGCTGTAGCTCGGCGATCCTGTTCTTGTCCTTTGCCGTGTCGGCGAGCCCCATGCCGGCTGCGTACGCGCGGCGCGCAGCAGCGTCGTCCCCGCGATCGGCCTCGGCGTCGCCCCAGATCTGATGACAGATCGAAGCCGACACCGGCGCGACCGTCCCCAGCGACCTCACGCAGCCCTCGCTGCGCGCCACCGCAGTCTTCAGATCGCCGCGCGCCCACGCGATCGACGCGGCGGTCATGTCCGCGTAGCCCATCGCCGCGGGGTCCGTGCCCTTCGTCGCGTCCGCTTCCTTCAGCTTCGCCTCCGCGTCGGCGACCTGCCCGCGGAGGACGAGCATCAACGCGGAGGCCGCCTTCGCGCTCGCGGCCTTCGCGGGATCCTGCGAGAGCAGCGCGTCGTCGTCGAACTTCTTGCGGGCGGTATCGAGCTGGCCGAGATCGAGCGCGTTCGTGAGCGCGCTCGGATCGACGTCGCGATCCTGCGTCGCGATCGGGACCGGAGCGGGCTCTGCGATCGGAGCCTCGGTCTTGGTCGAGGACGATCCGCGATCGCCGAGGATCGCGATCGACGCCGCCGCACCCGCGCCGACGACGAGGATGCCCGCGATCACCATCAGTGCGGTCTTCGCGGAGGCAGGACGCTTCTGCAGCTCCGCGAGTAGCGCGTCCATCGAGGGAAAGCGATCGATCGCCTGTGTCGAGAGCCCGCGCGACAGCGTCTTGCGCAGATGCGCGGAGACGTTCGCCGACGCGGGGTGCGGCTTGCGCCGGCCGTTGATCACGTTATCCGCGAGCGCGACCGCCGTCTTCCCGTCGTACGGCCAGTCGTCGTAGAGCGCTTGGTACAGTGCGACGCAGAACGCGAACTGATCGCTGCGCGCATCTGCGGTCTTGCCCTCGTGCTGCTCGGGCGCCATGAACATCGGCGTCCCCATCACGACGCCCGTCCGCGTGAGGTTTCGCGCGAGCGCGCCGCTGTCCATATCGGGTGGCGCGTCCGGCGGCGGCGGACCACCACCCGGTGCAGTCGCCATCAGCGCGGCCTCCGCGGCGCCGACCTCGCGCGCGAGCCCGAAGTCGGCGACGCGAACGCGCCCGTCCTTGCCGAGAAGGACGTTTTCGGGCTTGAAGTCGCGATGCACGAGGCCCGCCGCGTGTGCGGCCGCGAGCCCGCGTCCAGCCGCGACGAACTTGTCGAGGATCGCCGCCTGCGAGTGCGGCATCTCGAGCCATTGGCCGAGCGTGCCGCCGTCGAGCAGCTCCTGCGCGAGGAACACGACGCCATCGTCCGAGCCGACCTCGAACACCGTGATCACGTTCGGGTGCGTGATACGCGCCATCGCCTGCCCCTCGCGGAGCATGCGCACGCGATCGATCTCCTCGACCGAGGCGATCCGCATGACCTTCAGCGCGACCTGCCGGTCGAGCTCGCGATCGTGTGCGGCGTAGACGACGCCCATCCCGCCCTTGCCGAGCTCGCCGACCACGACGAAGCGCCCGACCTTGCTGCCGTGGCGGATGTAGGACTCCAGGGCCGTCACGCCGCAACTATTGCGCGGCGGCGCCTCCGAGTCGAGCGACGGGCATACTCTGCTCATGGCGATCGACTGGGTCCAGCTCGCGCGCGACGTGGGCAGCATTCACGACAGCGGCGACGCGGATCGCTCAGCCCCGGCGACGACGCAGCGCGAGTAGCGCCAACGCGAACCCGAGCCCGCTCGTTCCGCCACCGGCCGAGCAACCACCAGTGACCTCGGCCTCGCAGGTCCCGCCCGCGGCGTCGCACAGGCCGCGCGTGTCGCTCACCTTGGGAGTGCGCATGTTCGTGTCGCCCGGCGTGACCTGCACGTACATCGTTGCGGTGGCGAGGTCGGGCGGTACGCTCTCGCAGCTCGGCACGGGCGTTCCGTCGCGATCGGCGGGCCAGGCGCCATCCTCGACGCCGCAGTTGTGGTCGAGCCCGAGCGCGTGACCGATCTCGTGCGTCGCGGCGCTCTGTAGATCGATCGCGCTCGCGCGTCCGTCGGTCGCGAGCGTGAAACCGACGGCGTTCACGTCGATGTCGACTTCGATGATCTCGCCGTCGCGCGGCGAGCTCGGCTCGTCGACGTACAGCACGCGCGTGACCGCGACGGCTTCGGGCGAGTGGCAGACCTCGGGATCCGTGACGGTGCCGGGGCGGCACCACGTGGTGTCGCGGATGTGGATCGTGTTGACCCCGTCGTGTCCGTCGGGCGCGTCCTGCACGATGCGCGTCGTGAAGCGAACGCCGCCGCACTCCATACCCGCCGACGCACTCTCCCACGCGGCGAACGCAGCGTCGACGGCGTTCCACTCGCCCTCGACTTTCGCAGAGCCCTTCGCGTCGAGCTCGAAGTTCACGCAGCCCGTCGGGTGATATAGCGGCTTGTCGCTGCGCGACGTGCGCTGCACGCCGATGCCGACCGCGGTGGCGGCGATCGTCGTCGTGGGGGCGACTGGTCGCACGGCGGTCAACGTGCGTCCGTCGATCGAGCTTTCGATCGAGCTTTCGAACGACCACCGCACCGCATCGCCGGCGCGCGGCACGGTGCGATGCGAGACCGACATACCGATACCGCTCACGCTACCGCCGTGCTCGACGAACGTGGCGCGCGAGCCGTCGTCGCCGCGGACGACGACGTCGGTGACGATCATGTCGCCCGACCAGCGCGAGCTCGTCAACTCGACGACACCGCGGCGCGGCGCTGCCGAGGCGACGCCGCCCAGCAGCAGGCAGACGACCGCGGCTCGAAGGATCAAGACAGCTCCACCAGCGCGTCGCGAATCGCCGCGAGGAGATCGCGACGGACCGCGGCCTCGAAGTCCTCGCCTGTCGTCGTCGGGGCGAGCTCGTCGCGGATTCGCTCGAGCGTCGGACGGCTCTGCCGCGCACCGAGCGCGACGAGCGACTGCACGATGATGACCTTCGGCGCGGTCGCGACCGAGCGATCGACCAACTCGCGCTCGAGCGGCGCGATCGCGCGCGAATCGCCGGTCGCGCCAAGCGCCTCGTAGATGTGCAAGAGGTTCCCGAGCGCATCGGGCGACGGACGGCGCTTCTCGGACGCGAGGAGCGCGAGCAGGTGATCGACCGCGTTCGCGCGCTCGTCGGAGTCCGCCTTCTCGGCGATGCGACCGGTCGCGTAGATGACGGACGCCGCGGCCCACGGGCGCGCGACGATGTCGATCTCGACGAGCGCGGGCAATGCGGACAGGGCACCGCGCGCGACGAGCCCGTTCGCAGACTCCGCGACGACGACGGCATCCGTCGACGTCAGCCCGGCGACGAGGACGTCGATCATCCCGGGCTCCGTCGAGGACTGCGCCTGCATCACCTCGTCGATCGACGGAGTGTCGGCGACCGCGAGGGGATCCGGTTTCGGCTGTAGTGCGGCAGCCGGGGACTGCGCGGCGGGCGCAACGTACGTTGTCGACGTTGCGCCCGCAGGCGTCGTTGTCGACGCCCTGCTGAATGGAGACGCGGTTGGGTGGTCCTGCAACGTGCGCGAGAGAACGAGCACGACGATCAGTGCCGTGGCACCGACCAGCGCACCAAACGCAACCCCCGCCCAGCGTCGCGGTGTCGTCACCGTTAACACCCTGCGAGGCTGCAGTACATCGTCCGCATCTGGCTCGAGGTCTTCGTGGGCTGACCGTAGCGACCGGGCGGCAGCGACGCCCACTCGTACGACAGCTTCGACATCGCGTTCGAGAACTCGGCCGCGGTCATCGCGCGATCCTGCGGGACGTTCACGCGGCGTGTGGTCGAGATGAGGTACGCGGCGCCGCGCTCCTGGTTCTCCGGCTCGAACGACTGGAGGTTGCGCGCGCTCGCGACGGAGCGCCACGTGGTGTTGAGGAACTGGTAGCGACCCGCGGCCGTCGAGCACGTGCTTCCGAAGCGGATGCACTGGTTCGGATGGCTCTGGCAGCTCGTCATCAGCCGGAAGCTGAACATGACGTTGTAGCCGTCCTGCGAGTGGCCGCGCGTGCCTTCCGCGAACGCGAGCGAATCGTGGAGCGCCTTCTGGTACGACGTGATCACACCGTTCGCCCGCGAGGGGGCGCACGACGTCCCCGTCGGCGTTTCGGGTGTGGCGCCGTCGCGCACGACGTAGCGACCGAACACCCAGCCACGCGCTCCGTTGGCGGACTGCACCGCGACCCATCCGTTGCCACCGCTCGTCGACGTCACCGTCACCTTCGCGTTGTTCGCGAGCGACGCGAGGATCGACGCGCTCGTGCTTGCAGCCGACCGCAGATTGAGCGCCGACGCCGTCACGCGAAGCACTTCGCCCGAGTTCACGATCTCGTTCACCGCGAGCTCGTTCTCGTTGCCCGACGAGTCACCGACCGTGACCTCGTCCCCTCCCACCACACAGCCGGCAAGTAGAGCAGCCAGGAATACCGAATGGATGGAACGCATGTTCGCGGAACGAGAGCAGCAACCATGCCGCGATCAGGTTGTGCAACGTCGCGGGATTGATCGCGTCCAGTTTGCGCAAACGCGACCTCTCGTGGGCACCTCACCTCAGGTCCCATGGGGGAACTCTCCTCGCTTGCGTGGCGATCCGATTCGGCACTGCTCGTACGCGTAGCAACAGTCGTCAGCGATCGACGATCTCGACGGCCACGATGACCGGTCGGGCACATACGCGAAGTAAGCTCGGCGACATGGGTGGGTTCTCGTTCGCATCGGTCATCCTCAGCTACTTTCTTGTCGCCGGTGGGACCTTCCTCGCCACGATCCTCGCGGCGCGGCTCGGCATCCAGAACGAATACCTGGGCTACGCGATCATGGCGGTCGGCGGCGCCTTTGGTGGACTCCTCGCGGCGCGCACGAGCGCCGAGTCGACCATCATCGAGCCGGCGATGGGCTCGCTGTTGATGGTCGGCTCGCTGTTCGTCCTCGGCGTCGCGCTCGCGGGCAAGGAAGACCGCTCGCTGTTACTTCTTCCATCGTCGTTGAAGGGCCTCTCGCTGACCGCTGCGGCAAGCGCCGGTGGTGGCATCGCGGGCGCTTTCTTGTCCGAGAAGATCTTCGGCACCGCGAGCAAGTCGAGCGTGCCCTGGATCGTCTACGCGACGTTCGCAGGGTTCGGCGCTGGGGTCATCGGCACCATCTTCGGCGCGTCGATCGGCAAGGGCGAGCCCGGGCCGCTCTACGGCATCGTCGCGATCTGTTGCATGCTCGTGGGCATCTCGTCCGGGGCGTCCGCGCGTACCCGTCCACTCCTCGCAACGCTGTTCGGCGGTGCCATCGGGACCGGTGGCTTCTACTTCCTCACGATCTACCTGCTCGCCTCGTTGTTCGCGCCGGGTGCGACCGCCGCCTCGATCCCGAGCGAGGTGTATGCGGGCATCGCCGTCGTCGCGGTCGGTGCGGGGATCGTCACGATGATCGGCGCGCTGATCGGCTGGCTCGCCGCCGGCAAGAAGGCAGCGACCGGCGCCGCCGCGTAGCATGCTAGAACGTCGTCGATGCGACGCTTCCTGCCCTGCGCGCTAGTCGCGGCTTGTTCGGATCCCGCGCCCTCGCCCGTCGACCAGGTCGATCGTGCCGCGTTCGAAGCGGACCTCGCGACGATCGCACAGCCGCGGAGCCCGAACACGCCGCACTGGCAGGCGGTGCAGGATCTCTGCGCGGACCGCTTCGCCGCGCTCGGCTTCGCGGTCGAGCGCCACTCGTACACGACGGGCGTCAACGTGATCGGCGTGCGCCCCGGCACGAAGACCCCGGCCGAGCGCGTCGTCGTGTCCGCGCACTACGACAGCGTCACGAACTGCGTGGGCGCCGACGACAACGCGACCGGCGTCGCCGCCACGTTCGAGGCCGCCCGTGTCCTCTCGAAGTCGCCCCGCGCGCGCACCCTCGTCGTCGCGTGCTGGGATGAGGAGGAGCGCGGCCTCGTCGGATCGAAGGCCTACGTCGCCCGCGAGAAGGCGGCCGGCGCGCAGATCGTGCTGTCGATGGTGTTCGAGATGATCGGGTACCGCAGCAGCGAGCCGAATTCGCAACGTGGCGATCCGCAGCTCGAGGCCATCTTCCCCGAGGCGGGCGCGCAGATCGCGAACAACCAGTACCGCGGCGACTTCGCGCTCGTCGTCAACGACGAGAGTGCCGTCACCGCCGTCGCCGACATACAGAAGGTGGCGAAGGATGTCGGCCTCCCGATCGTGAACATCTCGCTCCTCGCCGCGCTCAAGCGATCCCTCGATCCACTGCGCCGCAGCGACCACGCGCCGTTCTGGGACGCCGACTACCCGGCGCTGTTCATCACGGACACGGCCGACTACCGCAACCCGCACTACCACTGCCCGCAGGGCCGGTCCGACGCGATCGCCGACATCGACGTCGAGTTCGCGATGGCGAACGTCAAGGTCGTCGTCGGCGCCGCGGCCGCCGCCCTCGACCGATAGCTACTTCTTCACGGGGAAGCCGCGCTTGCGGAACAACGCGCGCACGTCGGGATCACGACCGCGGAACGCGCGGTACGCCTCGGTGCGATCCGTCGTGTTGCCGGGCGCGAGGATGTGCGTGCGCATGCCCTTCGCGGTCGCCGGATCGAACACGTTGCCCGTCGAGATAAACGCCTCGCGCGTGTCCGCGTCCATCGTCTCGGACCACAGGTAGCTGTAATAGCCGGCGGAGTACGAGTCGCTCGAGAACAGGTGCAGGAACTGCGGCAGGCGATGCCGCAGCGCGATCTCCTTTGGCGCCTTCAGCAGCGCGAGCTGATCGCGCTCGAACGCCTTCGGATCTGCGACGGGCTCCTTCGCCGTGTGGAGGCGCATGTCGAGGATCGACGACAAGAGATACTCGACCGTCACGTAGCCCTGGTTGAACGTCTCGGCCGCCGCGACCTTCTTGATGAGCGCGGCCGGCATTGGCTTCTTCGTCTGATAGTGCAGCGCGTACTTCTCGAGGATCGGCTTCGACATCACCCACATCTCGTGGACCTGCGACGGGTACTCGACGAAGTCGCGCGGCGTCGTCGCGAGCCCGGGGTATTCGACCTCCGACAGGAGGCCGTGGAGACCGTGACCGAACTCGTGGAACAACGTCTCCGCGTCGTCGAGCGAGATGAGCACGGGCTCGCCCTCGCGCCCCTTCACGAAGTTGTTGTTGTTCGACGTCACGACGGTGACCTTGCCGCCGAACGTCTCGTGTCCGCGATACGTGCTCGCCCACGCCCCCGAGCGCTTGTTCGCGCGCGCGAAGTAGTCGCCGTAGAATAGGCCGCGGAACGCGTTCGTCGACTTGTCCCTCACTTCCCACACGCGAACGTCGGGCTGGAACACGGGCACCTTGCCGGTGATCTCGACGAACGTCAGGTCGTACAACTGCTCCGCCATGTAGAACGACGCGGCGATCATGTTGTTCAGCTCGAAATAGGGCTTCAGCTCGTCCTGGTTCAGCGCGTACTTCTGCTTGCGGACCTTCTCCGCGTAGAACAGGTAGTCCCATGGCTCGATCGTGATCTGCGCGCCCTCGCGCTTGGCCACCTTCTGCATGTCGGCGACCTCCTGCTTCACGCGCGCCGCGGCCGCAGGCCACACGGAGACCATCAGCTCGTCGGCCTTCGTGGGATCCTTCGCCATCGTGTTCGCCATTCGCAGGTGCGCGTGCGTCGGATAGCCGAGCAGCGCCGCGCGCTCGTTGCGGAGCTTGACGATCTTCACGATCAGCTCGTTCGTGTCCGTCGCGCCGCCATTGTCGCCGCGCCCCTTGAACGCCTTCCACACCTTCTCGCGCAGATCGCGCCGCGTCGACGTCGTGAGGAACGGATCCACGCTCGAGCGCGTGTTGACCACCACCCACTTCGCCTCGACCTTCCGCTCCTTGGCCGCAGCCTCGTACGACGCGATCATCGACGGAGAGAGACCGGCGAGATCCTTCTCGCTCGCGAGCACGACCCAGGTGTCCTCGTCTTTCAACACGCGGTTACCGAACTCGGTGAACGCGCTCGACAGCTCCTGGTTGATGCGCCCCATCTGCACCTTCTGGTCCGGCGTGAGCTTCGCCCCTCCGCGCACGAACGCGTCGTACGTGAGCTCGACGAGCCGGCGCTGCGGCGGCGTGAGCGCCTCGCGCGCGGCGTGCACGGCCTCGAAGCGCGCGAACAGCTTCGCGTCGAACCTGATCTCGTCGTCGGCGGCCGCGAGCTTCGGCGACCACTCTTTGTCGACGGCTTGCACGTCCGCCGTGTTGAGGCTCGACACCAGCACGGAGAACAACGTGCGCGCGCGACCGAGGTGCCGCCCCGCGTCCTCGAGCGGGACGAACGTATTCGCGAATGTCGGCGGCGCCGGGTCGTTCGCGATCGCGCGGATCTCCGCTCGGCGAAGAACGATGCCCTTCTCGAACACCGCCGGGATCGCGGACGCCTTCACCTTGTCCCACGGCGGCGCACCGCCGAACGAACCCGTCCATGGCGCGAGGAGCGGGTCCTTGTCCGCTTCCGCGCGGAGACGCACGACGTCGGCCTTCGACTCCGTGAACAGGTCCGGTTGGGGACGAGGAATCGAGGGAGGTGCGGGCTCCGGCTGTGGCGGAGGCGAGGCGATCGTCGGCGGCGGTGTCGACTTGCACGCGACGAACAGAGCAATGACGAAGGCGAACGCGGTGACACGCATGGCGCGGTTGTACCACTGCGACGGGCTACTCTCGCCGCGATGCCGAACCGACGCTGCCACTCGCGCGTGCATCCAGGCTAGCCTTCCGTCCGTGCCGAGCAGCAGCATCCTGATCCGGGGCGCGCGCGAGAACAACCTCCGTGGTGTCGATCTCGCGATCCCCAAACAGGCGATCACCATCTTCACGGGCGTCTCCGGATCCGGGAAGTCGTCGATCGTGTTCGACACGATCGCCACCGAGGCGCAGCGCCAGCTCTACGAGAACTTCAGCATGTTCATCCGGAACTTCCTGCCGAAGTATCCGCCGCCGGCAGCCGACGCGATCGAGAACCTGAACATGGCCGTGATCGTCGATCAGAAACGCCTCGGTGGTGGGTCGCACTCGACGGTCGGGACGGTCACCGACATCTACACCGTGCTGCGCCTGTTGTTCTCGCGCGCGGGTAAGCCGCACGCCGGCTATGCAAATGCATTCTCGTTCAACGATCCGCAGGGCATGTGTCTCGAGTGCAACGGCCTCGGCCGCAAGCTGTCCGTGAAGGCCGACGGCTTCCTCGACATGTCGAAGTCACTCGCCGATGGCGCGGTGCAGGTCCCCGTGTTCGCGACGTGGGAAAACAACATCTACGCGTCGAGCGGGCTGTTCGACACGAAGAAAAAGCTCTCGAAGTTCACGAAGGCGGAGATGGACCTCTTGCTCCATAGCCCGGAGCGCAAGGTGAAGGGGAACTTCAACGGGGCGCCGATGAACCTGACGTTCATGGGCATCATCACGAAGTTCACCCGCGCGTACATCAAACGCGACATCAAGACGTTGTCCGAGCGCACGCAGAAGCAGGTCGAGCCGTACCTGATCATGGGGCCGTGCGAGGCGTGCCGCGGAGCGCGGCTCAACCAGGCGGCGCTCGCGAGCAAGATCGCCGGCAAGAACATCGCCGAGTGCGCCGCGATGGAGATCGGTGATCTCTTGCCGTGGATGAAGAAGGTCGGCGGCGCCGGGAAGGTCGAAGAGGCGATCACCAAGACGCTCGTCGAGCGCCTCCAGGCGATCGTCGACATCGGCCTCGGCTACCTGTCGCTCGAGCGGCCGACGGACACACTGTCGGGCGGCGAGTCGCAGCGTACGAAGATGGTGAAGCACCTCGGGTCGAGCCTCGTCGACGTGCTCTACATCTTCGACGAGCCGAGCGTCGGCCTCCACCCGCGCGACGTGCACCGACTCGGCGAGCTCTTGCGCGCGCTGCGCGACAAGGGAAACACGATCCTCGTCGTCGAGCACGATCCCGATGTCATCCAGATCGCGGATCGCATCGTCGACGTGGGCCCGCACGCCGGCACGCGCGGCGGGACGATCGTGTTCGAGGGGACATACGCGGAGCTGAAGAAGGCCAAGACACTGACCGCGACGCACCTGTTCCGCGAGTCGAAGATCAAGGATGCGCCGCGAAAGGCGACCGGCAAGCTCTCGATCAAAGGTGCGAACGCGAACAACCTGAAGAACGTCAGCGTCGACATTCCGACCGGCGTGCTCACCGTGGTCACCGGTGTCGCCGGCTCGGGCAAGAGCTCGCTGATCCACGAATGCTTCGTACCCGCGCATCCGGAGGCGATCGTGATCGATCAGTCCGCGATCGGCACGTCGAGTCGATCCACGCCGGCCACGTACACGGGCGCGATGGACGACCTGCGCAAGGAGCTCGCGGACGCGAACGACGTCGACTCCGGTCTGTTCTCGTTCAACAGCAAGGGCGCGTGTCAGGCCTGCAACGGTCTCGGTGTGATCTACACCGACCTCGCATTTCTCGACGGCGTGAAGACCCCGTGCGAGACGTGCAACGGCCAGCGTTTCAAGGACGAGGTACTCGCGTACAAACTCGGCGACAAACACGTCGGCGACTTCCTCGCGATGACGGTCGCCGAGGCGCTCGCGTTCTTCGAAGAAGGCGCCGGCGCTCGCCCGAAGAAGCAGCCGCCTATCATCAAGAAGCTGCGCGCGATGCGCGACGTCGGCATCGGCTACCTCACGCTCGGGCAGCCGCTGAACACGCTCTCCGGCGGCGAGTGCCAGCGCATCAAGCTCGCCAGCGAGCTGCACAAGAGCGGCAGCATCTATGTCCTCGACGAGCCGACGACGGGCCTGCACATGAGCGACATCACGCACCTGCTCGCGATCGTCGATCGCCTCGTCGACGCGGGGAACACGGTGATCGTGGTCGAGCACAACCTCGACGTGATCCGCCACGCGGATTGGATCATCGATCTCGGCCCCGAGGGCGGCAGCAAGGGTGGCAACGTCATGTTCGAAGGCCCACCCGCAGCCCTCGCGAAGTCAAAGACGTCGATCACGGCGCAGTACCTGCGCGGCGCCTGATCACATCTTTTCGCCCGGAAGCGCGGCAGCCTGCTTCACCCACGCGGCAAGTTGCGCCTCGTCGAGCGTGCCCTCGTGGACGTTCCAGTAGCGCACCGCGGGATACTTCGACGTGTCGGGCGGCGGCGGCTTCAGTTGCGCGCCCGCGAAGAACGTCAGCTTCACGTAGCGATCGAAGACATGGAACGAGAGGAAGTAGCGATCGTCCTCGATGCCATAGAACGGCGAGTTCCACTTCACGGCCTTCTTCACCGCCGGCACGTTCGCCTCCACGATCGCGTCGATGCGCTCGCCGACCGCGCGCTTCCAGCCTGGCATCGCCGCGATGTAGGCCTTCACCGGGGCGTCGCCGTAGCCCTTCGCGATCTGCGGGTTGCCGCCCGAGAGCATGACGACGCCGTCCTGGTTCCGCGGGAGGTGCGACAGCTTCGTCGTTCCCTTTGGCTTCGCAGGCTTCTTCGCGGCGGGACGCTTCGCGTTCGCCTTGGACCTCGTTTTCGCCGTGCCCATGGCCCGACCATTATCACGTGGTCACATCCGCCGGCAGCTGGGTCTGTTCTGAACCGTGGGTGAATTCGCGACAGAGGCGGAGGCAGAGGAAGCGGTGCAGGCAAAGGCTCAACGCGACGCCACCTTCGAGCAACGCCGCGACGACGAGTACTACAACGAGGGCTTCGACATCCCGACCGCGGACCGGTATGGGCCGGATCCGCAGAACCTGCTGGCCGCACTCGGTCACTGGGCCGAGTGGGACCTCCCCGTCGCGCAGAATGACAACGGAGCGACCAAGATCCGGCGCGAACAGGAGGGCGCGCCCGAGGAGGGTACAGCGAAGCGACTCGCCGCGAACGCGATCAAGAACCACTACATGATCCAGAAGCCTGCCGACCTGAACGCGCTGGAGAATCACGATGTCGACCACGACACGCTCCTCGACCTGAGTTGTGCCGACTCGCGCGTGCAGGTTCTGGACAACCTGGTCCAAAACGTCGCAAACAACCGCAACGCCGAAAACACGTGCGCGGCATCGTCGCTGCTCGGCGCCGCCGTCCTCGGCGGGAAGGAGAATGGGACCGAAGGAGTGACGGCGCTTCTCGACGCGATGAAGGCGAATGCGACGCCCGAGCAGCTCGCGGCGCTCGAAGGCGACAAGGACAAGCCCGGCGCGCTCACGGACATCCGCACGAAGATCGCGGCGGGCCAGCAGCTCAGCACCGGCGACATGCACCTGATCCAGGGGCAGCTGTATCAGCAGCTCCAGGACAACGAGATCGCGGCCGCTAAGGCAAAGCTCGCGGCCAATCCCCACGACCCGGAGGCGCAGAAAGCGTTGTTCAAGGCCGGAGACTCGGGCATTCAGTCCGGCACGCTGAAGAACTTCATCGGCAACGCCCCCGCGTTCCAGCAGATGATGAAGGACAACGAGATGGGCATCTCGTTCATCCAGAACGATCCCAATGCCAGAGAGAGCAACCACGCCGTGCTCACGATGGGGCACGGCCGCGAGGACGGCGCGTACACCGTCTACGATCCGCAGCTGCGGGACGACGGTCAGGTCATCACCAACACCACCGAGCTCGACAACTACAAGAACGCCGAGTCGATGTACATCGCGCCCTGACGCTGCACTGTCTAGAGGCGCGGCTGGAGGCCCATCTCGGTGATCAGATGATCCGCGTGGTCGATCGCGTCCATCACCCACAACATGTAACGCGCGTCGACGTGGATCTTGCGCACGCTCGCGCCGTCGAAGACGACATCCGACGCCACGCCCTGCAGCGTGCTGTCGAAGTTGAGCCCGACGAGCTCACCACGATCGTTAAGCACCGCCGAGCCCGAGTTGCCACCCGTCGTGTCGAGGTCGCTGAGGAAGTTCACCGGCAACTCCCCGCTCGCGTTCGCGTACGGTCCGAACTTCTTGGCGCGCAAGGCAGACAGCATCGGTGCCGGCGCGTCGAACGGATCCTTGCCGGTGTCTTTCGCGAGGATCTGTGCACCCGTGGTGAACGCGGGGTCCGCCGGCTTGAACGCCTTCACGGTTCCGTAGGTGATCCGCAGCGTCGAGTTCGCGTCGGGGGCGAGGAGTCCGCCGAGCACGTCGCGCATCGCCTCGGCATACACGTTCGCCACGAGCAGCGAGTCGCCGGTCATCGCGTCCGCGATCTTCTCCTCGGCCTTGTAGGTCTTCCACACGCGGAGCGCGGCCCGGAGGAAAGGATCGGTCGACTGCGCGAGCGACGCGCTCGTGCCGTTCTGCAAGAGCTCGAGGCGCAGCTTCTCGTCGACGAGCTTCGTGGTGCGATACCAGGCGTCCACCGCCTTGTCGATCGTCGCCTCGTCGATCACCGCCGTCGACTTCACGCCGAGCAGCTGTGGCAACCACGCGCGCTGTGCGACCGGCAGCGCGAGCGAGCGCACGAGCGCGAGGCGCAACTGCGCGCGATCGAGCGTCGCGTCGAACTGCTTGGTCAGCTGCTTCTGCGCGGACGTCGCGGGCTGCATGTCCCGCTGCTGGTAGCCGGGCTTGCGATCCGCGTCGGGCTTCGCGCGCTCCTCGGCCCAGCGCACGAACCCGATCGCGCTGCCGAGTAGCGACGACGCACTCGAGAACGCGAAGTTGCGATCGGCGTCCGCCTGCGCGCTGCGCTGCTCGGCGGCGATCAGCTCCTCGAGCTTCGCGATGGCCGCGGCCTGACGCTCCCTGCCCG
>JBJXGN010000026.1:0-50433 GCA_046160585.1 Kofleriaceae bacterium
CGTCGCGATTTCGGCGCGAAGATGATCGGCTCGTTGCGCCGCAGCCCCGTGGGTGCCGAGGATCTGTCGATGCTCGGCTTCACGCACGACAAGCCGATCACCGGCGCGCGCTTCGAGCTCGACGTGCGCGCGCGTCCACTACCGGCGGCGCAGTGCGACGGCGAGGAGCTCCCTGCCGGTGATCGCTATCGCATCGAGGTCCTGCCGCGAGGACTGCGCTTGATCGTCCCGCGCGAGCACATCGACCCGGCGAACGTCGACACGAGTGGGCGCTGGCCGCAAGCCTAGTCGCAACTCGCGCGGCCCTGCCGTGTCATAGTGCCGACGTGCGGTGTTTGATCTTGCTGACTCTGGTCGGATGCGGACCTTCCGCGTCTGCGCCACCGCCGCAGAAACCCGCACCGTCGGTGCCGATCACGGTGTCGATCGTCGAGGTGCCGAAGACGTGTACCGACGCGGCGTTCGGCGTCGACCGCGTGACCAAAGATCTGCGACCGCCGGAGCAAGAGATCGTGCCGCCCTTGCGCGCGCAATGTCAGCGCGACGTTTGGTCGCAAAAGGCAATCGACTGCTTCGCGAACCTCGTCGCGGGCTCGCCCACCGGCGACAGCGACCTGGCCCTCTGTGTGGGGCGTCTGCCCATGGAGCAACGCGTGGCGCTCGTCGTCGAGATCAAAGGCGAACAGCCCGATCAGACCGCGGAGCTCGCGGAGGTAGTTACCAAGCTCGGCGCGCTGCAGGTCGGCATCGCGAGCTGCGACCGCTTCGTCGTCGCCGTGACGAAGATGATGGACTGTCCGGGGCTCGACGCGGATGCGCGGATCCAGCTCGGCAACGAGACGGTCGAGGCGTGGAACCTGCCGATGCACAAGGTCTCGCTCCAGGACAAGGCAAAGCTTGCGGGGGCTTGCACGCAGTCGCTCGAGTCGCTCAAGCGTCACGCCACCGACCTTGCCTGCACTCTGTAGTTGGTCCACCCTCCGCGTATCTAACGCAAAGAGGTGTCCCATGGCTGACGTCTTCATTTACGACGCACTTCGCACGCCGCGCGGCCGCGGCAAGGCCGGAAAAGGTGGACTCGCGAACCACCATCCGCAGGAGCTGCTCGCGCAGACGCTGAACGCGATGGCCGAGCGCAAGAAGCTCGACAAGGCGCTCGTCGACGATCTCGCGGTCGGCTGCGTCACGCAGGTCAAGGAGCAGGGCGCGTGCATCGCGCGCGTCGCGCTGATCGCAGCGCAGTGGCCCGAAGAGGTCACCGGCTTCACCATCAACCGCTTCTGCGGCTCGGGTCTCGAGGCGGTGAACTCCATCGCCGCGAAGATCGGTGCGGGCTTCACGGACAGCGGTGTCGGTGGCGGCGTCGAGTCGATGTCGCGCGTGCCGATGGGCTCCGACGGCGCGATGCTCGACGGTCTCAACGAGAAGCTGCGCAAGCGCATGTACCTCGTGCCGCAGGGCATCTCGGCCGACCTGATCGCGACGCGCGAGGGCTTCTCGCGCACCGACGTCGACAAGTTCGCGCTCGCGAGCCAGCAAAAGGCCGCGCGCGCGATCGAGGAGAGGCGCTTCGCGAACGGCCTGTTCGCGGTGAAGAACGACGACGGCTCGGTCGCGCTCGATCGCGACGAGCACCCGCGCGCGGACACTACGCTCGAGGGACTCGCGGGCCTCAAGGCCGCGTTCGCTGACATGGGCGGCATGGCGATGGGCCCGAACGGCGAGACGCTCGATCAGCTGGCGCTCGCGAAGTACAGCGACACGAAAGCGATCGATCACGTGCACACCGGCGGTAACTCGTCGGGCATCGTCGACGGCGCCGCCGTGGTGCTGATGGGCTCGGCCGAGTGGGGCAAGAAAGCCGGCCTCACACCGCGCGCGAAGATCCGCGCGATGGCGACGGTCGGCGCGGAGCCGGTGATCATGCTGACGGCGCCGGCGCCGGCGTCGAAGAAGGCGCTCGATCGCGCGGGCATGAGCGTGAAGGACATCGACCTCTGGGAGATCAACGAGGCGTTCGCGACGGTGCCGATGCAGACGGCGCGCGCCCTCGGGATCGACATGGATCGCGTGAACGTCAACGGCGGCGCGATCGCGCTCGGCCACCCGCTGGGCGCGACCGGCGCGATCCTCCTCGGGACCGCGCTCGACGAGCTCGAGCGCGCGAACAAGTCCACCGCGCTGATCACGCTGTGCATCGGCGGCGGTATGGGCATCGCCACGATCCTCGAGCGCGTGTAGCGATCGGCTCGCGCAGCGCTCGCTTGAACGGAACGCTCGCAAGCTGGCCGGGTCGACGATCCACCGTGGTATCCACGGGTGTGGCTCGTCGCTTCCCGGTGCTGGCGCTGATCGCAGCGTGCGAGGCACCGGAGCCACCACTGGAGCCACCTGCGCCGCAGTGGGTGTACGCCCCGGCTCCGTCGGGCTGGCCCGTCGGCGTGCCGCAGGCGCGTTTCGGGCGCGCGCAGGCGCCGCAGCTGCTGGCGTCGCTCGGGATCACGGGCCCACAGAAGGTGCCGCTCCGGCTCGCGACGTTGTGGGACGTCCCTGGTGGCGGGCCTGCGCGCGCAGTCGCGTACGGGTATGAAGGCGTGCAGCCCGCGGTCGAGTTGATCGATGTCGATACGGGGCGCGTCGTGTGGCGCGAGACGGGGCTGTGCACCGGGCCGATCGTCGGTGTCGCCGAGAACGCGATCGTGTGCTCGGACGGTGTCGGCGTGCGCGGTGTGACGCTCGACGGAAAGGCCGCTTGGCGCGTCGAGCAAACGTTCGTCGCGATGACCGACGATCGCGTCGTCGTCTCTGCGGAAGGGCAGGCGGTGATCCTCGACGCGTCGAGCGGCGAGGAGCTGACGCGCGTGAAGCTCCCGCCAAACGTCGTCGCGGAGACGGTCGTCGCGAGCTGTGGAGACGCGGGGCGCGAGCTGTTCGTGGCGGCGCCGGATCGCATGCTCAAGCGCATCGCGGACGTGAAGGGCAAGCCCGCGCTGACCTGGCGGGTGCAACTCGGTGCGTTCGAAGCGATCGACGCATGCGACGGCGAGGTCGTCGTGGTGAAGGCGAACGGCTCGTTGGTGTCGTTCGCGCGCGCGACCGGCGAGCTACGCGCGAGCGTGCCCGAGGTGCGCGGCTGGTGGCCGGCGCGCGACGGAAGCGATCGCGTCGAGGTCGCGACGCCGGGCGGTGTCACGAGCTGGTCTCGCGATCTCGTCGAGAGCCGAGCGCTCGTGGCCGCACCCCTCGGCGAGCTGATCTCGCGGCGCGGCGATCGCCGGCTCGTTCGCGCGACGGCGTCCACGATGGTGGTGCTCGATCGCGACGGCGTCGCGGCGTACGTCGCGCTCGGAACGCAGAGTGCGGTGCTCGGCGACACGGCGGTCGTCGGCGCGAGCTACACGGGCTCGCGCGCGAACACGATCGTGCGCTTCGCGCTGCCCCCCCGCTACCCGCGGACGTTGCGCGTGTCGCTGCCGTCGAAGGGCATCGCGGTTCCGACGGAGCTCCGCGATCTACCGAGCGCGCCGATGGTGCTCGTCGTCGGCGCGATCGCCAAGCCGGACACCGGCAAGGACCGTGTCGGCCCCGTCGCGATCGATCCCGCCGCGCCGAACGTCGTGTACACCGTCGCGAGCGAGACGCCGCTCGATGACGAGACCGCCCAAACAGTCGCAGCGTTCGACATCGCGAAGAAGGCGTGGATCTGGGAGCGCAGCGACGCGTGTGGCCCCGGCGTCGTGAAGGCGCTCGCGGTCACGGCGCAGCTCGTCGTGTGCGGCACGCAGGGCGAGCGACCGGGAACCGCGTTGGTCCGCGCGACGTCGCGCGACGGCGTCGCACGGTGGGAGTGGGAAGGCGACGGTGTCGACACGATCATCGCGTCGAAGTCGCTCCTGCTCGTGACGTCGGGCGATCGTGCGTACGTCCTCGACGAGAACGGTCGCCGGCGCCTCGTTCTCGCCACGAAGGGCGGCGCGCTTCCAGCCGCGTTCGTCGACACGCAAGCGTGGGGCCCCCTCGTGATCGCGGCGCAGCACGGTCGCCTCGTCGCGCGGGCGGCGAACCTCGACATGCGGCCGATCTGGACGCTCGGGATCGATGGCGTCGTGACCTCGGTGATCGCCGCGGGAGACGGCGTGCTCGTCCAGCTCGAGGACGGCGACGCGTATCGCATCGCCGCGCAGGACGGCGCGATCACCGGTGTCGCGGGCATCGGGCTCGTGTGGTACGCGAGCGGCGATCTCCTCGCGGGCCTCACGGCAGGTGGAGCGCTGTTCGGCGAGCAAGTTCCCGTGAAGCCCGCGGTCGCCCGTGCGATCCACGGCGCGGGCCACAAACTGCTGGCGCCCGAGGACCCCGAGCTGCCGGACCTGTGGACGCCCATCCCGCTGCCGCCGGTGGTCGGGGCGGGCCAGCAGCTCACGATCTACGAGCCCGACGGTGGCGTGCGCGTGCGCGCGGAGTACGAAGAGCTCGGCACGGCGACGTGGCAACCCCGGGGCCCGACCGGCAGCGAGATCGTACTGCTCGGCAGCGCGCCACCGGGCGAGCTGCAACGTCTGCTACTCGTCGATCCGCATACGGGATCTCCCACGCGTAGCTACTCGCTGAGCGGCGGGGAGGCAGCGTTCTCGACGATCGTCAACGGTTCTCGCGTCGCGGGCATCATGATCGACAAGCCGCTGCGCGTCATCCTGTTTGAATAGCGATTTGAGGGCGTTGGCAGCGACGAACAAACGATGCCGCGCTATACGATCGAACCATGGCACTCCCGCTACGCGCCGCGCTTCGTTCCGCAGGCCGCTTCATGGTCAAGAACCCCACGACGATGCTGAGCATGGCGCGCCACGCGCTCGGCATGCGGATCGCCGTGCCGCTCGATGCGCTTCGCTGGTTCATCTCGAACACGCCTCCCTCGAAGAAAGCCCCGCAGGACGTGACGATCTCTCCGCGTCCGCCGGCGATCGGCATCGGTGCGACGATCGATCTCATGGGCACCACGGTGCGTGCGGGAGCGTCGATCCGCGTCGACAAGATCGAGGTCAGCGACACCGAATTCAAGGTGACGCTGCGCCTGTCCGACGTGACGATGAAGGTGCTCGGCGAGTCGTTCACGCCGGTCGCGGGTCTCATCAAGAGCGGCGCGCTGGATCTCAGCAAGCCCGGCAACCTCGCCAAGTTCATGCCCAAGCGCCCGCCCGTGCTCGTCGACGCGCGCGACGACATCATCGTGCTCGATCTCATGCAGGACAAGAAGTTCGCCGAGAACGATCGCATCCGCGGCATCCTCGGGACGCTGACGCCGGTCGTGAATGTCTCGGGTCTGTCCACCGAAGGCGACTTCCTGATCCTACAGCTGCGCGCATCGCCGTTCGGGATCCCGCGCGCGCTCAACGCAGCGCGTGCGCTCGCCGCGGGCTGAGTCGTGCTGCGATTCGCGCTCGTCGTTTCGTTGCTCGTCGCGTGTCAAGGACAGAGCCGGAGCGGTGCCGGTAGCGGCAGTGGAAGCGACGCGATACCGAGCGATACGACGTCGGGCTCGGACGATGCTGCGGATGTCATCCCCGACGACGCCGACATCGCGCTGCCGACGGTGCTCGACGCGTTGAACAAACCCGACGAGCCGGAGCCACCGGATCCGGGGAAGGTGATCGCGGACCTGGGCGCGATCAGTGCGTGGCAGGCGGTGATCGATCGTGCGCAGTACCTCGGGCGGCGCAACCAGCGCGGCGTGGTGTTCGGTCGTGTCGGTCCCCCGATCCTCGAGCCAGGTCCGCCCGTCGCGGATGCAGGTCCACCGCCGATGGTCGCGACGCCGTATCACTGGCTCGTCGACGACACCGAGGGCAACGGAACGCTCGGCGTTCGCGTGAAGCTCGAGGATAAGGCGAAGGAAGGTGATCGCATCGCGATCGGTGGCGCGTGGGAGCTCGACGATCAGAAGCGCTGGTACTGGCGCGTCGACGCGATCGATCCGGTTCCACCTCCGCCGCCGACAGGCATTTCGGATCCGCCGGCCGCGGTGCCCTCGCACGCGATCGTCAACGGCAACCTGCCGGCGGGTGCGCGCACGATCAGTGTCGCGCGTGACAACGACGCCGTGTATTTCCAGATCGTCGGGCCGCCGCCCGTCATCGAGGGCGACGGTTGGCTCGTCGCGAACGAGCTCGGCGACACGCCGTTCGCACTACTCGCGCTGCCCGGCGAGCGGCCCTCGTACGGCGGCCAGGACATGCGCGCACCCGACGAGCGCTGGGTGCTAAGGCGCGGTCAGACGTATTGGGTACGCATCGGAAAGATCCGCAAGCGCGGCACACCTGCCGATCCGAAGCCCGCGCTGATCAACGCGCGCACCGCGCCCGTTCGCGTGATGTAGCGAGGACGTCACGGCAAGCGGTGAACGCCTTCGAGAGGCTTCGCACGTCGCGTGACTTTGACGAGCGCGCTGATCACCGGGTCTCGACCCTTCGTATGGACCCGCCCATCGACGACGGTCGTGTCCGGCCCGAGAACGACCTTGAGGACCTCGACCGTGTACCCGGCGGTCTTCAGGACATCGCCCGCTCGAAGCTTGTCGAGGTAGCGATCGTCCCACGACGGATGGCCTCCGTTCGAGTCCCACGCCTGCGCGCTGATCCAGCCGTGTGGCGACTTCGTGCCCTTCTCTTGCTGCACATCGGGGGCGAGACCCGAGGACACCGCGATGTAGAACCGCGGGACCTGGTCGTACCAGTGCCCCGTGCTGAACCCGTAGTTGCGCGTGGCTTCCGTCGAGATCCACAGCGTCTTGCTCTCGTTCGGCGCGAGCGGCGCGTGGACGTAGTCCTCCATACACGCGAGATCCTCGACGAGCGTCTCCACGATCGTGCCGGCCTTCGTTGTCGACACGCTCTTCACGCTGATGCGATACGTGCCGATGCGCAGCGGATCGTACCCGTGCTGGTCGACGGAGTTGCGGTAGCTCTCACCATCGCGATCGACGTCGGGCAGGAGCACCGCGCCGAGACCGGGTAGCCACTCGCCCGTTGTCGCGCCGACGCGATCCGGCACGAACCGCGCGGTCGCGAGCAAGCGAAGCCCGGGGATCGTGAGCTTCTTTCCGGCGACGAGCTTGTACGTGCCGACGACCCTCGGCCCCTTCGCGAGCGCGGTGGACAACCCGTCTTTCCCGACGGGATCGATGCAGCTCGGCGGCGCATCCACGGGCGGCGGGTCCTTCTTCTCGTCGGCGGTTGCCGCCGACGCGAGTGCCCCCACCAACAGGACAGAGCGGAGGAGAGACTTCGACATGCCCGTTCATACGCAGGACGTTTGCATTCGTGCTGTCGCGGATGTGTGGTGCTTTCGCGTCAGTGTGCCTTGTCGTCGACAAACTCGCGGAGCGCGGTCGCCAGCGAACCCCACCACAACCCGAGCTCGCGGATGAACTCGACCGCCGGCTTGCCGTGACGAACGGGATGGTCCTCCCCGAGAGCGGCGAACCCGCGGTGCTCGAGCGTCACGCGCGTCCCGCCGTTGCGTTCCTCGAACCACACCTCGACGGTCGTGTCGGCGTCGGAGTCCTCGAACGCGATCCCGCGCCACGTGAACGCGAAGTGCGACGGAGGATCCCACGCGGTGATCCGCCCGATCTCGTGGACGCGCTCCTTCGGACCGTACTTCTCGTAAACGCGCCCGCCGAGGAGGGGTTCGAGATACATGCGCCCGGGGTATTTGCCGCCGACGCGATACGCCGGCCCTTGTCGCCACCACGCGTCGAGCTCGAGCGTGAACACGTCGAACGCGTCGCGCTGCGATACGCGTACGAACGTCTGGACGCGCACCTTGTCGCCGATGACCGTCACTTCTTCTTCCCGCGCGTCTTCTCTGCGTGCTGCGCGAACGCGTCGAGCTGCAGCGCCCAGAACCGATCGACGTCGTCGAGCCACGATCGCAGTGCCATGAACTTCTCCCGTCGCAATCGGTAGACGTTGGCGCGCGCGTCGTCGTCGTCGAACGCGCGCTCGACGAGTCCTGTCTCGCGGAGCACGCGCAGATGGCGGCTCATCGCGGGCGCACTGAGGCCGAGCTCGTCGGCGAGCTCGCCGGCGCGCCGCGGCTTCTTGCGGAGCAAATCGACCACGCCACGTCGTGACGGATCGGACAGCGCGAGGAACGTGTCGTCGAGTGCCTGCATCAGCCCCGCAGCCGCTGGCAGAACCACCAGTAGTGACCTTCGTGGTCGAGCGCGCCGTACGTCTTGTCCGTCCAGTACTCCTCGCCGTAGTCGCTGACCGTCGGCTCCATCGCGATGGTGGCCCCGTTCGCGCGCGCGTGGGCACAGTGCACATCGACATCGTCGACGAAGAACATCATCGCCTGCGTGGTCTTGCCACCGAGTGACTTCGGGCTGCACATGGGCCGGCTCTTGTCGGCCTGACGGCGTTCATCGGCGACGAAGATCAACCCCTCGCCGTACGTGAGCTCGCTGTGCTCGATCACGCCGCCTTCGCCTTCGATCTTCAAGCGCACCTCGAAGCCAAACGCCTTGCACAGCCAGTCGATCGCCGCGGCGCCATCCTGATAGACGGCGGCGCTGGTGAGACGCGGCCACCCCTTTGGTGTTGGTTTCATATCGAAAGAATAGTTAACGCAAACGTTAACTATCGTCAAGGCTAGAAGACGACGGTGAATCGCGTGGCGAGAATCCCGACCGTTCGCTCGCGCAACATCGCGAGCTGCATGGCTGGCTGGATCGTCAGCCACTTCACCTGCGCCTCGTACGTCGCTTCGATCAGGATCTGGTCGCCCGTCTCGACACGGGCGAACGCCATCCCGATGCTGACGAAGTCTTCGGCGCGAATCGGGCCGGGCCCGATGCGCAGGCCGGCGTCGAGGTACGTCGACACCCCTTCGGGCGAGAGCCCGATCCGGAAGAACCCCTCGACGATGTCGTCGAGCTTGTGATCGAACGTCCCGTAGATGCCGCTGCCTTTTTCGCTGTGGTGCCAGGCGCCCACCCCGATGTCGCGATCCCACGTCGCCTCGGCGAGCACGAGCGTGGCGGGGCCGAGCCCCGTCGGGATGCCGCGCACGTTTTCGCTCGTTCCGTCGTAGACCGCGAGCTGGAGCAGCACCTTGCCTTCGTCGTAGCGCGCGCTCACACCCGGCGTCCCGACCGGATAGAGCGGTCCGCCGACGTTCGTGCCGTACTGCGCCGTGATGCCAAACGTCGCGCCGAGCAGCGTCGCCGTCGGATCGGCGTAGTTGTACTCCTGGTCGACGGCGAGGATTCCAGCGCGAACCGTGAAGGGTCCGAACGGCTGCTCGTACCACGCCTCGAACACGCGCGTGCCGTACGGTGCGGTGTTGCCACTCGAACCGTGAACGTCGCCGAGCTCGTCGGTGGGGCTACCGCCGTGCGTGGACGCCGTGCTGACGTGCAGCGCGCCGAGGCGCGAGCTCGCGAGCGTCGCGAAGTCGATGTCGAGGTCGGTCATGAACATGCCACCCGCAACGAGCCGCTTCTCGAGCTGCGGGACGGCGAACACGTCGAGTGAATAGGTGAGTCCGATGGTGACGCCGCGCTTGTCGAGCTCCCTCCGCTTCGCGAAGTCGAACACGTGGTCGCTCGGCTCGTAGCCGGGGCGCGTCGGGCTGTTCGCGAACTCGTCGGCGCGCGCGATCGAGGTCACGGCGACCATCCCCACGAGCACACGTCCAACGAGCACACGCCCGAACATTCGCGACATCGTACCGCGAGGCGGCAGGCGCCTGCGCGTGCTGGCGCTGCGCTGGAGCGCACGCCACGCCCGACGAACCCCGTCGAGGGAGATCCGCGGGTGCGGACCGGTCGGTTCGGGCGCAGCGTGGGACGGGGACATTCAGACTACGAGCGAGAGCGCGAATCGGCGCTCTCGGCCGCGTGGTTCGCACTAGCGCGCCGCGGTGCGGCCGGTCAGCTGCATCGTGCGCTCGATGAGCGAGACCATCTCACGCCGGTCCTTGTCGTCGCCGGCCGCGCGCTTCGCCATGTCGCGAATGTCCACGAGGGACCAATGCTCCGACTCCGTCGATCCGCGCAGCACGTCCGCGAACGCCGCCGTCGCGAACGCGAAGCGGAAGTCGACCGACGAGTTCGCGAACGACGCGGCCACACCGCCGATCATCGGGAACGCCGCCTCCGTCGCCTTCTCGGCCGTCGGCGCCTTGTGGCGAATTCGAATTCCGCCCAGCGGCGCATTCGACTGCTTGCCCGCCGTCGTGAGCTCGATCTCGTACATCGCGGTCACCTGATGACCCGCGCCGATCTCGCCGGCGTCGACCTTGTCGTCGCGGAACGAGTCGTCGGCGATGTCGCGGTTCTCGTAGCCGACGAGGCGGTAGCGCGAGACCATCTTCGGATCAAAGTCGACCTGGAACTTCGCGTCCTTCGCGACCACCTCGAGCGTCGAGCCGATCTGCTCCTGGAACACCTTCCGCGCCGCGTCGATCGAGTCGACGTAGAAGTTGTTGCCGTTGCCCTTGTTCGCGAGCTGCTCCATCGTCGTGTCTTTGTAGTTGCCGATGCCGAAGCCGATCGTCGACAGTGTGACGCCTTCCTTCACGCGACCCGCGATGATCTTCAATAGCTCCTCGTGCGTGTGCGCGCCGACGTTCGCGTCGCCGTCGCTGAGGATGATCACGCGCGAGACCTTGCCGGGGCGCAGGCCCTTCGCCGCCTGCTGGTAGGCGAGGTCGATGCCGGACGCCATTCCCGTCGAACCACCCGAGTGGAGGTCGTCGAGCGCCGACAGGATCTTCGCCTTGTCGTTGGTCGGCTCGAGCACGACGCGCGTCGAGCCCGCGTAGGTGACGAGCGACACGGTGTCACCGTCGATCAGGTTCGCCGTGAGGATGCGCAGCGACTTCTTCGCCAGCTCGATGCGATCCGGACCGTTCATCGAGCCCGACACGTCGACGAGGAATACGAGGTTTGCCGGCTTGCGCTCCTGGGCGGTCTTTGCCTTCGTGGAGACACCGACGCGTAGGATGTGGCGGCCCGGCGAGAGCGGCGACGGCGCGGCCTCCATCAGCACGGCGAACGGTGAATCTCCGGGCGGGTTGGGGAGCGAATACGCGAAGTAGTTCACGAACTCTTCGACGCGGATCGCTGCCTTCGGCGGCAAGGTGTTCTCGTTGAGCATCCGGCGCGCGAGCGTGTAGGACGCGGTGTCGACGTCGGCTGCGAACGTCGAGAGGTTGTCCTTCGATGCGTCGATCCACGGGTTCTGTCCGTAGTCTTTGAACGCGTTGGCGCCGCCTTCTTCCGCGGCGACCGGCTGGTTCATCGCGACCTTGTCGTAGGCCACCTGCGCGTTCGCGGCTTTTTCTGCGCCGGGATCGCTGGCGGCCGAGCCCACCCCGACGGCCAAGGCGTCGACCGCGCCGGTGGCCTTCTTGCCGAGCGTGTCCGTGGGGGATGCCGCGTGGATGTAGGCACCCGCGTTCTCCGCCTCCGACGACTTCTTGCTACAGGCGGGGGCGAGCAGGGTGGAGCAAAGCAGCAGGGACGCCAGGGTCTTACGCATCGACGGGATCCTCCGAGGGGTCGTGTCTGCGCTTGCACGGGCGTCGGGTCGATTTGTTCTGCACGATCTCGTTCTTCTTTGTCGTCGACCGGCGACAACATTTCTTCCAAGGAAGACATCGAGAGAACGATCCGGCGCGTGCGCCGACGATCGAGGCCTACCGCGCGACGGTGTTCGCGGGGCCGCGCAGCGCGCGCGCCTTCTCGACGAGCCCGACGAGCTCCGCGCGCTCCGCGGACTCGCCGGACGCTTCCTTCGCGACGCCCGCGATCTTGTCGAGCGACCAACCCTTCGCCTCGTCCGCGCCGCGCAGCACGTCGGCGAACGCGGCAACGGCAAACACGAAGCGCAGGTCCGAGGGAGCGGTGTCGAACGACGTGGCCGCGGTGGTCGTCATCGCGAACGCGTTCTCCGTCGCGGCCTCTCCATCGGGTGCCTTGTGGCGGATGCGGACGACGCCGAAGCCGCCGTTCTGCGCGAGGCCCTTCGGCGTCAGCTGGATCTCGTACATCGCGGTGACCTGGTGGCCCGCGCCGATCTCGCCGGCGTCGACGGAGTCCTTGCGGAAGTCGTTGTCCGCGATGTTGCGGTTCTCGTAGCCGATCAAGCGGTACTTCGCGACGATCGTCGGATCGAAGTCGACCTGGAGCTTCACGTCCTTTGCCACCACCTCGAGCGTCGCGCCGAGCTGCGTCTCGAACACCTTCCGCGCCGCCGACGGCGAGTCGATGTAGTAGTTGTTGCCGTTGCCTTTGTTCGCGAGCTGCTCCATCTCGCTGTCCTTGTAGTTGCCCGTACCGAAGCCGATCGTCGAGAGCGTCACGCCCTTCTTCGCGCGGTCGGCGATGATGCGCAGGTGCGCCTCGTGTCCTTGGGGGCCGACGTTCGCGTCGCCGTCGGAGAGGACGATCACGCGCGAGATGGCGCCGGGCAAGAGGCCCTTCGTTGCCTGCTCGTACGCCAGATCGAGGCCCGAGGCCATCGCCGTCGAGCCGCCTGCCGTCAGGTCGTCGATCGCGGCGAAGATCTTGTCGCGATTCTCCATGCCCGTCGGTTCGAGCACCACGCGCGTCGAGCCCGCGTACGTCACGAGCGACACGGAGTCCTGCGGTCCGAGGTTCTCGGTGAGAATGCGCAATGATTTTTGCGCGAGACCGATCTTGTCGGCCGAGCCCATGGAGCCCGAGACATCGACGAGGAACACGAGGTGCGCGGGCTTGCGCTCGGCCTGGGTCTTCGCCTTCGTCGCGACGCCGACACGCAGGATGTGATTGCCGGTGGCGAGCGGCGACGGCGCTGCGTCCATGATCACGCTGAACGGCGAGCCTGCCTGCGGCGGCGCGAACGAGTACGAGAAGTAGTTCATGAACTCTTCGACGCGGACGCTCTCCTTTGGAGGGAGAGTGCCTTCGTTCAGCTTCCGTCGCGCGATCGTGTACGACGCGGTGTCGACGTCCGCGGCGAACGTCGACAGCTTGTCCTTCGACGTCTCGACCCACGGGTTCTTGCCCCAGTCCGTGTAGCTCTCGCCGCTCGACTGCATGTCGGTGGCGATCGCAGAGGGGGGCGGGGCGGAGATGTAGCCGCCGCTGTTTACATAGGAGGCCGACTTGTAGCCGCCGCAAGCGGCGAGAAGGACGAGGGCAACGGATCGGAGGTGACGCATGCCTCTACATCGCGAGGCATATCGAGCGCTTACACGTGTAAGTTTCGATGCCGGTACGCGTTGCGCTGTGTCACCCGAACCGGCCGGTGATGTAGTTCTCGGTTCGCTCGTCGCTCGGGTTCGAGAAGATCCGCGCGGTCGCGTCGTACTCCACGAGCGTGCCCGTGCGCTGATCGTTCTTCGAGTCGAGCTCGGCGGTAAAGAACGCCGTGCGGTCACTGACACGAGCTGCCTGCTGCATGTTGTGCGTGACGATGACGATCGTGAAGCGATCCTTCAGCTGGCGCATCAGCTCCTCGATACGCGCGGTCGCGATCGGGTCGAGCGCGCTGCAGGGCTCGTCCATCAGCACGACCTCCGGCTCGACGGCGATCGTGCGAGCGATACACAGGCGCTGCTGCTGACCGCCGGACATGCCGAGCGCGGAGTGGCGCAGGCGATCCTTGACCTCGTCCCACAACGCAGCGGAGCGCAGCGACTTCTCGACGATGTTGTCGAGGTCCGCTTTCGAGCGCACGCCGTTCACGCGCGGTCCGAACGCGATGTTGTCGTAGATGCTCTTCGGGAACGGGTTCGGCTTCTGGAACACCATCCCGATGCGGCGCCGGACCTCGGTCGCCGACACGTCGGGCCCGTAGAGGTTGACGCCGTGATAGTGCAGCTTGCCGGCGACCCGCGCGCCGGGGATGACGTCGTGCATGCGGTTGAACGCGCGCAGCATCGTCGTCTTGCCGCAGCCCGACGGACCGATGAACGCCGTGATCTGGTTCTTGTGAATCTTCATGGTCACGTCGTGCACCGCACGGAACGAGCCGTAGAAGACCTCGACGTCCTGTACATCGAACACGACAGGCGTCTCGTCGAGCACCGGCGCCGAACGGCGATCTTCGACCTTGAAGCGAGACTTCGGGGTTGCCGGGGTGTCCCCGGGTGCGGGCTTCGCATTGCGTTCGTTGCGCGTCTCCGCACGTGCGGGGCTGGGCTCGGCCATGGGTTTCTCCTCGATGGTGGACATCAGCGCTTCAACGCAAATCGGGCGGTGAACACCCGGGCTACGAACGTGATGAGGAACGCGACGATCATCAGCGTGAGAGCAGCGCCCCACGCACGATCCTGCGCTGCGACGAACGACGACGTCGCGTTGCCGAAGATCTGCACGGACAAGGCCGTGTTCGCCTCGCTGAACAGATTCGGGTTGTATGCGGTCGCTGCACCCACGGCGAATAGCAACGGGGCGGTCTCACCGGCCGCGCGCGCGATCGCGAGCAACGAGCCACTGACGATGCCTGGCAGCGCGGCGGGTAACACGACGGTGAGGATGGTCCGGCTCTTGGACGCGCCGAGTGCGTACGCGGCCTCGCGCAGGTTTGTGGGGACGAGGCGCAGCATCTGCTCCGTCGAGCCGATGACGACCGGCAACATCAAGCAGGCGAGGGCGAGTGCACCGCCGAACGCCGAGTAACCAAAGCGCATCGTCCACACGAGGTAGATGAACAGGCCCATAACGATCGATGGGACTCCGGTCATCACCGTGGACATGAAGCGCACGAGTCGCGCGAACGTCGACTTGCCGCCGTATTCGTGCAGGTACACCGCACCGAGGATGCCGAGGGGAACCGCGATGACGGTTGCACCGAGCGTCACGAGCAACGTGCCGACGATCGCGGGGCCCATCCCCGGACCCGCGCGACGCGAGACGAGCGGGATCTCCTTCGTAAAGAAGTCAGGGAACTCCTTGATGACCGTCCCGCCACCACGCGTGATCACGGAGTACACCACCGCGATCAGCGGCACGAGCACGGCGATGACGCAGATGATCATCAGGCCCGTCATCAGCATACTCTTCGTCGCGCGCCAGCTCGGCTTCGCGCGGAGATCGAGGGATGTCTCGGCGGGGATCACGCGCTCGCTCCTCGGCTGCGCGCCATCGAGCGCTGGACGATCCAGGTCGCGACGAGGTTCACCACGATCGTGATGATGAACAGCGTCACGGCGAGCGCGATCAGCGCGGACTTGTGCAGCTCGTCGGCCTCGCCCCATTCATTGGCGATCACGGCGGGCATCGAGTTGCCAGACGCGAACGGGTTCAGCGAGATCTGCGCGGCCGAGCCGATGACGAGCGCGGCGGCGATCGTCTCGCCCATCGCGCGACCGAGGCCGAGCATCACCGCACCGACGAGGCCGCCCTTGCTGTGCGGCAACACGGCGGCGGTGATCATCTCCCAGCGCGTGGCGCCGAGCGCGAGCGCGGCTTCCTTGTCCGACGACGGCGTCGTCTCGATCACCTCGCGCGACAGCGACGTGATGATCGGCGTGATCATGATGCCGAGGATGACTCCCGCGGTCAGGAACGAGCGGCCCAGTCCGAACTGGTTCGACAGCACCAGGACGCCCCACAGGCCGAACACCACGCTCGGTACGACCGCGAGCAAGTCGATGACATACACCATCGGCTTCTTTACCCACGGAGGCGCTACGTTCGTCACGAACAGCGCGACGCCGAGGCTCACCGGGACTGACAGCGCGAGTGCGATCGTCGCCGTGAACAGAGTGCCGAAGATGAACGACAGCGCGCCGTAGTGGTCCTGCGGCGCCGACCACTTCTCCGACGTGAAGAAGTCGAGACCCATGCGACCGAGCACGGGAGCCGCGCGGCTCGTCATGACGATCGCAATCAACCCGAGGACCACGAGCACGAGCGTGCCCGCTCCGAGCGCGGTCCAGCGGAACGCGCGGTCGGCCGAGTCACCCTTGCCTCGAAGGTCCAGTGCCACTCAGGGAACCTGCACCTTCTCGATGTTCGCGAGCGCCTTGTCTGCGAGCGCCTTCGGGATCGGCGCGAAGTCGATCTCGGCGAGCATCGCCTGCGCGTCGGTCAGCATGTACTTGAAGTACGCTTTGACCGCGGCGCCTTTCGCCTTGTCGGTCTGCTTCTCGTAGATCATGCACCAGCTCTGCGCGGTGATCGGATACGCGGCCTCGCCCTTCGCGTTCAGCGCGCTGAAGATCAGGTCGTCCTTGACGACGATGCCTTCACCCGCGGCCGTCGTCGCCGCAACGGTCGGCTCGACGTATTTGCCGGCCTGGTTCTTCACCGCTGCGTAGGTGAGCCCCGAGGCCTTCGCATCCGAGAGGTCTACGTATCCGATCGCGCCCTTCGTCGACTTCACGATCTGCGCGACACCGCCGTTGCCGTTGCCAGCCTGCGTGTCGTTTGGCCACTCCACCGTCGAGCCGCTGCCAAGCTTCCAGCCGGCGCCGCCCGCCATCGCCAGGAACTTGGTGAAGTTCTCGGTTGTCCCCGAGCCATCCGAGCGGCGCACGACGACGATCGCTGTATCCGGCAGCGTCGCGCCGGGATTGTCGGCCGCGATCGCCGGGTCGTTCCACTTCGTGACCTCGCGCTGGAAGATCTTCGCGAGCACCTCGGCCGAGAGCTGCAGCTTCGTGCCCTCGAGGTTGTAGCTGACGGTGATCGCGCCGAGGACGTTCGGGATGTAGAAGAAGTTGCCGCCCTTCGGCGCCGCGCTGCCCTCCTTGTACGGAGCATCGGTGCACGCGAAGTCGACGACATGGTCGGCGAAGTCCTGGCGGCCCTTTCCGCTGCCGCCACCGCCGTAGTTGACCTTGGTCTTCTTTCCTTTCGTGAACCCCTCGATCGCGACCTCCTGGAACGCCTTCTGGAACGTCGCGCCGCTCGCGTTGAGCGTCACGTCGTTCGATGGCGCCGGCTCGCTGCCAGTTCCTTCCGCCGTCTTGCTGCCCCCGCCACCCTCGTCCTTCTTTCCTCCGCATCCCGCAAACAGAACGAGTCCCATCAGCAGCGCCTTCTTCATAGGCCCGCACCGTAGTAAGGGTTGGTGACGGACTCGGGTATCCAATGTGACGGGACGGTGACCGCACGCGGACGAGGTTGGAAAATTCAGGCCGGCCGCCGATTCCGACCTCCAACCCCAGCGTCAGCGCTCTCAGTCCCGACGCCTACCAGCCGACGTTCGCGCCGACCTCGAACAGCAGCGCGTCGGTGAACATGCCGGCGCCGTTCTTGATCAGCCGCAATCCGCCCTGGAGCTTGGCGTCGTGGCCGAAGCCGAAGAAGTTTCCAGCGACGCTGATCTCCTGCTGGTCGCGCGGGGTTTTGCTCTTTAGGGTCACGTCGTTCACGTAGCCGTATCGCGCGACGGCCTGCCACTTCGGCGACACCATGTAGCCGGCCTGGACGTGGAACCCGAGCAACGAGGACTCCTGATCGCGCACCCGGTTGCCGTCCTGCGCGGTCATGAAGTAGAGGCCGCCCGTCGTCGAGAACCCCTCTGCCTTCACGATGTAATCCACCTGCACCTTCTGATTCGAGACGTCGTCGTCGTCGACGTCGCCCTCGAGCCACACGCTCGCCGCGGCGCCGAAGCGCAGCGGACCGCCCTCGAGGTCGGCCTCCGAGTAACCCTTGAGGCCCTTCGTGCTATAGCCAACGCGACCGACGATCGCGGGGCGAAACTCGGAAGGCACGTTCGTGCTCGAGGTCGTGCCGAGTGTGCCCATGCCGGTCACCGGATCCACGGTGACGGAGCCGGACAGCGCCGGGGCCTCGCCACGACCGTTGAAGACGCCGATGGTCCACTCGATCGCGGGTGACTTCTCGTAGTCGTTGCGCACGGCGATGCCGATGTCGCGACCGGCGCCGAACGCACGGTCGGTTATTGAGCGTTCGGTCAGCTCGAGGCGCCCCGACGAGTTGATCTGCTGGCGCGAGAACGGGCGCTTCCACTGGCCAACACGAAGCCACGTGTCGCTGGCGAGCCGTACGTCGACGTGTGCGTCGCGAACACTGACGTTGCCGCGGCCGAAGTCGGTCTGCAGCTTGTAGAGCAGACTCTTGCCGTGCAGGTTGCCATCGAGGACGACGCGGGTGCGCCGCACCTCGAACGCCGGACGCGAGTCGTTCGATCCCTCCACGTAGGAGTAGTTGAAGAACGGCTGGAAGCGCCCCGTGATCTTGAGTGCGTACGTTTCGTCGTCGCTGCGTAGGAAGAAGCCCTTATCGAAGCCTGCGGTTGGCTTCTTCTTCGGTTCTTCGACGGGAGCTGCCGGGCGCGGATCTCGCTCCTCCGAGATGAGGGGCTGGTCCGTGGGGGGAGGGTTAACCAGGGTCTCGGCCGGCGCTGGCTCCGGTCCGGGGGCGCCTTGTGCGTGGACGAGCGAGCTAAGTAGGCAGAGCAGCGTGAATGACCAAGCGATACGAGTCATTTGCCCTTCGAGTAACTCATAGTTCGTGACGACATTGTGACGAGGGTGCGACACGATGAGTCAGCAACAGATCTCGCCAACCGTTACCAGCCCTCCCTGTGCCCGTCACCTCCGCGTCACATGCCCCGTGCTAAGGCTTGCCTATGCTCGTACTAGTGATCGAGGACGAAGTCGACCTCGCCACGACGGTCGAGTACAACCTGCGCGCCGAAGGGTTCCAGGTTCGTCTCGCCCATAGCGGACGTCAGGGGCTCGCGAGCGCGACCGCTGATCCGCTCCCGGACATCATCGTGCTCGATCTCATGCTCCCGGACCTTTCGGGTACCGAGATCTGTCGGCGCCTGCGCGATCAGGAGCGCACGCGCGACATCCCGGTCATCATGTGCACCGCGAAGGGCGAGGAGATCGACCGCGTCGTTGGCTTCGAGGTCGGCGCCGACGACTACGTGGTCAAGCCGTTCAGCGTGCGCGAGCTCGTGCTCCGCATCCGCGCGCTGCTTCGCCGCGCAAACCGCGTCGAGGGCGAGCCCTCGCTGATCAAGTTCGGTCGCCTCAAGATCGATCGCGACGCACACCGCGCGTGGGTCGACGAGGCCGAGATCGGGCTCACCGCGCTCGAGTTCCGCCTGTTGCATGCGTTCGTCTCGCGCCGCGGACGCGTGCAGACGCGCGACGCGTTGCTCTCCGACGTATGGGGCATCGAGGCCGACGTCACGACACGCACCGTCGACACGCACGTGAAGCGCCTGCGCGAGAAGCTCGGTGACGCCGGTCTCTACATCGAGACGCTGCGTGGCGTCGGTTACCGGTTCAAGGACGCACCCGAAGAGGCCACCGCTTGATCCTGCGAGTGCGCGCGCGGCTGCTGCTGGTCGCCGTCGCACTCTCGCTCGCGTCCGCAGGTCTGTACGCGCTGTTCGCGCCCGACATCCAGGGCGCGAGCTCGCGCAGCGTACTCGGGCTGATGGCGGCCGTGTTTGTCGTCGCGCTCATCGCTGGTGCCGTCGTGTACCTCGTGCTGCGTCGCGATCTGCGCGAGGTGGTGTCCGCAACCAAGGACGTCGTGCGCGACACCACGCGGCGCGTACCGATCGGCGACGCACCCCCCGGTGACGAGGTGCGCGAGCTGTCCGAGTGGGTGAACTTCCTCGCCGAGGACGCAACGAAGTCACACCACGCGCTCGCTCGCGAACGCGCGCTGCTCGCCGGCGTCGCGGACACGCTGAACCAGGGCGTGATCGCCGTCGATGCCGACCATCGCATCGAGCTCCTCAACGACGCCGCGCGCAAGATGCTCGGCGTCTCGTCCACGCCCGTCGGCATGCCCCTGATCGAGTTCATGCGCGTGCCCCAGGCGTTCGAGTTGATCGACTCCGTGGACGCGGCGCAGGCCGAGGTGCAGCTGCCGAATGGCCCGCGCACGCTGATTCGCGTCGGCCGCAAGTGGGAAGACGACGAGGGCCGCGTGTTGCTGCTCGAGGATGTGACCGCCATGCGCCGCCTCGAGACGATGCGCCGCGACTTCGTCGCCAACGTCTCGCACGAGCTGCGCACCCCCGTCGCCGTGATCCGCGCGAACGCGGAGACGCTGCTCGCGGGCGCCAAGGACGACCCGATCATGGGCGTGAAGCTCATCGACGCCGTGCACCGCAACAGCGAGCGCCTCGCGCGTATCATCGCGGATCTGCTCGACCTGTCTCGCCTCGACGCGGGTCAGTACCGCATGGAGCTGCAGCCGACGTCGCTCAAGGCGATCAGCGAGCAATCGCTCACGGCGATCGAGCCCCAGGCGGCCGCGCGCGACGTCGAGGTGAAGGTCGAGATCCCCGACGGGCTCCAGGTCAAGGCCGACGCCAAGGCGCTCGACCAGATCTTCGTAAATCTGATCGACAACGCCGTGAAGTACTCGAAGTCTGGTGGGCACGTCTGGGTCGAGGCGCGCCCGGACGGAGATCGCGTCCGTATCGAGATCCGCGACGACGGCCCGGGCATCCCCGAGAGGCACCGCGAGCGCGTGTTCGAGCGGTTCTACCGCGCGGACCCGAGCCGCTCGCGCGAAGCTGGTGGCACTGGACTCGGCCTCTCGATCGTGAAACACCTCGTCGAGAGTATGGGAGGCGAGGTCGGTGTCGAGCCGAACACGCCGAACGGGAGCATCTTCTGGGTGCGACTACGGAGCGTGACGAAATGAGCGCAAGACACACGAGCAAAGACTTCGACCTAGAGCTCCGCACACTGCGCGAGAAGCTCGCAACCATGGGCACGCGCGCCGAGGAGCAGATCGCGCTCGCGATGAAGGCGCTCGCCGACCGCGACGACGAGATCGCGCGCCACGTGATCAAGAACGACGCGACGATCGACAAGGACGAGAACGAGATCGACGAGCTCGCGCTCCAGATCCTCGCCACGCGCCAGCCAGTCGCCTCCGACCTGCGCTTCATCACCATGTCACTGAAGTTCGTCGTCGACGTCGAGCGCATCGGTGATCTCGCCGCCGGCATCGCGAAGCGCGCTCTCGAGCTGAACCGCCTGCCGCCGCTCGACTCCAAGGTCGACCTGCACAAGATGGCGACGCTCGCGCAGCGCAACTTGCACGCAGCCCTCGACGCGTTCGTGAAGAAGGACGCC
The DNA here is from genome assembly GCA_046160585.1 of Kofleriaceae bacterium. GTDB lineage: Bacteria > Myxococcota_A > Polyangia > Haliangiales > Haliangiaceae > JABFXX01. The sequence continues at coordinate 21,091 of JBJXGN010000026.1, forward strand.
GACGCTGCGACCGCCGTGATCACCGCCGACGTCGAAATCGACAAGCTCAACGCGAGCCTGTTCGCGGAGCTCATCGCGCACGTCGCGACGGATCCCGCCACGGTCACGCGCGTGTTGCCGCTGACCAGCGTGTGCCGCTACCTCGAGCGCATCGGCGACCACATCAAGAACCTCGCCGAAGAAGTGATCTACATGGTGAAGGCGACGGACGTCCGCCATCGCCCGATCCTGCCGGCAAACTGATCACGCGCCGAAACAACGGACGTGCCGCTTGCGACGTGGAGGAGTGTCGCGAACGACGCGTTGGCGCGGTGGAGGAACGCGCTGAAAATCGAGCTCTCCCGCCGGCGAGTCGCGAGTCGCGGGGTGGTGTTCCCGAAACTCGCGGCTCGCCAGCGGCCTACAATGCGGGGGACGCAATTGGGCTGCGCTTGGCCCGCGGGGTCAAACATCTCGTCTCTCCTCAGGAGCGGGCGACGTCGTTGGAGGTGCGACGCCGCCGGCGTACTACGCCGAGCAGCGCGAAGCCGAACATGCCGATGCCGGCACCGGCGCCCTGGCCGGCGTTACAGCCGACGGCGATAGGATCGTCAGAGGTGGAGTTGCCCTGACCCTCGCTACCGCCGTCGGTCTCTCCTGCTCGTCCGAGTCTCTGGGTGAGAAGCTCGACCGAGTTCTGGGTATCGCGACACACGTTCCCGCCGACACCGCAGCTGCGTAGCTCGTATTCGCCGCAGAACGCATCCTCGTCCTGAAAGACGCGGTCGCCGTCGTAGTCGAGATACGACATCGGATCGGCGGCGAGCATCTGGTGATCGAGGCCGTAGCTGTGCGCGATCTCCTGCGCCATGATCTCGCACATGAGGCGTGGATCGTCGGGAAGGATGTCCGTGAACGTGAATACGACGGAGTTCTCGACCACCGAGCAGTTCGTCGTGAACGGCGAGATGCCCGCAACGTTGTCGGGGAGGCCGACGTCGCTCGGGTGACCACCGAACACCGCCTCGAGGTGATCCGTCATGCCCGGATCCTGGTCGGTGATCCGTACGTCGAACGGGCTGAACATGTCGCGCATGCACGCCATCGTGGCCGCCCAGTCCTCGTCGTCGATCTCCCATGGGGTGATCGACGTCGGGGTCTCGACGATCGACGACGTCTGCAAGCTCGAGTTGTTGAGCCCCGGACGCAGCGTCACGCCGCTCCGGTTCATGTAGATCAGCCGCGTCTGAGCCCGTTGGCTCTTCGCGGTCGGTGCAATCGACAGCGTACCCGCTGGGGTCGCTGCATCGGAAGGGAGGACTTGTCGGGCAAACGCGAGACCCCGTACATCCGCGCGGGTCGTCACGACGTCGAAGTCTCTCGCTACGCTTCCTTCGCTGACTACCTTCTGGTTCGGATGCGAGGCGTGGGCAACGCCGGCGCTGATCAGGACTGTGGTGAACGCAACCAATGTGCGTTCCACGGTGATCAAACACTATCAGAACGCGATCCGAGAAATCTACGCCGAAGATCGCGAGTCTTTTCGAGTCCTCACGCGCGGATGATTCGCTTTGCGCAAGTTGTGCACGCACGTGTCACCCGCGATCGACGGAGACACTCCTCTCAGGCGACTCGACGAGCCAGCGCGTCACACGGACGAGGAATCATCTGTCGTCGCCGGTAACACGATCGTCGGATCGTCGGGATGCGCCCGGTAGAGCAGCACGATGTTGCCGACCACCTGCGCGACCTGGCTCTTCGTCTTCGTCGCGATCTGCTCGGCAGCATCCTCGCGCTCCACGCCGGCGTGCTCGCCGACCTTCACCTTGATCAGCTCGTGATCGAGCAGCGCTTGTTCGATCGCGGCGACGAGGCCGTCGTCGATTCCACCTTTGCCGATCTGCACGACCGGCTTGAGCGAGTGCGCGAGGGATCGGAGGTGGCGTCGTTGCTTGCTGCTCAACACAGCTGCGCGTTGTAGCAGCTACGCGCGCATGCGACGACGGCGCAGGCCCGCGATCAGCGACACGACGAACACGATTCCAGCGCCCGAGCTCGTCGCCGAGCAGCCACCGGTGATCTCGCCCTCGTAGCCGCCACCGTTGCCGTTGCCACTGCCGCCGCCATCGCCGGGGTCGGGCGCGCCCTTCTTCACGGTGACCGTGATCTCCTGCGTGGTGTACGTCGCCGTGCCGTCGTAGATGTCGACCTTGAGGCGGTGCTGGCCCTCGGAGAGCGTCGCCGGCGTCGCGAAGTTGAACGGGCCCGACGTCAGCTCGAGCGAGACCTGCCCGTCGATGTAGAGCTTTGCGTTGACGACCATCTGGTTGTCGTTCGCGTCCGTGTAGACGAGGAAGCCCGGTGGCACCTGGGTGTTCGGAAGCGGCGATGTGATGCTTCCCGTCGGAGGAATCGTGTCCGTACCGCCGCCGCCGACCTTCTTGCCGAGGCGCTCGGTCAGGAGCGTGACCGAGTTCTGGTTCGGGCGGCACACGCTGCCGTTGATGCCGCACGGGCGCTGCACGTCTTCACCGCAGCTCGCGGTCTGGTTCTGGAACGAGCGGTTGCCGTTGTAGTCGAGATACGTCATCGGGTCCGACGCGAGTAGCTCGTGATCGAGGCCGTATGCGTGCGCGACTTCCTGCGCCATGATCTCGCACATGAGCCGCGAGTCCGTCTGCGGAAGCACGGCGGTGAACGTGAAGACGATCGCGTTCTCGATGATCGCGCAGTTCTGCGTGAACGGAGACACACCGGCGACGCCGTTGGGCATGCCGAGCTGGCCCGGCGAGCCACCGAACACGGCCTCGATGTGCGGCGTCGCGCCCGGATCGACGTCGGTGACGATGACTTCGTACGCGGCGAACATGTCCTTCATGCAGTTGACCGTCGCCGTCCACACGGCGGGCGACGCGTTCCACGCAGGGAGCGTCACGGCCTGGTTCGCGAGCGTCGAGCGGTTCGTGCGCGAGTCGTTGTTGCCGGGCTGCAGCGTGACACCGTTCTTGTTGAGATAGATCGTCTTGCTCACCGCGAGCGCGACGCTCCCGCCCGGCGTGATCGGGTTCGTGATCGGCGGCAGGACCTGACGCGCCATGCGCAGGTCGTGGACCGTTGGCGGTCCGGCCACGATGTCCCCGTAGTCAGCGGTGCCCGGCGCCTTGAGGGGGCGCGCCTCACCGGCGGCGAGGGCAGGGGCACACAAGACAAAGGCACCAGCGGCAAACGTACTGAGTCGCATGGGTGACACTCTCGAATCCACGTGACGTGCCACTCGGGTCAATCGACCCCACAGCGCTACCGCGCGAGGTAGATCGCGAATGCATGCCATCGCTTAGAGCGCGACGGCCGATCGTCTACACATCGTGTGCACGTCGAGGAATCGCGAGGATGCGCGTGCCCGCATGGGAGCAGGTCGCGATCGCGCGGAGACTCGCCCCCCAGACGGATCGACTCGCCACGTCATCGCCAACAAACGACAGTCGATCTGCAGGTCTAGCCAGACAGCGACAGTCAGCGTCATTCGCCGCGAACGACGCGATCACGACCAGCGCGCTTCGCGTCGTAGAGTCGCGCGTCCGCCTTCGCGAGCAGGTCGTTGCTCGTCGCACCGTCGCGACCGAGCTCGGCAATGCCACAGCTGAACGTGTAGCTCGGCAGGGCGCTCTGCTCGCGCTCGTGAATCTCCGTGCGGAGCTGCTCGAACACCCGTTGCGCCGCGTCGATATTCGCACCTCGCATCACGACGAGGAACTCTTCACCGCCGTAGCGGCCGCAGTAGTCCGTGGCGCGGAAGCGCGATAGAAGCTGCTTCGCGAAGTCACGGAGGACCGCATCGCCGACGAGGTGGCCCTGCTCGTCGTTGATGCGCTTGAAGAAGTCGAGATCGACCATGCCGATGGCGAGGCGCTCGTCCGCGGCGGTCGCGCGCTCCGTGGCGTCCGCGAGTAGCTCGAGCACGTGGCGGCGGTTGTACAGGTTCGTGAGGCCGTCGCGGATCGCGAGGTCGCGCATCTTCGCCTCGGATGCGCGGAGCGCAGACTCCGCGCGGCGCTGCGCGGTGATGTCGCGGAACGACCACACGCGCCCGACGACCTGCTGCCCCATCCGCTGCGGGCGCGAAGAGCGCTCGAAGGTGCGCCCGTCGTCGAGCTCGAGGACGTCGACCGTCTCACCACCCAAGCCGGCAAAGGCTTCGTTCGCGTTGCTAATCATTCCGGAGAGCGACGTCTTGTTCGCGATGTAGTTGCGTACGCCCTCGAAGGAGCGCATCGACTTCGCGTCGAGCTGCCACATGTCGAGGAAGCGCTGGTTGAACGCGAGCACGCGCGCGTCGTCGGACGCGAGGATGCCTTCCCCGGTGGACTCGAGGGTCGCCGCGAGGAGTGCCTCGCGCATCGCACGGTTCTTGAGCTCGAGGGTCAGCGACGCGAGCGATGCGAGGAACGCGGCGTCCTTGCGCTCGCCGAGGCTCCACGGGCGTTTCGGCCCGATGTGCTCGTGGCACAACACGCCGACCAGCCGCAGGCCCGTGCGGATCGGTGCGTCGAGGAGCGCGCCGATGCCGAGCGGACTGCTGTACGTGGCCGAGAACTCGGAGGTGCGGGGATCTGTGTGCGCGTCGTCGGCGGCGATCGTCTCCTCCTCGAGCATCGCGGCGAAGTAGCGTGGATAGTCCTTCGCGCGAAGCACGATGCCGCTCGTGTGGCGACTCTCGGCGACCTCGAAGAGATCCACGCACGTCAGGTCAGCGTGATCCTCGCCGAGCAGCCACACGCTCGCGCGCGCGGTGTGAAGTGCGCGGGCCGCGGTCTCGGTGATCGCGCGGATCGCACCGTCGGGGTCGCCCTCGTACCGCTTCCAGATGCGCGCGAGCTCCGCGATCGCGTCCTGCGATTGCATCTGCCCCGAGTCCGACGCTGCGGTCACTTCCGGATCCGCGCTCGATGTGGATACAGGACGATCTCGATGCGGCGGTTGAGCGCCTTGTTCGACTTCGACACCGGGCGGTATTCGCCAAACGCGAGCGCCGCGAGGCGCGAGGGATCGAGCTTCGCCGTGTCCTGGAGGTAGTGCACGACGGTCAGCGCACGCGCGGCCGACAGCTCCCAGTTCGTCGCGAACTTCGGGGCAGGCGGTGGTTCCTCTTTGCCCTTCGCCTTCGGCTTCTTCTTGGGGGGAGGCGGCGGCACGTAGATCGGCGTGTCGTCGGTGTGGCCCTGCACCCAGATCTGCTTGTCGGGCAGTTCTTTGAGTGCGGTGGCGACCTTCGCGAGCACCGCCTTGCCACGATCGGTGAGCTGATCGTCGCCGACCTTGAACAGAACCTTGTCGACGAGCTGGAGCGTGATCTCGTCGCCGTCGGAAGAGACCGAGCCTGCCTTGTCGACGGCGGTCTTCAGCTTCGCCATCTCCTTGTCGTTGGCGGCGGCCTTGTCGGCGAGCTTCGCTTGCTCCTTCTTGGCACGCTCGAGCTCTGTCTCGATGGTCTTCTTCTGCTCGGCGGTCGCGTCGAGCTCCTTCGCGAGCGTGTCCGCGCGCTCTTTCTGGACGCTCGCCGCCTTCGTCGCCTCGGTGGACGACTTCTCGAGCTTTGCGATGCGCGCGTCGGGGGCGACCGCGGGACGCAAGACGAAGCCGAGCGCGATGCCCGCGACGAGGCTGCCGCCGGCGAGCGCCGCGTACGTCTTGGTCATCGCATTCTTCACCGCTCCTGGCATCTTCGGTTCGCTCCGGCGTCCCGTGGGCACCGGGAGCTTCTGCCTGTCGCTCAGGATGATGCCGGTATCGGTCGGCTGTCCCTTCGACGCACGGGCCACGTCACGATGCTAACTCAGAAGTCGCCCATCGCCGCACCGCCACCGCGTGGATCTGCCGCACCGTCCCAACCGTTCGCCGTGCGCACGATGGCGTTGGCAGCGCCGAATTCGCGGGCACTCGGGCGCCAATCGAGCTTGTAGCCCGCCTTCTCTAGCTCGTCGGCGCTCTGCTTCGTGAGCGATTTTGGCTCGACGAACACCACGTCGGGCAAGTGCTGATGATGGATCCGCGGGAGTGCGACCGCCGCATCCACGGGTCGCGCATAGTCGAGGACGTTCGACAGCGTCTGCCACACCGCCGAGATGATCCGCGGGCCGCCCTGCGCACCGACGACCATGACGAGCTCGCCCTTGTCGTTCTCGACGAACGTTGGCGACATCGATGACAACATCCGCTTCCCCGGCTCGATCTTGTTCTTCGTCGACTGCACGAGCCCGAACACGTTCGCCGTGCCCGGCTTCGTCGCAAAGTCGTCCATCTCGTTGTTCATCAGGAAGCCGTGGATCGTCACGCCGCTGCCCCACGCCGTGTTGAGTGTGGTCGTGAGCGCGACCGCCATGCCGTCCTTGTCGACGACGCAGAGGTTCGTCGTGTGTTTACCCTCCGCGATCGGTGCGATGTCCTTGCTCGGTGTCGCGGCCGCGCCGATCGACTTCGCCATCGCGTCGAGCGCGGCGGGTGCGAGGAGCTTCGCGATCGGCATGTCCTTCACGAAGTCCGGATCGCCCATCACCTCGTTACGCGCCGCAAACGCACGCCGCCACGTCTCGACGAGCCAGTGGACGTGTTCGGTGCCGTGCCAGGCGAGCTTGCCGAGCTCCGTCTGGCGCAACATGCCTGCAGTCATCGCGAGCACGATTCCGCCCGACGACGGAGGCGGCATCGAGACGACCTTGTGGCCCCGGTACGTGAACGTCAGCGGATCGCGCCACACCGCTTTGTACGCTGCGAGATCCGCCTCTGTGATCGTGCCGTTGTTCGCCTTCATCGCGTCGGCGATCGCCTTCGCGGTCTCGCCCTTGTAGAAGCCATCGGGCCCGCGATCACGGATCCGCTCGAGTGCGATCGCGAGTTTCGGGAGCGCGACGGCCTGCCCTTCCGCGAGCGGGACCTGTTTCGGGAGCCAGATCCGCGCTGTCTCCGGGAACTGCATCAACAAGCTCGAACGCATCTGGATCGACTGCGCCGTCCCGGCATCGACCTTGAAGCCCTCCTTCGCGAGCACGACCGCCGGATGGACGACCTCGGCCCACGTTTTCTTGCCGAGCTTTTTGTGGAGCTCGTAGAGCCCTGCGACGGATCCGGGAGTCCCCGACGCGCGCCAGCCGACGAGCGAGTCCTTCGTTGGGTTGCCCTTGTCGTCGAGGTACATCGTCTCCGTCGACGCGGCGGGCGCCGTCTCGCGGAAGTCGAGCGCGAGCGGTTTGCCCGATGGGACTCGCACGACTGCGAAGCCACCACCGCCGATGTTGCCCGCCGTCGGATGCACGACCGCGAGCGCGAACGCCGTCGCGACCGCGGCATCGACGGCGTTGCCTCCGCCCGCGAGGATCTGCCGTCCGATGTTCGTGGCATCGACCGCCTCGCTCACGACCATGAACGTCTTGCCCTTGCCCGTGACCGCGACCTCGACGTTCGTCGGATCGCCTTCGCGATAGATGGGCGCGACGATCGCCGCGTCCGCTGGAGCCGCGACGCCACCATCACGCAGGATCGGGGCGACGCGCGGCCCAGCTTTGGGTCCCGGTTTCGGCGGTGGATCGCGATCGCACGAGGCGAACAACACGAGCGCCACGAGCGCGACCGCACGCGATGGAGTCGTGGCTGTCGACGGATGTAGCGGAGCGCGCGGGACGAGCATCGAGCGGCATCGTATGCCGGCAGAAGGCGCGACATGGATGTCGTGACCTGCTCGATCGGCTGGATCTGGGGCACCCGCAAAGAGCGGCCGTTTCGTACTGTAAGTGGCTACCCTGACTGGCGAATTGGCGAGGCGATCGAGGTGGCACCCAGGTTGCGTAAAGCCCTCCACATGAAACGGCTCACGACTCTGGCGATCTTGATCCTCGGCGGCTGCAGTGGAGACGCCTCCGATTCAGCCACCGGCGGCGGAGGAGGTGGCGGAAACGTCAGCTTCGGCGGCGCCCAGGACATGGGGCAGTTCCGCGCGATGCTCGAGCGCGGCGAGGTGCCGGGCCCCGACACGCTCGACGCGAACGGATTCTTCAACGAACACTTCAACGCGATCCCACCGAACGCGTGCACCGGCGAGCTGTGCCTGACGCCGGGCATCTCGATCGGCCGCGACTGGATGACCGGCAAGCACCAGGCGACGCTGCAGATCGCGATCTCGACGCCGCGCGATCCTGCCGACTTCCCGCGCCTGCCGATGAACCTCGTGGTCGTCGTCGATCACTCGGGCTCGATGGCCCAGGACATGCGCCTCGAGAAGGTGAAGACCGGCCTGCGCACGCTCGTCGACAACATCGACGAAGGGGATCGCATCTCGATCATCTCGTTCGACGACACCGTCACGATCGACGCGCCGTTCTCCGACACGCTCGATCGCGACGCGCTGCACACCGCGATCAACCGCCTCCAGCCTCGCGGCGGCACGAACATCTACGAAGGCCTTCGTCGCGGCTTTGACCTCCTCGGCGAGTACCCGTCGAACGTCCGGCAGAACCGCGTCATCTTCCTCTCCGACGGTCTCGCCACCGTCGGCGAGACGTCGCAGGTCAACATTCTCGCGATGGCGAAGCAGCAGATCGGCAAGGGCATCGGCCTCACGACGATCGGCGTCGGCAGCAACTTCGACGTCGAGCTGATGCGCGGCCTCGCCGAGAACGGCGCCGGCAACTACTACTTCCTCGAGGACGGCGCCGCGTCGGCCGAGGTGTTCACCGAGGAGCTCGACTTCTTCATGACGCCGCTCGCGCTCGACATCACCATCGAGGCGACGGCGAGCAGCGGCTGGACACTCGGCGAGGTCGTGGGCTCGCGCATCTGGTCCGCCGGCCCGCAGCGCGGATCGATGTCGATTCCCGCCGCGTTCGTCGCGAGCCGCACGTCGCAGGAGCCCGGCGAGGGTCGTCGCGGCGGAGGCAGCATGATCTTCATCCACCTCGAGCCCACCGCGAACGCGACGTCGAAGATCGCCGACCTGCGCCTCACGTATCGCGTCCCCGGCACGACGGAGACGGTCACGCAGAATGTCGCGCTCGACTACGCGGCCGATCCGCTCGAGACGCCGGACGATCCGTACCTCTCGGGCGCCGAGATGGCGGAGCGCTACGCGATGTACAACCTGTTCCTCGGTTTCCGCGCTGCGACGAACGCGTACGACGGTAGCTGCGCCGCCTCGACGCTTCTCGCGACGCGTGCGAACGCGGTCGCGTGGGCCGAGCGCCACCCGGATCCAGACATCGACGCGGACCTCGTGCTCCTCGACATGTTCGTCTCGAACCTGCGCAACAGCGGCGCGACGCAGGAGCGCGACCTCGCGACGTGCCCCGCGGCCGACGAGCCGTACGGCGAGCCGGGCTACCCCGAGCCGTGGACCGGCGAGGATCACCACCATGGCCAGTTCGGCTGCATGTCGGCAAGCAAAGGCGGGGCGGGCTGGATGGTGCTCGTCGGTGCGACGCTGTTCGTCGCTGTCGGTCGCCGCCGCCGCCGCGCAGCCCGTTGACCGTAGCGAAGCGGCAGTGATGTGACGGATGCTATACCCGCAGCGTGTTCGACGCTGCCATCTACGCTGCTCGCCGCGACGCCGTCATGCAGGCGATCGGCCCCGACGGGGTGCTGGTCGTGCGCTCCCTACCGGAGCGACTGCGCAACGGCGACGCGATGTTTCCGTTTCGGCAACACTCCGACCTTGTCTACCTGACGGGCTTCGTCGAGCCGAACACGACGCTCGTGTTGCGCCCCGGCGCCGATAGCGAACGCGTCGTGATGTTCGTCCGCCCGCGCGATCCGGAGATGGAGACATGGGACGGCCGGCGCGCGGGGATCGAAGGTGCGAAGGAGCGTTACGGCGCGGACGCCGCGTATCCGGCCGCGGAGCTGCCGCAGAGGCTGTGGGACCTGATCGCGAACCGCGAGGAGCTGCACTACGCGCTCGGTCTCGACGCCGAAATGGACTTGCTCGTCGCCTCGACGATCGCGCGCCTGCGCAAGACGGAGAAGAAGGGCAAGCGCCCGCCGCGCGCCGTCGTCGATCCGCGCGTCGCCCTGCACGAGCAGCGACTGCACAAGCGGCCCGAGGAGCTGGCCGCGCTGCGTACGGCGGCGAAGATCACGTCGGACGCGCACGTCGCCGCGATGAAGGCGGGAACGCCGGGCGCAAACGAGGGCGAGCTCGAGGCCGTCATCAACTACACGTTCCGTCGCGCCGGCGGCGGCGGTCCCGGCTACGCGACGATCGTCGGCAGCGGTGCGAACGCGACGATCCTCCACTACATCGAGAACACGCGCGCGATCGCCGACGGTGATCTCGTGCTCGTCGACGCGGGCTGCGAATACGACCACTACACGGCCGACATCACGCGAACGTGGCCCGCGAGCGGTACGTTCACGCCCGCACAGCGACGCGTCTACGAGATCGTGCTCGCCACGCAGAAGGCCGCCGTCGCGATGGCGCAGCCCGGTGCGACGATCGACGAGATCCACGACTTCTGCGTGCGGCAGCTGACGCAGGGGATGATCGATCTCGGCCTGCTCGCGGGCAGCGTGGACGAGCGCGTCACCGATAGCTCGTACAAGAAGTTCTACATGCACGGCACGTCGCACTGGCTCGGCCTCGACGTGCATGACGTAGGCGCGTACACGCGCGATGGCAAGGCGCGTCCGCTCGCCGCCGGCATGGTGATCACCGTCGAGCCCGGCCTCTACATCGCACACGACGCGGAGGGTGTGCCGGATTCGCTGCGTGGCATCGGCGTGCGCATCGAAGACGACGTCGCGATCACCGCCACGGGCAACGAGGTCCTCACGGCGGCGTGCCCGAAAGAGATCGCGGACCTCGAGCAGCTCTGCCGGCGCTGACGGTCCTCGCTGTCTTGCCCTGCTTCACGCCTGAAACCGAGCACACCGGGGCCCGTCCGGAATGGGTGTGGATCCCATCCTCATCACGTCGCCGAGTTTCTCCCGCAGCGCGAGCGTACTACTGCACCCCGAGACGAGCTTAAGGTCGTCCAGGACAAAGATTTGTGCGCGACGCCGGCGTGGGCCGCTGCACCGGTTACCGCAGACCTGATCAGTGCAGGCCAGTTCGATTCAGGACCGCCTCGATTACTGAAACCACATAGTTCGCGCGCGTGGTCCGGTCTTCCTGGCATCGACGAAGCAGCTCGAGCGCCTCTGGCTCTGCTTCCTTGCCGTCGCTGATGGAGAACAGGCGCATGGCGGGAACGAGGCTTGCTGGATCTTCGCGAAGGAGGTTCCGACACTCGTCGTCTTCAAAGGGCTCGCCGAGATCTGCCCATGCGATGTACTGCCTCCAGAATCGGGGCTCGGTACTTTTGGGGAATCGGCGTTGGGCCTCGTCGAGCAACTCGGGACATCGACTGCCCGCGATTGCCAAGAAGTCGCGGCTCAGCTTCTTCGCCGCGGACATCCCTGGGTCGGTTGCTTGCCAATACAGCACGGCGAGGTTCATTAGGACATCGAGCGATGCCTCCCCGTCTGCAAGCACCTGCTCGTAGCGAGCCGCAGCCAACTCCAGCTCCCCGTTCCGGTCGGCGGCGACTGCATCCTGAAGCTTCATCGGAAGGCTCCCCACGGATTGACGCCCGCATTCTGGATGAGGCCGTTGCGGACTGTCACCCAAACCTGACCGGTCATACCCGTCCACGTAAACGCCTGCACGCCGGCATTAGCAGCATACTGCGAGATTAAGCCAACGTGGACCGCATCGGTGCGAAGATTGGCGGGGTTCGATGCGATGGCCTCGAACAGGCGGGCGAAGCGCGCTCGAGATCCTGCGGATACCGCGTTTACATGACCGGGCGCACTGCGGAATATGTGGTCGGCTCGCTTCGGATCGTATCGGGCTGCCACCCTCATGACGCCCGCAATTGAACTATTGAGAGGAGCGAAGAGTGCGCTAACTGTCCGTTCAATCGCATCATTAACGCGCTTTGCGACTCGATCCGCTCTATCCATCGCGTTATTGGACACCTGCACTAGTCGCGTACAAATGGGGTGTTTGCACGCCTGAACTAGGCGAGCGGCCGCCCCCATAAGACCGCCAGCGCCGCCCCCTGGGCCGCCGCCGCGGCCACCGCCACCGCCACCACCACCCATTTGGCGCTCGTCAAATTCCGCTGCGGCCGCAGCCCCCCGAAATTGGCCCGCAATCACGTTCTGCTCATAAGCTATCTTTTCAGAGTTCGTTGACATCCACGACCGTTCGGGCTCATGGGACGCTGGCCCTGAGTCAATGACACCGATACATCCGCCGTCTGAGCAAGAAACCCCGAACCGGTAAGCTGGGTTCGAAGATATCGAGTCTAAGCCGTCCGGATCGAGGTACCGATTCGGGTTGTTCAACGAGAACATGAACGTCTGAGAGCGACGCGGCGTCGATCGACTCGCGAGATCTGGCGCGCGCAGGTACAGCGGATCAGCCTGCGTCCAGCCGAGCAGCACTTTGTCGTAGTAGCGAGCACCGTAGTACGTCAGCTTGCCGATATCGTCCTCGAACTTGTCATTGAACCGGCGCTTGTGCGCCGACGATTGGCCACCACCGCTCGGGATGGTCGCCTCGAGCACCTCGCCGAACGGCGCGTACGCGAACCGCGCGTTGATCGTCCCGTCCTGCGCCACCGCGGCGATCGTGTTGCTCGCGAGGCCATGAAACTGGAGCTCGAGGCTCGTCGCCGTGTTGCTCGTGCGCTCGATGCGCGCGACCGGCGTGCCCATCGAGAGGTGCGAGTAGATCTTCGTGAGCGCACCGGTGCCGTTGTAGTGCGCCTGTGCTTCGCCGATGAACCAGATCAGCTCGGTCTTGGCCCCGCTCGCGTTGCGCTTCAGCACCGCCATCCGCTGGCCGTCCGCGTCGTACCAGTACTCCTCGCTGCCGGTGATCGAACCCGAGAGCTTGCGAGTGACGCGGCGCAGTTGATCCTTGCCGTCGTAGACGTACTCGAACAGCTCGTTCGACGCGGGATAGGTGCGCGTCAGCTGGTTGCCCGCGTCGTCGTAGCTGTAGCTCGCGTAGGTCGAGCCGTTCGAGACGTTCGTCAACGCCGTCACACGTTCGGGATCGGTACTCCCGTAGGCGTAGTTGACGTTGCGCACGAGGCGTGGGTCGGCGCCGAGAATGCCGCTTGCGGTTCGCGTCTGGTTTGCGCTCGTCAGTCGACCGGCGTTCCCGTAGTTGTAGGTCCCGCCGAAGTACGTGCCGGACGTGGCCATCTTGAGCTGATGGCGGTGGTCGTAGGTGTAGTCGAGCGTCCGGTTCGTCGAGCCGATGGCGTGAATCATCTGCTTGACGTCATCGGTGCCCGTGTACTGCATCGCTTGTCGCGCGATCTGTGTCGGCGACGTGTTCTTCTGAACGAGCTGAACGGTGACGCGCCCGAGCATGTCGTAGGTCCACACAGACTCTGCGTGACCCATCGGACCGGTGGCGAACGTCGTACGCCGATTGGTGACCAGGCCGGCGACGTTTCGCGTCTGAACCGCCAGATCGATCGCCTGCGGAGTCATCAGCTGGATCTTCGACGGGAGCCCTCGCTCGTCGTAGCGGTACGTCCAGATCGTCTCGTTGCTGCCGCCCATGAAGTCGTACTGGCGTACGAACCGCGGCGACCCGTTGACGTTGAAGCCCTGGCCGACGCTTCGAGACATCGCCGGGTAGCCAGCGACGGCATGAGTCTGCGACACGAGCGTGGTGCGCCCGAGTCCGTCCGCGTAGGTGTCGACGGCCATCTCCGCGCCGACGCTGACACCGTACGCGCGCCAGTGGCGAAGCGAGCCGATGAATCCAACGTCGTACGTGAACGCCTCGCTGTTCGCGAGGAAGAGATCACGATCTTGCGTCGAGAGCTGCCGCGGTGCGAGCACCTTCGACGTGACGCGATCGAGATCGTCGTAGGCGAACGTGTTCGTGTAGAGCGGATCCGTGATCGGCGGATTGGTCGATCCCGGGACCTGTTCGCTGGTGATGTTGCCGTTCCGGTCGTAGGTGTACTTCCAGGTCCGGTTTCCGGGCCGCGTGATCTGCGTGCGCCGACCGGCGAGATCGTGCTGCATCGTGATCGTGCCGCCCTGCGGGTCGACGATCGACTTCACGTTGTCGAGTGGATCGTATGCATACGTCGTCGTCTGGAACGTGCTCGCAGCGGACGTCTCCTTCAGCTGAATCACGCGACCGTAGAAGTCGACCCACGACTCGGCCTGACCAGGGTTGCCGCCTGCAGTTCCGACGACCTCGACTGCGTTCTGCTTGCGGCCGTCGTAGCTGAGGTCCGCGCCGCTCTTGCTCTCGGTCGGCGTCGAGCCCGGCCGACGGATCGTGAGCGGCCGTCCGAGGCTGTCGAACGTGTAGAGGTAGGTCACCTGTGCGCTGGTGTTGACGCGAGGATCTGGCACGGACACCGAGGTCAGAGAGCCGTTCGCGTTGTAGACGTAGGTGGTCACGTGGTCAGCCGGCGCCGTCCCTTGGACGAAGACCGTCGTCTTGATCGGACGTCCGTGACCATCGTGCTCGGTCTTCTGCTGCGTCCACCGAGGTGTGGCCTCGCTCTCGTCGATCACGGACTGCGTGGTGACCGACGTCGGCACGCCAGACGGCGGCGCATCCACGTAGCTGGCTGTCTCCGCCTTAACGCTCTTGTAGACGTATTGGGTCTCATCGCCGACCGTCGTCCAGCGCTCTAGCATCCGGCCTAGGCCGTCGATCTTGATCCGGTGTTGCTCGCGCGGAGGATGAAGCGCATCGGCTGGGCAGTTCGGTTGCCCGACGACGCAGGTTCGCGTGTTCGGGCCGTCGGTTTGCAACTTCGTGCCCGTGCCGTACTCGTAGATCGTGTCGACGACATGACCCGCTTCGTTGGTCACCTTCGTCGGGAACAACTTCCTCGCGTCGTACTCGAGCACGGTCTTGGTCGTGCTCGCGGCGTTCTGGTTCGGCTTGAACTGCTCGGTCGGGTTGCCCGTCGCCATATCGTATTCGGTCCGCGCGATCGAGCGATTTGCCGCGACGCCATCGATCCACGTCTCCTTTGTCAACGGGACACGCCACGTCGGGTCCCACGTCGTCGCTGACTGCGCGTACGTCACCATCACACCGCTCACGCGGTGGTTCTTGATCACGCCGAGCGGGCGGAAGAAATACTGCGTCGCATTTGCGACGAGCGTCGCCGTCATCTTGGCTTCGCGATCCCCGTCTGCATTCGCGTTGCTCGCGCGGAGCAGCGTCGTGTCCTCCTGCCAGAGCAGCGCCGTGCCCGTCGACGGGTACGCGGTCAGGGTCGACACGGTTTGCGTGTAGCCCGTTGTTGCGTTCGTCACCGGGAGCGTCGTGCACTGCGCTTCGGTGAGTCCGTTTCCGCACGTGAACGACTCCGACAAGGTCGCGTGGAACGTCTTCACGGCGCCATTGAGCGAGAGCCGCGATTGCCACGTGGTCCTCGACACCGAGATCGGGTTCGTCGGTGTCTCTGCGGAGAACGTCGCCGTCTTCACGAGACGGCCCGTCTTGTCGACGTCGAACGCATAGGTCTGTACGGTCTTCGCGCCGCTGTTCGCGGTCGTCGTGACCTCCTCGAAACCGCGGAACGCGTACTTGCCTTCGTCGTCTGCGCTGAAGCGCGGATGCTTGTACGCGTAGGACGTTGTCGACGTCGTGCTCGCAAACTCGTCGACGGTTTGCATGCTCTTGACGACCCACTGCGAGCGCGGACTTGCCTTGGGTCGCCCGTCGGGCCATGTCGCCGCCGGGTTCTGGATCACCGTCGGCGAATCGTGCATGTGCGTGTACGTGATGGTCGTGGTCGCGCCGCTGCCGTTCTTGATCTGCGAGAGCAGCCGTTGCGGCGTCGTCGGCGAAGTCTCCATGATCCGATGCGTGCCGGTGTCGAAGTAGATGTTTTCGGGCACCCCGTTGCCGTCGAGATCGACGAGATCGGACTTGAGTTCCCACGCGTAAGGTTCGAGGCTTGTCGTGCTTCCACTGAACGTGCCGATCGTGTTGCGCCACAACCCACTGTTCGCGGGGTGCGCGTGCGGGTATGCCGAGCTCCCGGTGGCGAACCCACCGCCGTAGTTCCAGTACACGAGTGGCGACGTGGTGCGTGCGTCCACCGTGTCGATGCGTCCATCCGCATCGACGTCGATCTGACGGAACTGCGCGACGCCCGTGCCGGTCTGGGGAAACCCCGTGGATGGCGACAAGGTGAACGAAGCTGTGTTGTTGAGCGCGGAGGTCACTGTCAGCTCACCGGCCGGACCGTTCGCGCTGTTGACCAGTCGATTCTTCGAGCCGTCGTGGATCGCAACGTTGTTGGCGGTCGCACCAACCAGCCAATGATCGAGGAGGCCATCGCCGTTAATGTCGCGAAGTCCCAAGCCTTCCTCGATCGTCGAGCCGACCGGCTTCGTTCCGCTGAGCGCGTTGTCGTCCTCCTGTGCTCCCTTCGGACGAGTCGGGAAGGTGTACCGCTTTGGACCAAAGCCGCCGGTTCCGTCGCCGAGCCAGACGAAGATCGCGTCCGGGTTGCTGAGCGCCCAGATCTTTCCATGCACGACGGCGTCGAGGATGCCGTCGCCGTCGAAGTCGAGGATGCCGTGGTGCTGCGCGGTCATCGACGGACCGTGGAGCGACGAATCGCCAGTGTCGGACTCGAGTGGGATCGGCTGGTACTTGATGATCGGCGTGGTCGCGAACACGCCGTTGCCTTGGTTCTTAAATATGACCCACGGGTAGAGTCCATCACATCGCGTATATGGCGTGCGCGATGGCGTGTAACTACCACCACCCCCGTCGCCCGCGGCGCGCGCGAGAACCGAGGAGCATGGCTTGTCGGGGGTGTTGTTGACCACCGAGTTGACGAGGTCCCAGTTGTACGTGCATGGGCCCGACGAGCAGTTGCGTGCGCCGTCGATGTTGCGACCGAGGTCGGCACATCGTTGTTGTTGGCCCGGACACGCGGGCCACTGGCCCACGCCGGGGATCCCCGACATCGCCGGTTCGCCCCAGCGGTAGTCGTTGGGTCCGCTCACGAGGTTCCCGCGCTCGATGTCGTAGGCGTCGATCTTGCCGTGCACGGCGGCGACAAGATCTACAAGGCCGTCCGAATCAACGTCGAGCCAACGATACGCCAGGTACGTGCGGTAGTCGGCGGTGTAGGGGCCGCTCGAGTCGTAGGGACACCGCGTGCCACCCGGACAGTCGTTCTTCCCCACCGTGCAAGGGATCGCGTTGGCGCCCGGCGCGACGTGACAGAAGCCGGGTGCTTGTTCGAACGAGTTCTTCCACGCGGTGACTTGGCCATTGAGCGAGCAGTTCTCGTAGCCGAACGAGTTGCCACCGCCAGACAGTGGCCGATAAGCCGACGAGGAACCACTGGTGGTGTTGCCGGCCTCGGTCGCCGAGCCGCGCCACTTCAGGCGCGGCAACGCGATCTCGAAGTTCGCCGGCTGCTGCCAGCCCGCGGCTCCCATGTTCCGCACCCACCGCGCGGTGCAACTCGACTGCGCCGACTCCGCGTTCGGATTCGTGACACGATCGAGGCGACCGTCCCCGTCGATGTCGAGGAGCATCGCCTCCACCGTCGGCCAGCGATCGTCGTTACGTCGGTAGCCCCACGCGAGGTTTGCCGATCGGGTCGTGACCGTATCCAGCCAGGCGAGTGGCGCGGTCTGATCCGTGGTGAGGACGGTGGTCGGGTTGTAGCTGAACTTCACCGGCGGTAGCGTGACGAGCGGTGCGTCGACTCCCCACGCGGACTCCTGGATCGACGCGAGTTGCCGCAGTGGTGAACGGTTTTGCGTGCACGACTCGACGTTCGGAGCTCCAAACGTTCCGTCGTTGTACTTGAGGTCGATCTGCCGCGTGTGCTCGATGTTCGACGGCGTCGCGGGCGCGAACGCGGTTGCGACGATGGAGGTCAGCTTGCTCGCGCCACTGAGAAGACGAATGCCCGACCGATAGTCGGTCTGGCTGTTAGGAACGACCCCGTTGCACGCAGGTGGTGTCGTCCAGTTGAACGCGACCCGCGCGAACGCACCGATGAAGCCAGCGCCAGGATTGTGTCCCCATGTGATCTCCTTGATGCGGCACTCGCCGACGTTGACTTGCTCGTAAACGTACTGAACCGAGTTTCCGAAGGCGTCGGTCATCGACGTCAGCGGTGCGTAGCGATCCGAGATCAGATTGGCGATCTGATCGGCGCTCGTGCACGCGTAAGTGCCCTTCCCGGAGACCGAGCTGTCGCCGAAGATCATGGTCATTCCATCGGTCGTTTGCACGCGCCAGCGGAACGGCTGGTTAGCTTGCATGCGCTCGTACCGGGCGAACGAAGCGTCGTTCACCGCGCGGTACGCCGAGTAGACTCCCGGTGCAAGAGTCCAATCGACAACACCGACAAGTCGCTGGCCGCCAGCCATGGAACTGACGAAGCGATCATCGGCCCGGTAGTCGAGGTTGTTGAACTGTTCGTTGGCTTCGACCTCGGGCGAGCGTGTCTTGAGGCGTCCGACGGAGTGGTCCTCCATGATCGCCGGAATCGGCAGGCTCCATCCGGAAGCCAGGCCACCGTAGATCGCGCCTTGCGATGAATATGCCAGAGATACTTTCGGTGCCATCCCATTGCGCCCGGGCGGCACTGATACCGGGTACGCATAGTCCAAGGCGCCGGTCGTGGTCGCTACCGAGGCATCTCCAGCCTTCAGGTCCGCTGCCTTTGGCGGGTCGGTCCCGAGCGTTGGGGCAGTCTGCACGAACACGTCGGCCGGGGCGCCGGTTGCCGGGCGCATCGTCATGGTCGTCGTGACCGCGACGAGCCCTGCGACACCTCGGGAAAGCGCGATGCGCCATGGATCGACTCGAGCGTTCATCGCGAACCTCCGTTCGTCTTTGCCGCGGTCATACACTGGCCCGCCGCGACCAGATCCGTCGATGCCATCGCGCACCCGAGCTGCGATGACGTGAAGTCCTTCGTGCACGTCGCGAGGAAGCTCGTGCCCATCGATTGCTTCATCGCCTCTCGATGCGGCTCGACGTCGACTCCGCGAACGTCGGCCATTCGCAACTCGACGAGGTGATCGCGCAGCCGCTCGCATGGCGTCGATGGCGTCGGCGCATCATCCGACTCGTCGGTTCCACACGTTGCACAAGCCGCGATTAGCAATACATAGCTCGCACGCTTCCACATGGAGCGTCTTCCTCTTCTCAGCGGTTTCGACTCGACCCTCGAGTTCGCATCCGCTCAGCGTCTTCCTATCTAGTTGATCGCAGATCGACCTCGCAACAGCGATCGTCGATCACCGGGCGAAATTCTCTATTTGGCGATCGCCTGCCGCAATTTGCTCCACTGCGACCACGTCGAAAACATGCATGAGCACGTCGACGCTGAGTCGTGCATCGCCACTTCATCGTCACGGGCTCGACGCGAACTAGCTCCTGTAACCCGCGCCCGCATTGCCGGCACCCCTTGCACGGCTCGACGGTCGCTCGTCGGGAACACGAGCTCGCCGTCGTGCCGATGACCGGCGCTACGAACGCCGGTGTGAACGCGATGCGGTCGCCGCCGTCTCTAGGCGAGCTTCGCCACGAAGTGCTGTCGTGGCTTGGACGTGAGCCGAAGCGGAGCTTGTCGCTAGGCGGGCTCGGGCGTCGACAGCATCACTGGCTCGCTGCGTCGATCGGGGCGCTGGCGGACGACCACGGCGAGCAGATCCTCGTGCGAGTCGCCGCGCTTCGCCGCGGTATCGACGAGGAGCTGCGCGAGGCGCGGACCTGCGGGCGCTTGCTCGCACAGTGACGTCTCGAACTTCTCCTCGTCATTGCCGCGCACGGCGGTCGACGCGATCACGAGCAGCGAGTCGTGGGGCAGGGCGATCTCGCCGCGCGTGGCGGTGACGAGCGACGCGCCGAGCGAGCCGCCTCCACCACCAAGCACGCGCGACTTCGGGCGCGGTCCGCTCGTCGAGCCGAGTGGGAACTTCGCGAGGTCGTACGCGACGGGACCGACGACAAAGGCGCCCGGGTGGCCGGCGGTGGCCCACGTGACGCGCTGACGATCACCGTCGACGAGTGCGATGAACGCCGCGACCGGCTCGCCACCGCGCATGACGCCTTCGGCGGACGCGCGCAGCGAGGTGAGCAGACCGTCGAGCTCGAGCGGCTTGGAGCCGACGGTGGCGGCGGCGAACGCGCCGGTGAGCGCGGCGGTCGCGAGTGCGGCGGCGACGCCGTGGGCCTGCGCCTCGGTGACGAGGATGGCGAGGCGGCCGTCGTGGAGCAGCGTGGCCGACCAACCGGCTCCCGTGGTCCGCGCGGCGGTGCGGTACTCGACGGCGACGGTCCAGCGACCGAGCTCGTCGTCGCGACTCGCCGACGCCTGGAGGCGCAACGCTTCGGCGAGCTCGACCTCGCGCGCGGTGGCGCCTTCTCGCGCAGCGGCACGGGCCAGCGACGCGTACGTGATCGCGCGAGCGGCCGCGCGTGCTGACTCGCCGACGAGCTCGCGCTCGTGCTCGCGAAGGGCGTCCGCGTGGTTTGCCTCGACGATGCCGACGAGCACGTCGCGATCGACGAGCGGGACGACGAGCGACGCGCCATGCGCGGCGACGAAGGCCTCGAGCTTCGCGCGGTGCTCGCCGAGGCGCATCGTCGCGAGGTCGGTGGGGGAGAACGCTTGACCGTGGCGGGCTAGCCACGCCACGACATCCTTGTCGATCGACCTTTTGGCGCCGGTCGTGTCGATCAGCTGGTCTCCTTCGATGCGCCACGTGGCACGGACCTCGATCGCGAATGGCTTCCACAGCGCGGTGATGCGTTCGCCGATCATCTTCTCGTCCTCGACGTCGGTGAGCCCCGTGACGAACTGCGAGAGCGCTCGCTCGCCCGCGACCTCGCGCACCGGCGTGACGCGAGCGACGAACCAGATCGCACCGAGCACGATGACCCACACGATCGCGGCCGCGGACGCCATGATCACGGGGGTCGCGCCTTCGAGGGCCCACGCGACGACGCCGACGAGGGCGGTCGCGATGGCAAAGCCGACGAGCTCGACGAGCGCGGCTCGATCGACACCCTGCGGCCTGAGGAGATCCGTGCGGACGATCAGGTAGAGCATCACGGCGGTCGCCACGAAGACGGGGAACCACGCGATCGGAAATCCGCTCCACACCTCGTGGATGATCAGTGTGTCGATGGCGCCGATACCGCCGAGCGCGAGGATCCCGATGACGATGCGCACGAGCCGTCGCTGCTCGCCGTGCGACGACGCGCCACGCATGACGAACGCGCCGATCAGCATCCAGATCACGAGCTGCGAGACGTGTAGGTCGGTCAGCGGACCCGCCGTCGGGAAGTAGATGCCCGAGTCGAGGAGGCGCACGCCGGGGACGATCCAGTCGGTGGCCCAGCAGATGCCGAGCGCGAGGATGCCGACGACGCCGGAGATGCGCGCGAGCCAGCGCCGTCGTTCGAGCTGGCCGCTCAAGCCGAGGAGCACGAGCATGAAGTTCGGGCCGACGAGCGAGGTCGGTCCCTGGCCGAGGCGTAGGAGGCGCGTTGCGACCTCCGGATCCGACGAGCACGCGGCGATCCCCGAACACACGGCCCACGGCATCGCGGTGGTGCCCATACCGATCACGCCGAGACGCATCACGCGATCACCGCGCAACACGCCGGCCGCGATAACGGCAGCAAGCAACATCAGCGCGCACGCGAAGTACGGCGCTGCGAGCCAGTTCCACGAGAGCCCGGACACCCGAGTGGAGGCTACCGCAACGCTACGGCGAGAGGAGCTGCATGCGCATCGTGTACCGATTGTACGCGCACGCACCATCGCAGTCGGCGGTGCCCGTGCCGGCCACGCGGATCGCGTACTGCGCTCCGCCGGTCACGGCCAGGTCGAAGCAAAGCTCGGTGTCGCCATCGTTCGGGTCGTCGTTCGCGCAGGCGTCACCCGTGGTCTTCGTCGAACCGTTCACGTCGCGCAGCTCGAGCACGAGCGGCTCGTACGCGAGCGGAAACGCGATGCGCGCGGTCGCACGCACCGTCGACGAGCAGGTCGGCACGGCGAACGAGAACCAGTCCTCGTCGTTGCCGTTTGCGGGAGTGCAACCGCGGACCTCCGCGACGTTCGAGACGCACTCCAGCGCACCGAACGACTGCGCGCTCAGGAATGCGTCGTTCGGCTCGACCTCGTCGATGTCGTCGCCGCACGCGAATGGACGCGCGGTGCTCGGCAGCACACACGTGTTCGTCAGGCCGTCGCACGCCTGACCCTCGGGGCAGAGCTCCTCGTCACCGCAGAGGTACGTGCCGGGGGTGATCTCCGGTGCGCACGCGGCGAGCGCGATCGGGATCCAGATCAGGGCGCGCATCAGAAGCTCCACGTCCCGCCGAGCACGGCGCCGCCGGGTGTGGGCGTGAAGGTCGGCTGTGCGGTTCGAGGCTGGATGACGATCGTCTCGTCGGGTGGGTCCGTCACGATCCAGTAGACGACCGCGCCGATCAAGAACGCGCTGCCGACGCTGTACATGGCGATCGCTGCGGTGCGCGAGCTCTGGGCGCGGTTGACGAGTGCCTCGTGCGCGGGGGTCCAGGCAGTTCCCGTGAAGACATCGGTCCCGACCTCGTCGGACGCCGAGCGCGAGTCGAGATGGAAGTAAAAGCCGACCGCTCCAGCGACGAGGCCCGCACCCGCGATCCCGCCGAGGGCGAGCTTGTTGTTCGTCGTGCGCTCGCCGGGCGCGACGATCGTGATCGGCTTCATGGCCTCGTCGGCGCCCGCGAGGCGCGGGCTCGCCGACGCGACGACGACCGCACTGACCAACACGCCGGCGGCGTACTTCATGTGCCGCAGCGTGGCGTGACCACCCTTGACCGTCAATCCGGCGCGGCTGAACGAGCCTGTCATTCCGCGACCTACACGCCGCTTTTCACGACACACCCGTCGCGGGCGGATCCCCCAAACCCCGTTCACGCCATGGCAAGATGCTAGTCATTGTCTCGCCGCGCCCCGCGATATCGGTTCGACGTCGCCGCCAAGGCCCAGCCGCTCCTCGGTGGGGAGACGGCCGTTTGTCGCACCAAGGATGTGTCGGAGGACGGGCTCTGCCTCGACACGGCGGCCTGGTTTCCGCTCGGGACCCGAATCAGCGTGTCGCTGTTCGATCCTCAATCCGGCCTGGCGCTCGAGGTGATCGGCGACGTGGTCCGCGAGGCCATCTCGCCGAGCTGGACGTTGGGGGTCCTGCTGATCGCGCCTCCCGAAGAGTGGGATACGATCGTCGCCACGGCGGCGCGGCAGTCATCCCCCCTCGTGACCGAGAAGTCGAGCCGGCGCCTGCGCGTGCTTGTCGTCGGAGACGAACACCGGCAGCGTGGCGCGATGGCGCTGTACGTCACGAGCGGTTGGGACGTGCTCTTCGCCGCGGACGATGACAGTGTGGACGAGGTGATCAGTCACAAGATCGATCTCGACGCGGTCATCGCGGAGCTCGATGCGGGCGATCCCCGCGTAGCTCCGGTGATGGAGAGCATTCGCCGAGCGCAACCGACCGCTCGGCGCATCGTTCGCGGCAACGGTCGCGGCGACTCTGATCTCGTTCACAGATTCGTCCCGCGCGACGACGGCCTCGAGGCGTTGCTCGACGCGATCACTGCAGACATCCCTCAGGTGGAAAAGACGTCATGAAACGACCGTTGATCGTGGGGTTGGTCCTGGGATTCGCACTTTTGTGCGCGAGCTACGACGTGTCCTTCGCCGAGGTCGACGAAAACGGCGACCTGATCGTGGAGGCGGAGAAGCCGGCGGATCCGCTCGCGAACATGAAGCTGATCGCGTCGTACGCACTCACGATCATCGGCGTGGTCGTGATCGGCTTGGCCGTGATGAAGACGTTCTCGTCGAGCCTCAGCTATCCGGCGCAGAAGATCATGCTGGTCAACTTCCTCCGGAAGAACCCATATCAGCTCGTCGTGATGGCCAAAAAAGCGAAAGGAACGATCGCGGAGCCCGTGATCGAAGCGTTGAAGGTCGGCGGCATGATCGGTCCGGCCGACCTCAGCATCATCCAGCAGGGCACGCAGCCGACCTACGAGGCGATGGCCAAGAACATGGTCCAGCAGTTCAGTACCTTGCTGATCAAGTGCAAGATGGCGGCAGGCGGTGCGCTCGCGGGCGCGATCGTCGCACTCACCGCAGGTCGCATCCTCCCGGTGTTCCTCGGTGCGCTCGCCGGTATCGGCTTCGTGCGCATCTTCCTGTTCAGGGGCGAGCTCGAGAGCCAGGTGATCCGCGGTCGCGCGGAGATCCTGCCCGAGGTCGACGCAGCCGTCGCTCAGGGGCGGTACCACACGCCGCCGCAGGTTTCGTGATCGCTCAGTCGTAGCCGCGCAGGTCGCTCTCGAGCTTGGCGATTGTCGCCTTCTGCTTCTCGAGGACTTGCTGGAGCTGGCGTTGCGCCATCTCTTCGCGCAGCCGGGCGGCGCGATCGTGGGATGCGCGCCCGACCGCCGCGAGCGAGACGACGCGCGCGACCGTGACCGCGACCAGCGTGGCCGCCTCGACGACGACCATGCGGTCCGCGTGATCGCGAATCGCGCGCTCGACGGCGACCATCAGCCGATCGAAGACGAGCTCGGCGTCCGCGAGGACGTTCTCCTCGCTGTCGCCCCACGCGAGCCGGCGGGACACCGCGTCATGAAGCTGGAGATCGAGACCCGGGACCGACTCGCCGCCGAGGGCGAGCGCACGCAGGATCGCGTCGAACACCTCGGCACCCGGCGGATCGCGATCGCCATGCTCGACCGTGTCCAACACCTCGTCGCGAAGGACGTACACGGCATCGTGCATGTCGGCGTCGGACATCCTCACCACTCCGTGGTGCCGCGAGAGCCCCACGGCAAGCTGAGGTCTGCGTTGTGCGCGAACTGGCGCTCGAGCTCGGCGCGCTTGCGCTCGGCGCGCGCGACGGTGTCGCGAAGCTCGGACGTCTGCACTTGCGCCTCGCGCAGCTTGTCACCGAGCGGAGCGACCGACTCGAGGACGAGTCCGGTCGTCGCGCTCACGAGGCGCTGATGCGCGCGGCTGATCACGGTGAGCACGCGAGCACGGGTGTGATCCGTTGCCTGGATCTGCTGGACACTCGACGCGGTCAAGATGCGCGCCTGATCGAGCGCGTCGAACAGCGGCATGATGCTCGCCTCGTCGACGGTGCGAACGCCGAACAGATCGCGCGCGGCGAGCACCGACGTCGCGAAGTTGGTGCTCGCGTCGGTCGCGATCGCCTCGAGCGCGGACAGTACGTGCTTCACCACCTCGGCACGCGGTGCGGTCCGCGCGCGTGCGACGGTGAGCGTCTTGTCGATCGCGTCCATGACCTCCTCGGACTCGGTGGTTCCGGTGACGGCGCGATCGGCGCGAAGGAACGGGATCGTCGGGCGCTCGATGAAGCGCTCGGTGTCCAGCAAGGGATCCGAGCTGCGATCCGCGAGGGCTGCGTCGAGCTCCGCATCCACCGTCTCCTGCGTCGCGGTGTGCATCGTGATCAGCTCGGTGTCGACCTGGCGCAGCCGCTCCGCGAGGAGCCCACCGAGGGCGAGCTCGGCCACGACGAGTGCGCGGCTGACCGCGATGTCGAGCAAGAAGCCGAGCTGCGGCTCGATGGTGCGAAGCTCGTCGACGACGACGCGCGACGCGTTCGTGATGATGTCCATCATGTTGCGTAGCGGCGTCCACTCGCCGCCGCGTTCGAACCAGCCACCCGCGAGGTTCTGCGCGAACGTCCACACGTTGACGCCGGTCGCCTTCTCGAGGTCGTGAAAGATTGCCTGGCACACGGACAGGCCGATCAGCTCGAGTGCCTCGACGGGGTCGAGCCCGGCGACGATCGGGTTACGCGTGAGCCCGTTGTCCTTGCATAGCTGCAGGAAGCGCTGGCGGCGTTGCCACCACGCGATCGCGCCGTTCGTACGCACGATCAGCGTCGAGCTGACGACGACCTGCGCCGTCTCGAGGACGATGACGGTGACGTTGTCGCCGCCGCCGCCGCGCATCGCGAGCTCGATCAGGTCGCGCGTGACGTGCTCCGGTGCGTCGCCGGATCCGAGGATGTACTGGATCGCTTCGCCGGCCGCGTAGCCGTACAGCCCGTCGGAGCAAAGCAGCACGCGATCACCGGGCTCGAGGACGACCTCGTTGATGTCGACGCGCGTCTCGGGGCGCGCACCGAGGTTGCGCGAGAGGACGTTCTTGTACGGGTGGCGCTCCGCATCCTCGGCCGACAGAAGCCCGCGCTCGACCAGCTCCTCCACGATGGTGTGGTCCCTCGTGAGCGCCTGCAGCCGGCCACTGCGCAACAGATACGCGCGGCTGTCGCCGACGTGGGCGATGATGACGCGCAACTTGTTGTCGGCTTCGCCGCCGGGGGCCCCGGCCCGGAAGCCGGCCCCCCCGGATTCGTGACGCGGGGGCGCGCGATGCTCCTCCGGTTTGACGAGTAGCGCCGCGACACACGTGGTGCCCATGCCGTGGCGCTCGCGATGCGCCTGCGCCGCACCGAACACGGCGGCGGATCCGGACTGCAGCGCCTGCACGAGCAGCGTCTTCGGATCCATCATCCCGCGCCGGTGCGCGACAAACTCGAGGATCGCGTCGCGCGCCGTTTGCGATGCGAGGTCGCCCGCATTGGCGCCGCCCATCCCGTCGAGCACCACGAACAGTCCGCGATCGACGTCGACGATCATCGAGTCTTCGTTCGTGTCGCGCACCTTGCCGACGTTGGTGTCACCGGCGATGCGGATCCCCGAGGGCGCGGGCGCGTTCACGTCACGGCCCTTCACCCGCGCGGGTCTGCAGCTTGTGCCACTGCTCGATTCGATTCGCGAGCTCGTCTGCGAGGAGGTCGTTGACGACACGCGCGGTGCTCGCGGTCACGCGCGTGAGCAGCAGCGTGAGCTCCGAGCCCGCGGACGTTCCGGCACCTTCGTCCTGCGCCACCTGCGCGGCGGTGTCGCCGATCGCGACGAGCATCGTGAGCACGCTCGCGGGACTCTGCGCTTCGGCGGCGCGCATCGCGAGGAACGTGTGGAGGAACGCGCGATGCAAACCGACGTCGCCGGTCGCGATGAAGTTGCCGAGGTGCTCGAGCACGGCGTTGATCTGCTGGCGTGCGGTCAGATCATCGAGGCGCGCCAGCGACGGATCGAGCGTCGCGCGCAGGTCGAGCAAGCGCTGGAGGATCTTCGGACGAAGCGTCTCGTAGGCCTTCGCCACCCCGCTAACGCGGGACGTTGCCACGTCCGACATCGTGTTGAATGGTACATGCTAGGCTGCGCCCACAACAGCGCATGCGACCGAACTCGAAGGAAGGGCGGGTGCTCGTCGTCGACGACGAGCCGATGGTGAGAGAGACCCTCGGGCAGGTGCTCACCGAGGAGGGCTACGTCGTCGATCTCGCAGTCGACGGCGAGACCGCGCTCGACCGTGTCCACGCAGCGCGCCCCGACGCGATCTTGCTCGACCTCATGATGCCGGGGATGAACGGACGCCAGTTCCTGCAAGTGCTCCGACAGAATCCAGCGTACGAACGCGTGCCCGTGTTGATCATGACCGCGGTCCACGGTCTCAACGTAAACCTGACGACGCTCGGCGCGTCCGAGGTCGTCGAGAAGCCATTCAACGTCGACGAGCTGCTCAACAAGGTCGCGCTCGCGGTCTATCGCTCGCGCGACGCGAACAAGTCGATCAGTCAGCCGCTTCCGTTCGTGTCGGTGCCGCCGGCGTCCGCGGCCGAACAAGATCGCGGCGTCGTCCTGATCGTCGAGCACGATCGCGGTCGCTTGCAACAGCTCGACGTGTTGCTGTCCGCGCGCGGTTACACGGTCGTGTCGATGACGCGCGCTCTCGTCCAGATCTCGCGACTCGCGCGCGCATTGCGGCCGCGCGCGATCCTGCTCGATCTGAAATCCGACGGGGTCAACGACGTCGTGCGGGACCTGCGCTCCTCGTCCGAGCTCGACACGATTCCGATCCTCGTGTTCGCGCGCGAGGGGACGAACATCGCGACGAGCCCCGAGACGTTGATCGACGCGGCCGACTTGGATCTCCTGAGCTTCGTGGAGAGGCAGCCGTCCTGACTCCAAGTCGTGTACGCTGATCGCATGCAGCTCGTCGCGGCGATGGCCGGTTCGATCACCGACATGAAGCGCCTGCGCGAGCGCTGTCGCGACGCGGGCATCGACGCCGACATCGGCTGTCCGCCCGGCAGCGGCGGCGGTTGAGGGACCCGAACGCACCTCCTGGTCCAGGAGGCCGATCTTCCCCGCCTGCGGGTCCTGCTCGACGACGCGTGGCGCGAACAGCTCGCGCGCGAGGGCGTCGAGCTACCAGTTGCGCACACGAACGTCGCGATCTCCGACGGAGACGAGCCGCCCTGTCCGGCCTGCGGATGTGCACTTCCGCTCGTCGAGGGCGCCTGCGTCGACTGCGGCCTACAGCTCGGCTGACGGCAATCACCGGCACGTCGCACACCTCGCCCCAGGATGCTCCTATGATCGCCTCGTGAGACCCCTCCTCTTCGCACTGATCGCGGTCGCGCCCGCGTGCATCATCGAGTCACGCAACGTCAACATCGGCCAGGTGCCACGCGCGAGCGTCCCGTTCCAGAACACGGCGCCGACGAGCGGCGTGTTTGCGGCCAACGTGGGCGCCTCTTCGATGCCGACCGTCACGGGAGCGACGAGCACCAACCGGGCGAGCGGCGCCGAAGTCCCCGACACGCAGGCGCGCGGCGAGATCCTGTTTCGCCCGACCCGCCGCTTCTACGTGGGCGCCGTGTACGAGCGAGGGTTCGGCCACCAAGTCGTCGATGAATCGCTACCCGCGTCGCGGGAAGGCAACGTGGTCGGTTTCGGCTTGATGCTCGGCGGCACGCTCGTCGCGGAGGAGAACTCGAGGTTCTCGCTGGGCGTGAACGCGACGCTGATGCACTGGACCATCCCGTATGACCAGTACACGACCGCGACCGTCGACTTCGCCGGCATCGTCACGGGCGTGAGTCAGTACATGACGTCCCAGACGGACTCGACGGGAACGCTCGGCCTCGGCATCTGGCCGTCGTACACGTTCGGCGAGTTGCGTTTGTTCGGCGGTGGCTACATCACGCAGAAGCCCACGGTGCACCTGTTCACCAAGGACACGACGGTTGTCGGGATCACGTCCGAGAAAGAGGAGGTGATCGGCAACGAGGCAATCGACCTCGTCCTCGCGGCGGGCCTCGAATACAACGTGACGCCCGAGTTCGCGATCACCGCGATCATCAACCAGGAGGCGCTCGGCTCGACGATGCGTACGG
>JBJXGN010000027.1:0-52319 GCA_046160585.1 Kofleriaceae bacterium
CCCCCAAGCTCCTCAACTGCCGACCACGGTCTGGATCAACAAGCCGATCGCGGATCAGTCTGACCAGATCGAGATCAACTCACTAAACTAATGCGTCCCGGTGTCTCAAACTCGTTGACAGGTTCCGTAGCCTCGTCCGCGATGCGTTGCCGATTCCACAGCACCGAAGCTGTCTCGTCTGTGCAAGGCAATCCACGGTGGGGTGCGGCTTCGGCAAGTCGAACCTAGGAAACCCGTCGTCTGGCGGTCGCTATGTCGATGATGTCGGCACCACTCGTCGCAATCTTCGCGACCTTGGAGAGCGCGTGCTTCACCTCGTCGCCGCGCGCCGTCGAGTAACGCTGCTGCATCTCCGGCGTTGCGTGCCCCGAGATGGCGCGCGTGACGACATCGTGGATGCCCGCTGCGCGCGCGAGATCCTGATACGTGCGCCGCATCCCGCGTGGCGTGAAGTTATAGTGAAGCTCGATCGCTTCGCTCACTGCCCTGAACGGCTTGTCGAGGCACGACCGCGAACGGAATCCGCCGACGACCGAAGGGAACAACAGCTCGCTCATCCGCATGTTCTTGCGGAGCAGCTGCGTGTCGATGTGCCATCGCAGGACCCTGAGGAGCTCGCGTGGCAACGTGAGTCGCTGATGCAGATCGGTCTTCGTCGTCTCCATGACCTCGTCGCCAAGTGTCTGCGAGCGACGGATCAGCAGCAGGCCTTCGTCCCACTTGATGTCCGCCGTTGTTCCCTCGCGACGCAGCGGGCGCAGCGAGGACGGGCGCAGCCCGGTCGTGAAGCCGAGGAACGAAAACGCGAAGTGCTCGGGGTGCAGCGCGCGAAGCTTGCCGAGGAAGCGCGGCACGTCCGCAGGCGCGAGCGAGTTCGGCTCTTCCTCGGTGTACGTGTTGTGCTCGCGCGTGTCGAAGGCGTCGATGCCGCGCATCGGATCGCGCAGGTCGTACTCGTCGACGGCCTCGGCGGTGATCTGGCGAAGGACCGCGAGGATCGTGTTCGCAGTGGTCGGCGCCATGTCGCCGGCTTTGATCTTCGACGCGGTCTTCGACTGCCATGCCTTGATGTCCGACGAGCGGAGCTGATCCATCAGGAGATCGCCGAATGCCGGATAGAGGTGAGTCTCGAGAACGGACTCCCACTTCGCGCGTCCCGCTGGCGAGCGAATCTTGCCTAGCTCGACCTTGCGCTTGAACACGTTGGCGGCGAACGCTTCGAACGCGGGCGCGATCGAAACCTCGGGTTGCGAGCCCGCGCGGATCCGCTCCAGCTCACCTTGAAGCCACGCGTACGCGTCCTTTGCTCGGCTCACGTTCGGCAGCTCGCGGTTCACTTCGCGAATCTTCAGCGTCCGCGGATCCGTCGTGCGCGCACGAACGTGGAAGCCGCCTTCGCGCCGACGCCAGACTCCGGGCAGCTCGGAATCAGCCGCGACGACGTCCTTCCATCGCACCACCCACTCGACGCGAGCGGACTTCTCGCTGCGCGTCGCTGCCTTGGCTGCCTTGTCGTTCTCGTCATCGTTCGACATGAATGTCTCCACCAATCCAACGCCCGCCGGTCGCCTCGTTGTCCGAGCAACTCGGCGGGCTCGCGTCGTTACGTTTGCATATCGTTGTCGTCGTCAGCAAGGTGATCACCTCGTCGACGTTGTCGATATTCCGCCAGTGAATGAATGCGCGCGAGCGACGAAGCAGCAGCCGCCACGCTCGCCGCGCCGTTGCGCACTGTGACGGGATTGCCACGCATCCATGCCTCGACGCTCTCCTTGGAGAACACGTGGCTCCGTCCGCGCCGGCCGCACGGCCTGATGTGACGGCGGATCGTCCACGGCGACGTATCGCAGTAGTCCGCCGCCACGCGCGCGGTCATGAACTTCGGCCACTCACGAGGCGCGCGGTCCGCTCTCTCGTCAGCTTGGTAGATCGTTGGAAGCTTCGACACAATTGCCTCTCATCTCCGAACGGGAACGAAGTGGAAGTTGATCGGGCGCGCGGCTGGCATCGCGGATCCCGGAGGAAGCTTCTGCGAGAGGTACGCGATCGCCATGTCGAGCAGCTGCTCGGGCTTCACGTGCTTCAGCGAGCCGAGGATCGAGGTGACGAGCGTCGCCAGGTCATCGCCTTGCGTGGGAGGAGCGAGCGGCGCCGTGGTCGAGACATCCCGCACTTCCAACACCGCGAGAATCGCGCGGCACGATGTCAGGCCAGCAGCGCGTGCCTCGTCCGACGCGATGGGCGCGACAGACGCGCGGATGGCTTCGATGTGCTCCTCCATCACGCCGCCACCTCCGAAACGTACGGCTCGATCGGTGTCAGTCGATAGTCGAGCCATGGAAGCACGAGCCAGCTCGTCATCTCCTTCTCCGGGTCGACCGGCTCGAAGTGCTCCTCGCCGCGCTTCCACAGCTCGAAGTCGAGCGACTTGAACTCGCCCTCCCCTGCCCCTGCGTAGCCGAGGACGTCGCCAGCCTTCACCGGCTCGCGACGAGGCGCTCGCAGGCCTGACGTCCTCGCGAACACGTGCTCGAGGTTGCTGTAGTAGGTCGCCCATCCGTTCACATGATCGACGAGCACGCAGTGCGTACCGCGCGGGCCACCCACGTGCGCGATCTCGCCGTCGCGCGCTGCGAACACCGGGATGCGGTCCGGCATGAAGTGCGTCGCGGTGCCGTTGAGCGTGTTCGGCGCGTACGTCGTAACGAGGTCGCTCGACGTCATTCGTGCGTACGCGAGCCCGAGCCCCGGTCCACGGCGATTGGGTCCCACGATCACCGGCGGTCGACCGTTGATCGCTGGCAGCGGCCAGATTGGACGAGAGCACTGTGCTGCGTTGGAGTTGGCAGCGCGAGAGTTGGAACGAGAACGCGTGGTCATTGTCGATTTGCTCCTGTGTGATCAGAACGGAACTTCTTCCTCGGCGACGTCGGCGGGTTGGCCGAGCAAGTTGTCGCGAGGACGTAGGCGTTGAATGAGGCGTGCTTCTTCATCGAGCGCGCGGTCCGGACGCGTAAGGCGCACGGCAACCTCGACGCTTCCGCGGTCGTAGGTGAGACCTGGATCGTGTCCTTCGGCGAACTGGCCCTTCCAGAAGCCTTTCCACCGGCGCCAGATCTGAAAGTGGCGTGTCAGCGTGTCGTAGAGCTGGCCCGTCGATGAACCGACGTAGAGCGTCTCGTGGGAGTCGGCGTCGCGGATGATGTAGACGCCCGCGCGATCCTTGAGATCGCGAATCCACTGGGGATAGGCCTCGCCGCGTTCGCCGATCAGGCGGTACGAGGCGCCGTTTCGCGCGACGAGTGATTCGCGCGGATCGGCAACGACCTCCCAGCTGCGCATCAGCGATTCCGGATCGGCGGACTTCCCTGGTCCTCCGAGCCACAGCTCGAAGTGCAGGTGCTTGAGCTTCTCGCCATCGAGAGGACTGAAGCCGACGGTTCCGATCGGTTCACCCGCACGCACCCTCTGCTTGGTCGCGCCGCGCGCGGTCGGTGCGACCAGCATCTTGTCGAGGTGCGTGTAGAACGTCGCGAGCTTGCGCGGACCGTGATCGATCACGACGGCATAGCCGCGCGTCGTGGGCATCGCCGACCACACAACACCGTCGGACGCGGCGAGCACCGGATGGCCGTCAGGCATGACGAACGCCTTGGATGCGTTGGGGGTGCCAGCCTTGAACGAGTCCGCCGGGAGTCGCTTGAACATGATGTCGACGCCGCCGTGGCGCGCGACGCCGGGACGCGGCGAGTGGAATCCGTCGGAGACAACGGGCGATCGTCCCTTCCACGCAGCGACGGGCCAGACCCACTGGCCGGGCGGCGGCGCTTTCACGACGGGCGGCGGTTGCGAGCTCGTCGTCTTCGGCGAGGTGCGAGACCACCAGTACGTCGCGAGCGCGCCGCCACCCACGAGCCATGCGAGCCCGCTCATGACTACGATTCCTTGGTCTCGGCGCGATTGCGCGTGATCAGGAACAGACCAACGAGGCCCGCTCCGACGAGCAGCGGCGTCCCGAAGCTCGAGAAGAGTCCCTTCCCTGCTTCGCTGGCGATCTTGCCGATGCCGCCGGCGATGTCACCCGCAGCGCTCGCGAGTGCGTCGGCTGCCTTCACAGCTCCACCTTTGATGTTCTCGGGGAGGTTCTTGAGGCTGTCCTTCACGGAGTCGACGGCGAGGTCGAACTTGCTCGGCGCTTCATCCGCGGCGGCGACGTGGATCGCGGTCGACTTCAGGAGGGGCCAGAACGCCGCGTTCTTCGGATACACGGCATACGGGTCGCCTTTGCGTGCGAACTGCTCGACGTCGGCGAGCGCAGCCTTCCATCGCTGGACCACGCCCGCGTGTCCCATCACGACCTTGACCGCGCCGAGCTGCTTGCTCCAGTAGTCGGCGAGCTGCACGACGTCTTCGTTGGTCGAGCGCGGGATGGGTTGCACACCCTTCGGATCCGCATCGACGCCTCGCAGCTCGCGGAGGTGCCGAAACTGAGCGATGTAGAGATCGTCGAACGTCTTCACACCGTCGAAGTGTTTGAACGGGCCGTCGCCCTTCGGGCCGACGTTGCGAAGCGCGGAGTCCGTGCCGACTGCGTCGATGAGCGAATCGACGACATCCGCCGACGGTGGCGCGATCTCGTGAAAGTGAAGGTAGACGCACATGCACGCGAGGACTCCCCAGAACTCTCGATTGCGCACGTACTCGCGCGCGGGGAGAACGAGCGCGTGATCCATCTCGTCGACGACAGCGCGCCATCGACGCGCGAGTCCGTGTCCGCCGAAGCGCAACGGCTGCGCCCGCAGGAAGGGATCGACGATGGCTGCGATGGCGACAACATCGGCGCCCGTCGTGTTCGGCCATGCGAGCTCGCTGATGTCCGGGGCTTCGTAGGTTTCGCCGCGAGAGGCGGCAGAGGCAGAGCGCAGTGCGCTGAAGATCTGAATCCAGGTGTTGCGTTCGATAGACATTGGTTCTCCAAAGGGGAACGAAAAGGAATCGGGGGCCGGGGTCGAGCGAGCGACACTCGGCGCGGCGTTGTTGCGGTTCTAGTTGCTACGTGGCGTTGCTACGGACCGAGACGGTCCCGAGGAATCACGATCGCGATCTGTCCTGCAGCAAGCGCCGCCGGATCGATCGGGCACGAGTCCTCGAAACACTGAAGCTCCACGGCCTGCGTCGCATCCGACGGCGCCGTCTCCGACGCGTTCGCCGGAGCTGCGGCGTAGATCGGTGACGACGACGATTGGAGAACTCCGGCCGCGTACGGCGACGGTTGCCCGGCACCGGCATAGATCGGAGTTCCCGAACTCGCGAAGTTCGAGGTCAGGCGCGCGAACCAGTTATCGCCAACGGCGATACCGGATGTTGCCCCGAGGTAGGGAGGCGTTGCCATGACGCCCTCCTAGCCCGCCAGCTTCGCAACGATGTCCCCGAGCGTACGGATGCGCTCGTCGAACTTCGCGTGGTCGGCCAGCGCGTTCTGATACAGCACCATGTTCGCGACATCCGTTGGAGTGTCACGCGTCGGTGCAGGTGCCGTCGGCAGCGACTTCATCGCGGCGAACCCTTTGACGACTGCATCGATGACTTGCGCGATCGTGAAACGACCGAACAGCATCCGCGCACCCATCTGCTGGGGGAACGGCTGCGGGTACATCACCGGCTGCATCGGATTCGCGTACATCGCGGGATCCGGGTAGACGGTTTGCTGCGGCGGCACATACACCGTACGCGTCGGCGGCATCGGCGTTGCCGTCGTGCGCGGACGCGGACGCCACTGCGTCGTCGGTGAGGGACGACGACGGTGATCGACAACAGCGTTTCGCGAATCGACGTAGTAGATGTCTGCGTACTCTTCTTCCATAGGTCTCCTTGTGTGAGTCGCGCTTCGTGCCGCTCGCGCGACCCCGACCCCCGATTCCCTTTCTGGTTACGCGGACAGTTCTTGTTCGGATGACGCGAGAGCGAGGCGCTCACGCGCACGCTCGAACGCGGACTCGAGAGCGCCGGGCGGCAACTCGTCGGCATTCGCGGGCTTCTTCACGACCGTGGTGGTCGTGGTCTTCTCGCGGTCGTCGATGAGCATCAACGCGAGCTGACTTCCAGCAGCGGACATCGTTCCCGCTCCGACGCTCTTGATCGTCGAGCCATCACCCTTCCACGCGAGCCCGGCTCCGACCGCGGTGAGCGCACCTGCGATCGTCTTCGGTGCCCATCCCTGGCGGGCGAGGAACGAGCCGAGCAGTGCAGTCCCAGCCGCACCCGCAGCGGTGTAGCCGAGCTGATGCATCGAGGTGTCTTCCTCCGCTCGACGTGGACGCGGTGCACGAGGTGCGGTGAGGTTCCGAGCGGTCGGTCTCGGCGCCAGATTGCGATGCTTGAACTTGTGCTTCTTCTTCTTGGCCATGACGTCTCCTTCAGGCGGAAGCGATGTCGCCGAACACGAACGCGAACGGGTTACGAAGGAAGCCGCGGGTCGCGGCGTCGTAGGAGCCCGATGCGCCGGGAAGGAACAAGCGCTCCCACGCAGCCGCGCTGGGGAACGCGAGCCTCGATGCCAATGCGGCGGTCGAGACGCGCTTCCCGATCGGGCCGAGGTCACGTTCGATCGCCGCGAGCAGCAGGCCGAACGTGAACAGGATGTCCTCCTCGTCGATCGCCGCCGACTCACCCGCGATGCGCTTGCGCATGAAGGTACGCACGCGCTCCACGGCTTCGACCTCCTCGGGGTAGTCGCGGGCGATCGCGCGAGCGATGTCGAGCGCCCACTCGAAGGCGTCACGGAACGCACCGAACAGCGGCGTCCAGTTCAGCGTCGGCGGAACCACCGACATCGGCGTGCGTGCCGCCGCTGGCTTCGCTCCCTTCTTGGTTGTCTTCTTCTTGTCCTGCTTCTTCACACGATTCTCCTCTGACATCGGGCAAAGCCCGGCCATGCCCGCACGAAGCGAGCGGATCTGTTCCTGCGCGACGCACCACGCGCCGCGCGGTTACCTGGGAGCGCGCCTACGCGGCGCGGTTCGTGGCGTTGCCGCCGAACATCGCGAGCTTCGGCGGCTTCGCGAGCTTGCCCATCGTCAGGCCTTCGCGGTTCAACTCTTCCTCGACGAGCCCGAACATGTCGTCGCCGATGCCGAGCGTCGCGAGCTTCGAACGAAGCGCCGCGGACCCGATGCCGAAGCCGATGTTTCCTGCGATGCGCGCGAGCGCAGACATCCATGGTGTGGGCTGCAAACGAAGCCCGCCGATCTCGAGCGCGACATTGCGCGTCTGCGATCGCGCGATGGCTTCGTCCGCGAGATCAGCGATCGCCTGCGCGGTGGTGCGAACCACTGCGAGAGCACGCGGACCGAACTTGCGCGCGGCCTTCTCTGCCATCGCGAGCATCCAGCCCACG
Organism: Kofleriaceae bacterium; assembly: GCA_046160585.1. Classification (GTDB taxonomy): domain Bacteria; phylum Myxococcota_A; class Polyangia; order Haliangiales; family Haliangiaceae; genus JABFXX01. Next base: position 7,397 of record JBJXGN010000027.1, read on the forward strand.
ACTTCGACGACCTCGGGCGATGCGGGCGGAATGCCTTCATCGACGAGTTGCATGACAGCGTTGCGCGCCTTGCGGACACGACTCGCTCCGTTGCGGACGTCGATCACGCTCGTCTCCGCGAGCTGCGCGGTCCACTCGATCGCGTCGCGCGGATCGATCTCGATGGGCCGACGCGAAGCAATCGCGAATCCACCATCGAGCCCGTTCCGCGGAATGCGCGGGTCGAGGATCACGGGCGCACCGTTCTCCACGGGAAAGGTATGGAGACCGACGTCCGTATCGAGAGTCGCGAGCTGCCGGACCGGCGCCGGATCGATCAGCTCGGCGGCGGCGATGTAGAGGGCCGCGCGCTCGACGCAGTTCGGATCCGGCGCCGGGATGCGCAGTCGCTGAGGCGGTTTGCATTCGCCGACCTTGGGACCATCCTCGCGGTCACCTTCGTCGTCGCGTTGCGGCAACGTGCGGATCCAGTCCTTCAAGCTCTCGGTGGTCGGGTGATTCTTGATCAGCTCGGAGAGCACCTCGTCACGGTTGGCGACCAGCTCGGCGACGACCTCGGTGATCGAGCCGAGGCAACGCAGGTCGTTGAACGGAAGGCCGATCACGACACGGCCTCCGTGTTGCCGGCGATGAGTACGCGGATCTTCTGCACCGCTTGCGGGACGGTGAGCTTCTTCAGCTCGTCGAACCACGCGTGCAGTTCGGCGGCGCGAAGATTGCCAGCGACCTCGCGAGCGAGCGCAGCCTCCTCGGGCTTGAGTGCGGATTGGATCGCGATGAAATGCGTCATCGTCTCGGGATCGATCGGCGGGATGACATCGGTCGCGTTGTCTGGAACGACGTCCACCGCGCTCGCCTTGCTGAGCGCCTTGTCAGCACGCGAGGCGGCCGAGGCCTTGCGCCAGTCCAGGACCGACGCGACGTCGGGCAGCTTCGCCTTCCCGTTAGCGAGTCCCATGACGAGCATCGGCACGATCTGCGCGACGAGGGCGTTGAGATCGAACGCGGGCGGCGGGGCGCTCGCGTCATCGTCCTCATCGTCGTCCGCAACTTCCGTGGAGCGCTCGCGCTTCGGCAGTCCGGCGCCGTCCGCCGCACGCAGAAGCGATGCTGCTGCTTCGACCATCTGTGGAAAGCGATCGACGACCGACTTCGCGATCTCCGCGTTCATGCGCATCGCTTCGATCACGACGTTGTCGGACGCAGCGGGAAGCGCACTCGTGTTGTGAACGGCCGGACGCGCGTCCGCATGGACGAATACGTACGCGGCCTGCGCGTTCGCGATCGGACGATGGGCTTCGTCGATCGGGTCGAGGCGATAGCGCCCCGGCGCACCCGTTTCGACGCGCAGATCGTCGAGACCTGCATCGATGGACAGCACGAGCGGAATCCCGTCGCGTCCGTACACGACCTCCGGTGCACCTTTCTGTTTGAGACGACGAACGCGCCAACCCGACGCGCTTCCGGGTAGCTCGAATGGCTCGCCGTTGATGTTGAACGCTAGCTCCGACATTGCTTCGTGACCTCCTAATAGGTAATGGCGGCCAACGAGCATTCGCAGACACGTTGCGATCAGATTCTTGAAGATCTCGATCGGTCGCTCGCGGCCTTCGGAGCCGCGCGACCGGCGCGCTCCCACCATCGCGACGCCCACTTCACGACGAGCATCGCGAGCTGCTCGCGAAGCCTCTCGTCACTGGCGAGATCGAACACGCGACGAAGCGCGAGCTCGCGGCAGCGACCCTCATAGAGGGGCCACGGCCGGCGTATCGCGCATCGCTCTGAAACCTTCATTGCCCAGAACTCGCCGCGACACGCAGCGACGCCGCTCATCTGTGCGAGCGAATCGGCGATGCAGCGATCGCATAGCGAGTCGCCTCGCGGACAGCAAAGCTCCACGATCGCAACGTATCCGCACCCCATGACAGCGGAGCGTTCGAACGCGAGAGCATGGCGCGGGACATTGCGAAGACTTGCCCCGGAATTGGGCGTGCGAAGCGCGCAGAGATTCCGCGCGAGTCCCTTCCGCCGCGTCGAATCACCGTCGAACGTGATGCACGAATCGCGTGAAATGAAGCCCGCGACTCGATTGGGTACTTAGTTCTCGTCCCATCCGAGGCGCGAAGCTGCGCGTTCGGGGACCCAGAGCATCGTCAGCACGGTGCCAAGCTCGCGGGAACAGATCGAATGCTCGATGATGTCGACGTCTTCGGGCGTGTCGAGCCATGCATCGGCGGGGACCGCTTGCGGCTCATCGGCGATCGCGCCACGCGCGAAGTAGTCCCAGGCGAGAGAGGACGATTCGATGCGTCGCCCGCGGATGATCGCGTGGGAGAACGTCGCGCTCCGCGCGCACCACTTCACCTCGCGTCCTGCCGAGAACACCGCCGCACACCGCTCGCTGGCCAGCTCCGTGAACCGCCGAGCGCTCGCAAGAATGGAAACGTTGTACTCGCGTGCGATCCGGCGAGGCACCTCGAGATCCACTGGAGAGATCTCGCAACTCTGGCGCAGGATGCGCGACGGCATCAGCAGCTCTGAGGCGAACGCGTTTGCTTCCGCTTCAAAGTCGCGGGCATCGTTGTGCCGTGGAGATCCGTACTTCCCACATAGCTCCTTCGGATCGCGCGACGGATGCTTGAGCACGAGGTGGCCAAGCTCGTGCGCGATGCTGAAGCGCCGCGCCGCGGGATCGACGACGCGATCGGCAACGAAGATCACCGTGCGCGATCCCATGCGAACGAGCTGCGCGGTCGCGCCGTCGAGTGGCGCTTCAATGATCTCCACGCCGAGCCGCGCTGCGAACGCCTCGACGATCACGTGGTGCGGTTCGCGAACGCCAAAGCGATGCAGCAGCGCCCGCGCAGATCGCTGCGCGTCGCGGTTCCAGTCATGTCGCATAGCCCTACCCCGCGTCGTGAGTGTTCGAATCCAGCGTGTCGATGAGACGTCGCAGATCGTCGTCGCTCAGTCCCCCGAGATGACGATGCGCATACTGCACGTCGCCGCTCATTGTCTTCGTGAGCTGCGTGAGCTTCTCGATCAGCCCATCGCGTCCGAGCGCGAGCAACGAGGCCCGAATTGGCTTCGCCTTCTGCGGAACGCCTGCAGCCGGCGTCAGGTTGCGTCGCATCTCGGCCAGTCGCGCCTGAACCTGTCCGCGCAGTCCCTCAGCCCACTTCTGATCCTCGGGCGTGCTCTCGCCATGCTCGGCTTCGACCAGGGCCGCGTCGTTGTAGATCGCGTCGAGGATGTCGAGGTCTGTGACTTTGTTCGTTCCGGTCATCGGTTCCTCACGTGCGAAGGACATCGCGAATTTCGTTTGGGAGATCGCGAACGATTCGATGGAGACGCTTTCGCGATGCCTCGTATCGCTTCGAGCTGAGACCCGACTCGCGTCGGACGTCGGTCTTCTTCTCGACACCCGCGACGTAGGCATCGACGAGTCGCAGTACGTCGTTGTCGTTCACGGCGACCGATCGAATCTCCTGAATCGCGCGAGCGGTCGCGGATCGCAGGTCGGTGTCGGCCTCTGTTCGTGTCTCCGCCAACGCGACCTCGACATCAGCCAGCAGCGATGGCTCGGCATCGCCGAGATCGATGCTGAGATGCGGTCGACGCAACGCTTGGACGTAGTCGTGTCGCGTCCGCGACCCGATTGCATCCACGAGATGCTTCTCGAGCGACACGCGCTCCGAATGCCACGCAAGCACGCCCGCGAGCGTGTCCGCGATCGCGTCGCTCACGAGCTCCTCCACATAGAACTCGTCAACGCGCCGCCCTGCGAGCGCGACCATGTTCGCGCGCATGCGCGCGAACCGTTTGATCTTGGTCTCGAACCCCTTTGCCGTGGACTGTCTTTCAAAGTCATCGATCCATTCCTCCGAGGCGATGAACGGCGGCCCCTCGCCCGGCTCGGTTTCAGTCGTCCCAACCTTCATCTATAAGGACCGTAACTGATCGATATGACGGCACTGTCCGCGCGTTCAGTAACCCCTGAGAACCCCAACGGGAGTGCCATTTCTGCCGTTTCTGTGGAGGCTCGTCCGATCTGCGGACAGGTCGATCGGATCGGGTTTCGATGTCCGACCCGACCCCTAGGATGACTCTCATGGACACCGCTCTCATTCGCCAATTCGTCACCGAACGTGATCGCGCACTGCTCTCGCTCGACTATCCAACTCTCCACGCCCACTTCATCAAGTGGAACATTCGAATGCCCGACGACATCCACGTCTTCTGGATCGGCATCCACAAGGCACGAACTGCGTGCATGTCGCTGCCCGAATCCGCGCGCTCGCATTCCCGGCGTTGGCTTCACCAGCGTGGATACCGTGCACACGATGAGGTCCGCGATGCAGCCTGAAATCCCAACCGTCTATACGGAGATCGCGAACGACATCGCCGCTGCCGCCCTTGCGCACGTGGAACGTTGGGGACAACGCGATCTGATCTCGCTGCTCGACCAGCCACACCGCAGCGGACTCTCATCGGCGCTTCACGAGAACGAGCCAGCGATGATGCGTGCTCTCCACATCGCGCTACGTCCCTTCGCGCTCGCGCATTCGTTCGAAGACATGCACATCGGAAGCAGCGAGCACGGGATCATCTGCTTGCTACGAGAGAAGATTGCTGCGCCACTGTGAGACTCGAACGGCCGGAGCGCGTGGTCACGATCCTGGGTTCTTGGCGAGCATCCACCAAGTGTTCGTTCATGCGCAGTGCGGCGGGTGGATCGACGCGGAGGTATGATCCAGGAATAGTGCGGGAACTACCACGGCCACGCTTCGTTCCTTTCGCAGTGTTGGTCGCTTGCGGACAACAACCGACCGCTTCGACCACACCAGCCGACGAGCCTGCTCCAGCGGCCCAAGCTCAAGCGATCGAGACCGTCCCGCACTATTGGTACTGTTTCGATCAGAGCGACGGCACGCTCTGCAGAGACAAACGCGAGGTGTGCCTCTCCACTGCGAATCACTTTGGCGAGATGACCTCTATCTCCTGCCTTCCTACAGGCGCAGCCGTTTGCAGTACGGCGACAAGCGCGGTTAGCGGCAAAAGAGAGGAGTACTGCACCAGAGGTCTCGACGAGTGCCAGCGACTTTCGCGCGCGAGACACGGGTCGAGCGATTTCAGTGAAGTTGGTCCATGTGTGATCAAGCGGACCGCGAAACGCTCGGCTCCGTTCTACTGCGTCGAGGTCAACGGCCAGCTGATGAGCTGCGAGCGGGAACGCAAGCAATGTCAGCTAACTCGAGACGAACTCGCCAAAGAGGGGTTTGATGGTGAGTGCGCCGAGGCTGATACGGCGTACTGCTTCTTGATGCAGACTCCCGCAAACACGCTGATGGAGATGTGTTCCGCCAGTGATGAACGGTGCCAGTCCGACATTGCTCATCCGGCATTTCCAGTGCGCGAGCGTTGCGTTCCCCGCTGAGATCGAAGGTCCGCAGTACGCGATGCCGCTGCAAGAGATCTCGCTTTCGCGCGTGATAGCGTTCCGCGCAGTCAGCGCACAGTAGACCGCTAGATGCTGCGTCGCGCGCGCCCAACTCGCTTGTAGGTTCTCTGACGGTCCCGGGGAAGCGGCAGTGGGAATCGAGTTCCAGTCCAGTGCGATCCAAAAGACGTCGAGCTAGCGCGGAAGGCGGCGACGCCATGCAGAAAGCGATCTGCGCCGCGCCGGAAGAGCTGCGGAGTAGTCTCGTTCCATGGAATCCATCACGCCCTTCATCAATGCGGCTGTCATCATTGGTGCAATCATCATCGCCCAGCGGTGGCTTGGTGAACTGCGCGCGGAAGTTGCGTCCACACAGGAGAGAGTGCGCGACCTTCAATCCTCCGTAACCGAACTTCTCGGAGCTGTCGGGGACCTACTGCAACAAGGCAGCAAGGTTCTCGAGGGCACAGCGACAGTTGCCCAACTCACCGTCGACTGCAGCGAGATCCTCCAGGAGCTCTCAACAAGGCGACTGACGGGGGATTAACCGCCATCGCTCGACGCCGTGCTCGTGTGCGGATTCCGTTGCTGAGGTCGACGGTCACTCGGTAGGCTCAACGGATGGAGGACTTGGAAGCATGGATCAAGACCTGCCTTCGCACCCCTCCTCTTGATGACGCGGTTGTCGAGACCTTGGAGCGCAGCATTGTTCTCGAACCGGATGACGTCAAAGCCCGCACCCAGCTCCTCGTGCACTACTGGCGACTTCAGCTGAACCGCCGTGGACACGCTCAGCTCACGGAGCACAGCTTGTGGTTCATCGAGCATCGTCCTGATCTCGACCTGTACCCGCATATGATCGACGAGCGCTTTCCCGAGGGTTACGAACGCGCGCGACTCGCATGGCTCGCCGCGGTCGATCGCTCTCCCAAACGGTGGTCCGTTCTCGTCAATGCCAGCAACTTCCTCGCGGTCGAGGACACCGATCTCGCGATCAATCTTCTTAGGCGATGCGTCGCTCTCCATCGCGACGTGAGTCAGTGGCACGAACGCCTCGCGTTCCTCTTGATGCTTGGCTCCGACCACAACGAAGCGGACTTTGTCGAGCGTGCGCGCGACGCAGCGAGCGAGCTCGCAATCGCGATCGGGCTCACCGCAGATGCATCGCAGCGCTCGTATCTTCAGATCGATCTCGCGAACGCGTACCTCATCGCGGGCGACATCGAACGCGCAAGACAGACAGCGCAATCGCTTCTCGAGGAGGACGATGCAGATGACTCGGTGGTCGAACGACACCACCAGGCCAACATCGTTCTCGGCCGTGTCGCCCTGGCAGCAGGAGACCTCGTGGAAGCGAAGGCGCGATTGCATGCTGCAGCCGTCCGCCCCGGGCGACTACGCCACAAACCAGACGCTAAGCTCGCGCAGGAATTGATCCGACACGGCGAGGACGCTGCGGCCGTCGAATACCTCGACGCAACGCGACGACTAGGTTGGAGTGTCGCGGAACTCTCGGCGTGGGCGGCACGGCAACAGGGCGCTACGCTTCGGGTGGTTGGCTAAGCTCGGGTAGCGTCGGGTCATCGGGCTCGGACGGATGGCGCCTTCGTGCGGCGTTCAACGTAACCTCAAGAGGTGCATGGTGCCGGTGGGAGGAAGTTGCGATGAGCACGAGGCGAGCCGTCCTAGTCTTTGCCGTTGCAGTTGCTGGAACGCCGGGCTGTGAATCGCGAGAATCCAGCGCGACCAGTTCCGCTTCGACGCACTATTCATCGACTCCGCCAGCGCGAGCCGCAGAGATCACGCACCCATCTCCCAAACAGCCGGACGTCCGCACCTTCTTCGGACATCTTAGAATCGACGTTCCGAACTACTTCAACTCGCGCGAGCTTGGTGCTGCAACCATAGCGGTGTTCAATGATTGCTACGGCTCCGATGACGCTGCAGCCGGTCTGTCAAAGTCGGCGAACTGTCTTTGCGTGGCAGACGCTGCGCGAGTGAATGTTCGGTCTGGACAAAAACCGTTGCCATTGAATGCGGCGCAGCGGAAGAAATGTTCCCAGTACGCCAAGAATCCGAAGGGAGCGTCGCCCTACGCACGTGGCCTCCCGGTTCCAACGGAGAACATCGTCGCTGCTCTCGTCGACTGCTTCGGGACGGTTCCCGCAGATACGCCACGAGCGTATGGGGCGTTGGTGTGTGGCTGCACGATCGATGGCCTCGTCCATAAACGCAAAGGTCTCTTGGACGAGGACATTCATCGATGCGGACTCGCAGCGACGCACAACTCCTCAGCGCGCGCACCACTTACGAAGAGCCAGTTCGCAGGCCTTCCCCGCCGAGACGAGATTGCAATCACTGAAAGCGCACCTTCATCGTTCTCGGGTCTGGGCTACCGATCGCGACGGGCTCAGTCGGACGATGACTCGAACGATGACTCGGACGAGTCGGAAGACTGCGACGCCGACTGCAAAGCACGAGCGAGAGGCTACAGCGACGCAGAAGATCTTGCCGAGGACCTGGGGCTCGACGAGGACGAGGCCAACGATATGCTCAGCGAAGACTGAAATCGCGGCGTTTCGGGGTCATCGAGTGCGTCATGCGTCTTGCTACGGCGTTCCGACATCCAGATCGAGGTCGAGCCGAATTGCCCGATCGATCCATTCCTTCCGTGTCGGTAGCGTCTGCAAGTGCGCCAACAGCTCTGCGACTTGACCGTTCTTGAACAGCAACGGTGTGCGAGAGCCTTTGACATCGCTCAGCCGTGTAGCGATAGAGGCGTACGCTTGCTTGTCGCATGTGGCGATGTCCACGTAAGGGAAGTGTCCGCAATGCTCCAGGTCGACGCTGTCGCTCTCGAGCGACTTGCCATCGACATTTCGAGCGCGGTCACCTGAAAGCCCTCTTGCTAGCCAAATTCCAGGCGCATCCGCAGCCGTCGCGCGGATGTACTTCCAAATTCCGAGGCGCTCTGGTTTTGAGAGTGAACTCAGCACTGGCTCAAGTTCTTTGATCGATGCTTCAACCGGCGACACAAGTTGAATCAACTCGTCTCGCTCTGCTGGCTTGAGTTCAAGGTCAATCGCTTTCGCGCCGTAGTCGACGGCTCCAGCAGCATCATCGGCGAGACCGAGACCGAGTACGTTCGCTGGTGAGCGTACGGTGGACCGCAGCGGGATCACCGGCTTGATGATCGCCGCGTAGCTGTGGCAGGCCGCCCGCAGCGTTCAGATCGCCGGTGTCTGCGCGGCGCGGCGATCTGCGGCCCAGCGTGACGGGAGCAGCGCCGAGAGATCGAGCAAGCGGACCTTGCGGGTCATGCGCGGTAGCACGTCGCGCAGGTACTCGAGCGGGTCGACACCAGCGAGCCGACACGATCCGAGGATCGTGTACGCAATCGCCGCGCGCTCGGCACCACCGTCGGATCCTGCAAACAGGAAGTTCTTTCGCGTCAGCGCTGTGCGGACGTGGAGGCGCTCGACGAGGCCGTTGTCAGGCGGTACGTCGCCGTAGTCGAGGAATCGAGCGAGCGCGACCTGGTGATTGGTGAAGTAGCGGAGCGCGATGCCCAGCCTCGACGTCGGAGGTTCGTGCTTCTTGTGGACCGTGCACCACGCGACCAGTTCGTCCCAGATTGGCTTGCTGCGTTCGCGTCGCGCGGCGAGCACCTCGTCGGAGCCACGCCCGCGCTCGCGAAGATCGCGCTCGATCTCATACAGCTTCTTGTACGCCGCGATCGGCAGCGCCGCGCGCTTGTCGCCAGCGTCGAGTGCCTTCACGAAGTAGCGGCGCGCGTGCATGTTGCAGCCGCACTCGATCAGCTTCTTGTTCTTCGCGAAGCTGGCGTCGAAGATGCCCGCGGCATCGGCGACCGTGAGCCCTTCGCGGAGATCGAGCATGTCCTGCGGACCGAGCTCGCCGGGCCGTTGTCCCGTCGCCTTGCCGGTCGACACGTAGAGATACGCGGCGACCACCTCGCCGACGTTCACGCCGACGTAGCCCCACAGCGCGCCGATCTTCTTGTTCTGGGGCGCGTTGCCGTCGAGCACCATGAGCCCGGTGCCGTCGAGGTGCATCACGCGAGAGGCGATCACCTCGGCGAGCGCAGCGCGCCACAGCGGCCGAAGCAGATCCGTGCACCACTTGATCTGATCGGCGAGCGTCGACACCGCGATGTCGAGCCCAAGACGCGCGAGCCGCTCGCGCTGGCGATGAAGTGGGAGGCCGTCGACGTACTTCTCGACGAGCAGCGTCGCTGCCAGCGCGAGTCCGATCTTGCCACTCGCGACGACCTTCTCACCCGCAGGCGAGCGCACGACCTCGGCCTCGCACGCGTTGCATGCGAGCTTCTCGCGCTGATCGCGTCGCACGATCACTTCCGCCGGAATCAGCTCGATCACCTCGGTCGTGTCGTGGCCAATGCACGTACGCTCGACGCCGCACTGCGGGCAGGCCCGCTGCGCGGTCGGGACGGGAATCGGGTTGTCGACACGGCGCAGATGCTCCGGTGCCGGCGCTCGATTCGCCGGCTGCCGCGGTGGCCGCGTCGTGACCTTGCCGAGGTCATCCTCCGGATCGTCGATGCCGGACGCTGCGCGCAAAGCGACATTGGCTGCATCGAGTTCATCGGGGCCGTCGCTGTCTTCACCGTCGAACTCGGGCTCGCCCTCGCCGCGATCGAGCGCATCGACGAATAGGACGAGCTGCGCCCTGCCGATCTTCTCGCTCTTCTTGAAGCGCGCCGCGATTCGCGCCAAGCGCCGCGACATGTCCGCGTTCTCGGCCACCAGCCTGCGCACGATCTCGAGCACGGCGTCGCCATCATTCTCAGCGAGCAGCGTGCGGACGACATCGAGCACGGGGCCGCGGATCTCGCTCGGCGGCGTTTCCGCGGAAACGTCGGTCGCTGTCGCCGCGTCGTGCTCCACGTCGCGCATCTTGATCGCTCCACGATCGCACGCAAGAGGTGAGGCGCGCGACGGGAGTGAATGTCATCGATCGTCAGTGCGTCGTCACGCGGACGCGCGGCGGCGGTTCCCATCGCGGCTTGGACTTCGCGCGCGAGTCATCGATCCCCTCGAGCAGCATCGCGAGCTCGTGCACGTCGATCGCGATGCTCTTCGCGTCGCCGGTCACGCGCGACGGAAATGTGAAGGTCCCCCGCTCGAGCTTTTTGTGCACGATCGTGAAGCCCCCGCGCGTCCACACGATCAACTTCACTTGGTTCTTGCGCCGATTCAGGAACACGAACACGTGGCCACCGAGCGGGTCGTAGCCCAGCGTGTGTCGGATCTCGTTCGTCAGGCCGTCGAACGACTTGCGCAGATTCGTCGGCTGCGTCGCGAAGTACACGCGCACCGCGCGCGGCACCAAGATCACGACGACCTCGACAGCTCCACCACCACTGCCGCGATCCACGTCGGCGTCGCACTCGTCGCCTCGATCCCGATCCCATTCGGCAGCCGGATCGTGATCGCAGCCCCTGCAGCACCCGTCACCGTCGCAGGCACCAGCGAGAGCGTCGTCAGCTCCAGCGATTCGGCGGCGAGCCGCTTCCTCCACCAGTACAACCTCGCCGATGAGATTCCGTGTCGTCGCGCGAATGCAGCGAGAGAGTCTCCGCTCTGCCGCCACTCGTCGAAGACCCGCTTCGCATCGTCGGGACTCCACGAATCGGATGGATCAGGAAGTGAACGCATCCACCGAGGGTCTCGACCCTGCGGCACACGCGGAAGGCGATCACGCGCCCGGATTAGGTGCGGTCCACCGTACGCTCACTTTCGCTGAGCGAACTACGATCGCTTCGTGCTTGTTCGACAAGCGTGCTTGCTTCGGCAGCATCGTGGCCTTCCTACCCTCCTTGAAGGCAATTGCAGCGGCATGTGCGCTTACCTTTGCGACCGCACCAGCTTCGAGTACCGGTTCGGCTGCAGGTGACATCAGGATCTCGCGAATGTTCGCGCACGACTCCAGGACGATGTCCGCGTTAGGCGTCTGCCAGGGCTCGATCTCGGCCGGGCCTTCCATCACGAGGGCGCGAATCCAGAACCGTTCGAGCACGGAAGCAAGAAGCGCCGCTGCATTCGGATCTCCGAACGGCAAGTCGCGAAAGTGCGCGTGCGAGACCACAACAATGGCGGAGCGGTTCTCGATCTCCGCGATCAGCTCATCAATCAGTGATGCGTCGAGATGACGACGGCCGATCGAGAAGAGAACCGCGGTGTCGAGGTAGACCCGTGGCCACATCCGCTGAAACATGTACTCGACAACCTTTGAAACCATCCTGCCTCCGCACGCTGGAGCAACCCGATCAGTTTGTTGGATGCAGATCTCGGTACTCGGCGATCGCGTCATCCCACTCGTCGAGATCCGCGGCTGCAGCGAGCACGTTCTTCTCGCGGAACTCGGCCGTGATAATCAGGTGCGTGCGCTCGTACGCGTAAACGAGGGCCGGATCGAGTCCAGAGGCTCGAAGGGACTCGGCGGTCGCTGCATGAAGCGCATCGCCATCGACGCCCTTCGGCTCGCAGCAGTCTTCGAACTCCTGACGCGAACCGCACGGACACCGTGTGGTCGGCGGGAACTGTTTCGGCGGAACGACCTTCGACCCCATATGCTCGACACCGAAATCCGGCGGAGCCCCAAGTGGTGGGCGAAGTGGTGGGGCACCGGAGCTACGATCGTCTAACTATCGAGCGGGAGAAGGGATTCGAACCCTCGACGTCAACCTTGGCAAGGTTGCACTCTACCACTGAGTTACTCCCGCAATGGCAGGGTGCTTTTCTAGCGGGGCGACCGGTACCTGTCAAGCGGTCGCTGCGACGAGCTGTCGTCCGTCGAGCTTCACCGACGACAAGACGGGTCCTGCTCCCGCGGCATCTAACGCACGTGGTGACGACGGTGCGAGAGGTGTTCCGCGGGAAACTGCCCTGGACCCGGCTGCTGTTGCCCGCGCTCGTGGTCGTCCTTCTGGTCGGGTTTGCGGTCGGCGAGGCGCTGTGGCCCGTGCGCGTGGGGCTGTTGGTGGCCTTGGAGATCGCGTTCGTCGTGGTCGCGATCCGCGTCTTCGTGCGGCGCGACGCGAGCGAGCGGGCGGAGGTGGCGATCGCGCGGGCGCTCGAGGCGCTCGTGCCGCCTGCGATCGCGAGGCTCGCGGCGGTCGAGATGACGCTGGTGGGGATGGCGGTGCGCTTTGTGGCGGGTGGATGGCGACGGCGCGTGCCGGAGGGCGTCACGTATCACCGCGAGAGCGGGTTGCGGCTGATGTTGCCGATCATCCCGCTGCTCGCGGTTGGCGACATCTTGTTACTCGAGCTCGTCGTGTTGCCGCGCGCGGCGATGTGGGTGCGCGTTGTCGTTCACGTGCTCGCGGCGTACGGGCTCGTCTGGATGATCGGGTTGTACGCGGCGATGCGCGAGCGTCCGCATCGCGTGGTCGATGGGCGACTCGAGCTGTATCGCGGCGTGCTGCGATCGCATGTCGTGGAGGTGGCGCAGATCGAATCGATCGCAGCGATGCCGGAGTTCGGCGATGACTGGAAGAAGCGCGCGTATCTGAAGGGCACCGTGCGCATGGCTGTAGGCGGCGGGACGACGCTCGTGATCACGATGCGTGATGGCACGCGGATCGTCGTCGGCGTGGACGATCCGGCGGCGTTTCGCGCAGCGGTCACTTCGGCGGCAGCGAACACCTCGGCCGCGTAGCGGAAGGCGACTACTTCTTGTCGATCGCGACTTCGGCGGCTTCGAGCGCGGCGCGCAACGTGTCCCAGTCGCCCTGACGTGCGTCGCCGGTGACGGTGACATCGGCGCCGGTGGTGCTCTTGCACGCGGCGACGATCTGCTCGACGGTGGCGGGCTGACCGTCCACCGTGGAGCCCGCGGCGGCGATGCGGATCGCGCAGCGCTTCGGACCCGCGTCGACGGTGAGCGCGCTGCCCGGGCCGGAGCCGGAGGCCGCGCCGCTGCCCTTCCCTTTGCCGCCGAGGCCGAAGCCCTGGCCGCACGTGAGGAAGGTGATCGCCGCGATAATCGCGCCGACGACGAGCGCGAGGAAGAGCAACCTGCGCCGCATCTGGCGGCGGTCGAGCTGCTTCGCGATCGACTTCGCGGTGGGTGTAACGGGTTCGGTCATGGCGGTGTGGTGGGTTCGGGATCGACGATCGTCGCGAGCCCGCGCTGATCGGCGAGGCAGCGATCGAGATCGCGGAACAGTCCGTCGTGCAATGCGTGCGGAAGATCCGCGACTGCGCGGAGTGGAGCGACGATGACGAGGTAGCGCGAGAGATCGTCGACCTTCAGGTGGAGCGCAGCCACCTTGCACAGGCGGAGGTCGACCGAGCGATCGGGAAGGTACGTGAGCGCGATGTCCGGGTTTGGATCGTGCTCGACGAGCGGGATGTCGAGCGCGATCTGTTTACCGTCGGCCTCGACGGAGGCGATCGTGTTCTGCGCCGAGATGCGGACCACGAGCGGCGTTCGCTTGGCGAGCTGCGCGTCGAGCTCGACGAGAGCGCGCATGCGCAGCGTCGCGACGTCGACCGGGAGCACTGGAGGCACCGGGCGTGCGGGCTTGGTTACGGGCGCGGGGTCCGGTGGCTTTGCCGCGGCGTTCTGGAATGCGGCCGCGCGGATCAGCGCCACGAACACGACGATGAACAGCACGTCGAACAGCGACGTGAGATCGGGGGGGCGCTGACCGCGACGGCGCTGCCTCACGTGGCGTCCTTCTTCGCGTGGCGGCGCGCATCCCACGCTTCGAGGTTCTTCTCCGCGGCGTCGACCCACGCGGGCAGCTTCAGCGCGAAGCTCGCCGACAGAAGGATCGAGCACGCGAGACCGGCGACCGTGGTCCACACCTTGAGCGCGAGTGGGCCGAGGAGCTGGGTGACGTCGCTACCGGTGTACGCGAGCGACAGGCCGATTCCGAGCACCGTGCCGAGGAGGCCTAGCTGGCGCAGGAGATCGGTCCAGAACGACAGCGTCGGCTCGAGCCGGTTCGCGCGCATTTGCCAGTTGCGCACCTGCTTCTGCGCCCATGCCGGATCCTTCGCGGTGTGGATCGCGTGCGCCTCGTCGCGGATCGCCTGCACCTCGAGGGACCCGGGCGGCTTGGCCGTGCCCTCCTCTGCCACGAGCTCGAAGCCGAGGTGGTCCGTGAGCGCGCGGACCCAGGTCAGCTCGCGGTGAACATGCAGCCAGCCCGCGAGGAAGACCAGCACGATGAACGCGCACAGGACGATCGTGAGGCCCCATCCCTGAACGAACGGTTCCATCGCGTCGATATCATACGCTCAGTTTCAGGGTGCGGGCGCCGGGGCGGGCGCAGGGGCTGCGGGCGCCGCGGGTGCGGCGGGCTTGGCTTTCGCCTCGGCCTCCTTGCGCGCCTTCACGATCGGGGCAGAATCGCCGAGCGCGTTCTCGCTGGAGATCGTGAACGGCAGGTACTTGTCGAGCTTGCCGACGTACCACATCCCACCGAGCACGAGCAGCACGATCAGGAACACCCAGCGCTTCCACGGCGTGCGCTTGTCCGCGAACGGATCGTCGAGGCTGCGCTGCGCACCCTTCGGCAGCTTCGCGAGCTCTGTCATGGCGGCGCCGAACGCGACGTTGATACGCGCGCGACCGTTCACAGCCCAGCCGTTCGCGTCGAGGATCGGGCCGAGGTTGCGACGGCGCAGCTTGAGAAACGCGAGCAGCATCGCCGGGCCCGAGATCAACAGCAGGATGGCGACGATTCCGATCGGCAGCCACTTGCCGAGTCCAAACAGCACGGCGAGCAACGCACCGACGAGCGTGCCGATACCGCCGATCGCGACGCCGATCGCCGCGACGGTTCCGAGATCGATCTTCTTCGGTGCGGCGGGCGCCGGGGGCGGCGCGGCGGCAGCAGCAGCCGCAGCCTTGTCCGCTGAGCCGACCGCGGAACCCGCAGCCGTCATCTTCGCAGACGCCTCCGCGTCGGCGGCCGCCGCGCGTTTCTGCACCGTGTCCTCGATCGCCTTGACGAGCTTCTTGTACGGGGACCAAAACGCCTCGCGGATCGAGATCGGGTTCGAGACCAGCTTCGTGATCGTCGCGTCCCAGTCGTTGCCTTCGCGGTCGTAGAACACGCCGTTGCGACCGACGAACAGGTTGTCCGAGTCGCCGTTCGTCACCGCGACCGCGATCTGGCGCGTCTCGCCCTTGCGCGTGATGTCGCAGTACGCGAGGAACGCGTCGGACGCGGCGGCGAGCGCGGCGTGTTTGGCCGGGTCGGCCACCGGCACGACGAGATGCAACGCGCGGGCGTCGATGTACAGCGTGCCCGCCTGGAACGCGCCGTCCTGTTGCGAATAGAAGTCGCTGAAGTTGACGAAGTTGCGCAGGATGCGCGCACCGTCACGTTGCAACCGCACCGCCTTCGCCACGGATGCGATCTGATCGTACTCCGGCGTCAGCGCCGCGTCCTCGGCGATCAGATCCGCGAGCTTCTTGCGCGCGTCGGGCCCCGAAAGCTCGAGTACCCAGCCGCTGTCCCATCCATCGACCTTCGTCTTCGCCTCGTCGGCGCGCCACGCGGCGAAGCCCGCGAGCTTGTCGGCGATCGTCGTGAGATCCGCAACGGTGAGCGACGGACGCGCGCCGAGGATCGGCGTGACCGCCGCCTTGACGAACGTCGCCATCCGCTCGGCCCACGCCGGGTTGAGGCCCGCATCCATAGGAAGGCGCCCGGTCGCGTCGATCTTCGCGAGCGGGAGCTTTGCGAGGTCCTCGTTCTTCGCGGAGAGCGACTTCTGCGAGAGCGCTACGAGGTCCGCTTCCAGTCCGCCCATCGTCGTCGCACCGCGCGCGTCGTAGCTCGCGATCTTGGCGCGCGTGAAGTAGTCCTCGAGCTTGTCGCGCACGGCGACGAATGCGTCGTGGGCGGCGCCGGTCCCATCGCCGAGCGGTGCGAGCGCGGCGTCCTTGCCCTTCGTGATCCACGCAGCGCGCTTGTCGATTTCGGCGAACAGCTCGTCGGCCTTGGCCTTGTCGAGGCCTGGCTTGCTGGAGCGATCGGGGACGCTGCCCACGGCGGCGATCGCCTCGGTGATCAGCTTCTTCAGCGCCTCGTCCTTGGTCGACTCGGGGATCACGACGCCGTCGCCGTTGAGCACCGTGTCGGTGAACGCCTTCGTGATCGCGTCGGAGTCCGCAACGCTGATCTCCTTCGCGTCGGCCTTGCCGAGGTCCTTGAGCATGAGCTTGGCCGCGGCGAGCACCTTGTCGTCCTTGAGCGCCGCGAGCTTCACGCTGTTCGCGCTCTTCAGGATGTCTTCGGGAGACTTGAACGTCGCCGCGAGCCAGTCGACCGTCTCGAGAATGTCGGCGACGCGGATGCGCCCGTCGGTGTCCTTGTCGATCAGGGTGAGCGTCGCGGCGTCGATATCGACGCCCTTGACCGGCATCGCGAGCGCGACCCACAGCTTCTGGTCGAGCTCCTTGAGCGCGAGAAGGTCCTTCCCGTCGCGCAACGAAACCTGATCTACGCCACCTGCACGGAAGAAGTGCCACCGATGTGCCATGACCGGGACACTACCCAGGATCGGCCGCCAATGGGGCGAACGTACCCCTCGCCTACCCTGACTATTTTCAGGCTCTTCGCGTAACGGACCGTCGCTTCAAAGCATCCCGCGGGCAATCGAAGCGACGGCCAGTCCTGCGATCGCGACGAGGTCGCCGCGAACGATCGTCGCGATCGCGGCGCTCGACCCCGGCGTCGACCACGCGATCACCACGAACGCCGCCGCGCTCGCCGCACCCATCACGAGCGCTGCGACTTGGTAGGCCGGGACGAACGCTGCGAAAGCGAAGAAGCCACCAAGCACTCCGAACAGCACGGCGCGATGGCGCAGGAGGATCGCCAGCGTCGGATCGCTCGCGTCGATGCCGTACAGCGCCAAGAGCGTGGACTCGCCAAGCACACCGACGAGTGGGACGAGATGGATAAAGGCGGCGACGAGGAGCCCCGCGGAGACGACGAAGCGCATACTCCATCGTCCACCCTGCGCGCGGCGGCGCCATTACCTGCGACGTAAGGCAACTACGGTCCGGCGGGTGGGCACTCCGGGCCGAGGTGATCGACCGCGCCGTATGCCCGCGGATCGTCGATCATCCACACGAGGTGGCGACCGAGCGCCGCTGCGCCATTCGCGAGATCGTACGTGGAGTACTCGCCGGTGCCATCGGCGACGAGCACCTTCGCGCCCGTCTTGTCCACGAGAACGACGAACAGCGCGAGCGGATGATCCTGTCCGTCGGTCACCTTGACCGGCGCGCCGTCGGGGCCGGCGACGAAGAAGCCCGAATAGGTGTCGAGCCTCCACGAGCACGCGCTCTTCGGATCCGCGTTCGGTGGGACCTCGAGCCAGTTCACGGCGGCGGACCACGCGACGGCCTTGTTCGCGAGATCGATCTGCGCGATCGACCACAGCTTCTCGCAGTCCGGCGCGACGCACGCGCGCTCGGGGATGATCGTCGCGAACGCGTCGGGGATCGGCGTCTCCTTCGCCGGCCGCGACCACGCGCCCTTCTCGCTGGTGCCGAGTCGCGCGGCGACACCGCGGGGCGCGAGCGGGTGGCACTCGGAGGGTGGCTCGTTCGACACCATCCCGATCGCGATGCCTGCATCGTCGGGATTCGTCGGGGCGGCGCAGCCGGCGAGCGTCACGCCGTACGAGATGTTCTTCGTCGGCGCGTCGATGGCCTCGGCGTAGTAGCCGCCGATCGTCGCCTTGCACAGCGGCGCGTTGGGCGGGAGGATCCAGATGCTCTGGGGCGCGGGTGGAACACCGGCGGCCGTCGCCGTCGCCGGATCGATCGCGCCAAACGGAGGCTTGCCCTCGACGGAGTCGACCTTCGTGTTGTGGAGCGCGAGTGCCCACCCGGAGTAGCCGGGCTGTCCCTCGGGCGGTCGTATGTACTGCGCGAGGTAGACGTTCTGCGCCGTCGGACAGCCCACGCCCGGCGTGGTTGTTGGCGGCGGAGGTTGCGGTGGCTTCGCAGGACACGCGGCGAGGACCAGCAGCAACGAGGCGAATCGCATGCGCGAACTGTTGCGCGTCGCGACGCCGAGAACAAGCCCGTCAGTCGGACTTGAGACCGAGGTATCGCGTGACCAACATCGTCGCTTCGTCGACGAGCGCCGGATCGCGTAGGCGCGCTGGCTGGAACAAAGCCGCCCTCTGACAGATCGCTTCGATCGACGAGATCACGATGAACGCCGCGGTGTCTGGATCGCGAACGCTGAGCTCGCTCCGCCGCGCCGTGAACAGAGCCGCGACGATCTGCTGCGTGCCTGTGTGCAGCGCCGCGACCTTGGCCATGCGACCGACGCGCGGGACCTGCTCGATCAACACGCGCTTGAGCTCGGGCTGCTTGCGATAGTTCTCGATCGTCAGCTCGATCATCACGCGCACCGCCTGTGCGAACGGCAGGGTCGCGACCCGCTGGAGCTCGCTCATCGTGATCGCGTTCTTCGTGTCGAGGTGATGCTCGATCATCGCGGCGACGAGTGCCTCCTTGTTCGGGAAGTACTGGTACAGCGATCCGATCGAGACTCCCGCGGCCTCCGCGACCCCATTTGTGGTCAATCCATCGAAGCCCTGCTCGATCAGAACCCGAGCCGTCGCCTCCAGAATCGAATCCACCGTGGCTTTGCTGCGGGTCTGGCGCGGCCGTTTCCGAGGCGTGGTCTTTACTTGGCGGTACAAGGCAGGCTCCTTCTACGAAAGCTCGGAACGCGAGTTGGCAATGTGAGCAATCGCTCGCATTCTATGCAGACATGGCCTCCGCTACCAGCGTGTTTCGCGATGTCGCGCCGATCGTCTCTTCGGTGCCGACGCTTCCAGGCCTCCCACTCCTGGGTAACGTGCTGCGTTTCCGGCGCGATCGCCTCGCTCTGCACGACGACGCCGCATTGGTCGGACCCATCGTGCGAGTGCAGCTGCTCCACGTGCCGGTCTACGTGATCACGGACGCCGACGCGATTCACGAGGTGCTCGCCGAGAACGCTGCGAAGTTCAAGAAGACGGCCGGCATTCAGTTCCTCGAACCGCTGCTCGGCGCGGGGCTGCTCAACGCAGAAGGGGAGGTGCACAAGCGGCATCGAAAGCTGCTCGCACCCGCGTTCGCTCCGAAGCGCCTCGCGGCGTACGCCGGCACCATGATCGAGGAGACGCACACACAGATCGCGAAGTGGCGCCCGAACCAGCAGGTCGACCTCTCGCACGAGATGATGGAGCTCACGCTGGCGATCGCGGGCAAGACGATGTTCGGCGCGGACGTCCGTCGCGAGGCCGCGACCGTCGCGACCGCACTCGAGCTCGCGATGCGCGCGACGGTCGCCTCGATCACGAGCCCCATGCAGCTCGGTTACAACTGGCCGCTGCCGCGCCATCTGATGATGAAGCGCGCGGTCAAGATGCTCGACGAGATCGTGTTCGGGTTGATCGCCGACGGCCGCAAACGCGGCACCGATCGCGGCGACGTGCTGTCCGCGATGCTGCTGTCGCAGGACGAAGAAGGTGGGCTCGACGATCGCCAGATCCGCGACGAGGTCATGACGCTGTTCCTCGCGGGTCACGAGACGACCGCCAACGCGCTGACGTGGACCTTCTATCACCTCGGACGCAACCCGAGCGCGCGCGAGCGGCTCGAGGAGGAGGTCGCGCGCGTGCTCGGAGATCGCACGGTCACGCCCGACGACCTGCCGAACATGCCGTGGACCGCGGCCGTCCTCGACGAGTCGATGCGCCTGCACCCACCCGCGTACGTCACGGGGCGCGAATCCACGGAGCCCGTCACGATCGGCGGTCACCAGTTCCCGGCGCGCGCGATCTTGCTGCTCAACATCCGCGGCGTACACCGGCGCGCCGACTACTTCCCTGCCCCGCTCGCGTTCAAGCCCGAGCGGTTCCTGCCCGAGCAGAAGAAGGCGCGACCCCGTCATCACTACATACCGTTCGGCGCCGGACCGCGGGTGTGCATCGGCCAGCACTTCGCGCTACTCGAGGCGCAGCTCTGCCTCGCGACGATGGTCCAGCGCGCGCGGATCCACCCGATCGCGTCGAGCGTCTCACCGGAGCCGCTGGTCACGTTGCGTCCCAAAGGCGGACTGCCCGCGATCGTGAGCCCGAAGCAGTGACAGCGTCAGGGCAGGAAGCGCGGGCGCGTCTCGGGCGGAACGAGCGCGCACGCGTCGGCGCGGCCCCACACGCGAAAGCGAATCGCCGCGATGAAGCGATACATCCAGTTCAACAGGAAGCCCGGGATCCAGCGGAGCGCGTAGCCCCAGCGCCACGGTGCGCGCAGATGCTTGGCGGCGTGGAGGAACGCCTTGCTACGCAGGTGCGCTTTCTTGCCGTCGATGTACACGACGCTGTCGACGTTGGTCGGGATATTCGGGTAGCGCTCGCGCAATCCGGCTGTCGTCTCGCCTTGGAGTGGAGCGAAGCGCACGGCGTGATCGCGCTCGTGCGACAGGATCCACTGCACGCTCTTCGCACACAGCCCGCAGTCTCCGTCGTACAGGAGCAGCGGACCATCGGCGACAGACATGACCGGATCTTGCCGCGTTGCGCGGCCAAGGCAAGGTGACAACGATGAGTTCGATGACCTCGGCGACAAACTCGATGCAAGCACGCACGGCACCCAAGACGCTCGTCTCGTCAAAAACGCACGAGATCACGGAAGTACAGGTGACGCTCGCGAAGCTGCCCCGTGCGCTCGACGGCTTCTCGATCGTCCAGCTCTCCGACCTGCACATCGGCGGCACCATCGATCGCGCGTTCGTCGCCGACGTCGTCGACCAGACGAACCGCCTCGCGCCCGACCTCGTCGCGTTGACCGGCGACCTCGTCGACGGTCGGCGCGCCGACCTCGCACATCACGCAGTGCCGCTCGGCGGACTGCGAGCGCGGCACGGCGCCTTCGCGGTCACCGGCAACCACGAGTACTACTGGGGCGCCGATCCGTGGATCGCGCAGCTAACGTCGCTCGGCCTGCGCTACCTCCGCAACGAGCGCGCGACGATCGGCGAGGGCGACGAGAGCTTCGAGCTCGCCGGCGTCGACGATCACGAGTCGCATCGCTACGCGGGGCACGGCGAGGACCTGGCGCGCGCGACCGCCGGCCGCGATCCGGCGCGTGCGCTCGTCTTGCTCGCCCATCAACCGCGGCAGGTCCGGCGCGCACGGCACCACGGCGTCGATGTGCAGCTGTCGGGTCACACCCATGGAGGCCAGATCTGGCCGTGGCACTACGCGGTGAAGATCCAGCAGCGCGGCCTCCTCGCCGGTCGCTACCAGTTCGGTGACACGCAGCTGTACGTCACGCGCGGCTGCGGCTACTGGGGCCCGCGCCTGCGCGTGCTCGCGCCGCTCGAGATCACGCGCGTGATCCTGCGCGCGTCGTAGCGCCAGCTCTCGCTCGGCCGGGCTTCGCGTGCCGAGCTAGAACTGACCGACGAGCATCACGGTCTTGCCCGACGTGGTGATCGCGAGGTTTTGATCGATGAGCCGCGGGATCGTGAAGCCCGCGCCGAGACCGACCGCCGCGCCGACGAGCACGTCGGTCAGGTAGTGCATGTCACCAGCGATGCGCAGGTAGCCCGTCGACGCCGCGAGCGTCATGCCGACGGCCCAGATCGCGGGCTCCGCCTTCATGTTTCGCATGCGCGCGACCATGCCGGCGCTCGTCGCCAGCGCAAACGAGAGCGACGTGTGTCCGGACCAGTGCGAGACGTTGTCCTCGGTCGTATCCGCGCTAGGGCGCGCCGATCCGAAGTGCGCGTACGGGCGCTGCCGGCCGATCGCGCTTTTCGCGAAGTACGTGAGGATCTGCGTCGCGAGCACCGTCTCGGCGATCGGCAAGGTCACGTCGAGAACGTCGCCAAACCCCGGATCCGATCCGATGAGAAGGAGGTTGGGGACGACGACGGACAGCGTCGGGATCGCGAACGCGCCGAGGATGTCCGACGTGGTACGCGCACGGTCGGCGCGGTCCCACACGAGCGCGTTGCGGGCTTTCACGTCGATCGAGGGCGGTTCGCACCAGCGACACTGATCGGGCGCGAGGGCGTCGTGAAACAACACCGCCGTCGTCAGGTACGCGGCGCCCACGGACAGCGTGATCACGAGGTGGAGCTTGCGCTGGCGTCCCGCGGGGCCCTCGTGCCACGCGTCGTCACTGTCGGCGACTGCGACGCGGCTCGATCCGGACAGGACTGCGACGAGGAGGACGGAGATGACGTATTTCTTCACCGGCGACAATCGAGAATGCCACGGACGCGCGCGTGCATCGGCCGGGCAACAGCGGCAATCGGCCGAAACCCGCGGCGAACACGCGCGCTGGACGGAACGACGCCGTGTCACAATCGCTGAATGCAGCTTCGGGGTCTCGCGCATCGCGCGATCGTCTTGCTCGTCCTCGTCGCATGCTCGGTCTTGCCGGTGCTTGCCGACACCGGCGGGAGCATGGGCGGTGGTGACTGGGGCGGTGGTGGCGGCGGAGGCGGCGGAGGAGGCGGCGGGTACTCGAGTGACTCCTCGAGCTCGTCGTCGTCCTCGGACTACTCGTATTCGTCGAGCAACAACTACTCGTCCGACTACTCGTCGAGCGATGGCTCGAGCACGCGGCTAGGCGGCGTCCACATCATCATCGGCCTCGCCGTCGTCATCGTCTGGGTCGTGATCCAAGCGGTGATGAAGAGCCGCAGCCTCGACTACTCGTCGACATATCTGCCGACGTCGTACGTGCCGATCGACTCGGTCGACGTGAGCGTGCTGCGCATCGTGCTCGACGGACGCGCCCGGAAGTTCGTGCAGACGGAGCTCCAAAAGATCGCGAAGAGCGCCGACACGAAGACATCGGACGGGCGCCTCGCGATGCTGCGCGAAGTGTCGCTGATGCTGCGCCGCGTACGCGATGCGTGGGTCTACGGCGGTGCCGTCAACGAGCCGATGCGTGGGATCGCCGCGGCAAAGCCCGTGTTCGATCGCCACGTCGACGACGCCCGCGCACGGTTCCGCACGGAGACGATTCGCAACGCACAGGGCACCACCACGACGGCACAAGCGCCGGAGTTCACGCCGCGCTCCGCCGAAGGTGCGGGCGTCATCCTCGTCAACATCGTCGTGTGCGCCCGCTCCGAGCTGTTCACGGTTCGCAACATCGGCTCGGGCGAAGATCTGCGGAAGGCGCTCGAGGCGGCGCCGCACCGTGCGGCGTCAGACCTCGTCGCGATCGAGATCATCTGGCAGCCGTCGGAGGAGACCGATCGCATGAGCTCGATGGAGCTCGAGGCGAAGTATCCGAGCCCGGACCTGATCCCGATCAAGGGTGCGCTCGTCGGCAAGACGTTCTGCGAGTACTGCGGCGGACCGTTCCCTGCCGAGCTCGTGAGTTGCCCGCACTGCGGCGCTCCGGCCAAGCAAGCGGCGTAGTACACACGGGCCATGCGCCCGCTCGTCGTTGCGGTTCTGTTAGTTCAAGCACTCTCGTCGGTCGCCGCGGCCGCGCCGCAGAAGCTGACGCTGCCCGAGGTGCTCGAGAAGGCACTCGCCGGACCCAAGGCGCGGATGGCCGAGGGCGATCGCGCCGCCGCGGCCGCCCGCATCGACGAGGCCGACGCCGCTCGCTATCCAAGGATCAAGGCGACCGCGTTTGGCACCGCGAGCCCCGAGATCAACTGCGCAGATCCCACGTGCACGATGACCGATCCGCAGGACTACGCGTTCCGCTTTCAGGGCGTGTTCGGGGGCGGACAGATCGACATCACGCAACCGCTGTTCACGTTCGGCAAGATCGATCACGCGCGCAAAGCCGCCCGCGCGGGCCTCGCGGCGCAGACGGCGCTTGCCGACGAAGCGGCAGGTGACATCGCCGTCGACGCGGCACGGGCTTACTGGGGCGCGAAGCTCGCGCGCGAGATGGGCTTCATGCTCGACGACGGCATCGAGCAGATCGAGAACGCGCTCGCGAAGATGAACAGTGACGACGCCGACAAGCCGGACGTGTCGATCCAGGATCGCCAGCGCGTCGCCGTGCTGCTCGCCGAGGCCAAGGTCCAGCGCGCGGATGCGAAGTTGGGCGAGGAGCAGGCGCTCGCTGGGCTGCGCGCGCTTGTCGGGAATCCCGAGGCGGACGTCGACGACGGGGAGCTCGCTGCGGCGACGCGCGACGTGCCCGGGAAGCTGTCGGGGGAGCGGCGCCCGCAAACGCTTGCGGCGAAGCAGGGTGCGACCGCAGCCGACGAGCTCGCGAAGATGCAGGCCGCGTACTACTTCCCCGATCTCGCGCTCGTCGGAAGCGCGCTCCTGTACGGCGCGCAGGGCGTGGCGAATCCACCGAGCGCGTTCGCGAACGATCCCTACAACCGCGCGGGCGCGGGACTCGTGCTCGCGCTCCAGTGGCAGATCGAGCCGTGGACCGTGAAGGCGAAGACCGCCCGCGCCAAGGCCGAAGCGGCGAAGGCGCGCGCGCAGGCCGATCTCGCAGCGATCGGTGCCGGCTACGACGCCGAGACCGCGCGCGCGGAGGCCACGGCGGCGGCGGCAAAGGTCGCCGCAGCGGCAGAAGGCGAAAAAGCGGCGCGGGCCTGGCTGGCATCGATCCTCCAGGCGGACGCCATCGGTGCCGCGGAGCCCAAGGATTTCGCGGATGCATACATTGCCTGGTTCCAGATGCGCGCTCGCTGGGCGCAGGCAGTCTTCCAATGGAATGTGGGCGTGGTACGCCTGGACCGCGCAACCGGTGAATTCAAGGCGGGCGGCCGCCGTCCCACGGAGACCCAATGAAGCGAGTCCTTGTCCTCCTGTTCTGCCTCCTATTCGCGTCCCCCGCACTCGCGCAGAAGGCAACTCCGACCGGCCCGGGTGTGACGGCGGTCAAGGCAGCGAACGACACCATCGCGGGCCTCCTCAAGCAGAAGCCCGCGGCGGGCTCCAAGGAAGAGAAGGAGCTCGCGGCCAAGGTGACGACGAGCGTGCGCGGGTTCCTCGATATCGAGCAGCTCGGCAAGCGCGCGATGGTCGACAACTGGAGCAAGCTGACGAAAGCGCAGCAGGACGAGTTCTCCAAGCTCCTGCGCTCGCTGATCGAAGACAACTACGTGCGGGGTCTGCGCGCGAATCTGACCTACCAGGTCGAATACGTCGGCGAGTCGGCGGACAAAGCCGGTAACCTCGTCGTCCAGACCAAGATCAAGACGCAGCGCAAGGGTCGCCCGTACACGATCGCGGTCGACTACGTGCTCGTGAAAGAGGGCGACAAGCTCCGCGCCTTCGACGTGAAGACCGACGGCGTCGGCCTCGTCGAGAACTACCGCACCATGTTCAACAAGATCATGGCGAAGGACGGCTTCGACGGGCTCCTCGCGAAGATGAAGAAGAAGCAAGCGTCGACGGGACCGAGCTGATCACGTCGGACGGCTCGATAGATCGCGCACCGTTCGATCCGGATCACCGTCGGGTCGCGGACCGTCGTGCCGCGGGGTATCGTCCCCGCGATGTCGAACAGCGCCCTCGAAGCCGCGCGTGCGTGGCTCGCTGAAGATCCGGATCCCGCCACGATCGCCGAGCTGACCCAGCTCCTGGCGTCGAGTGATCGCGGCGATGCGGCGGCGCTCGCCGATCTCGAGGAACGCTTCACGGGCGCGCTCGAGTTCGGCACCGCCGGCTTGCGCGGCATCCTCGGCGCCGGGCCCCAGCGCATGAACCGCGTGCTCGTGCGCAAGGTGAGCGCGGGACTCGCGCAGTACCTCGTCGACAAGGTCTCGGACGCGAAGCAGCGCGGCGTGGTCGTCGCGCACGATGCACGGCGTAACTCGCGCGTGTTCGCCGAGGACACTGCACGCGTGCTTGCCGGCGCCGGGCTACGCGTGTATCTCGCCCATCGGCCGTGGCCGACGCCGACGACCGCGTGGGCCGTCGTCGACGCGAACGCGTGCGCGGGTGTGATGGTCACCGCGAGCCACAACCCGCCCGCGTACAACGGCTACAAGGTGTACTGGGGCAACGGCGCGCAGATCATTCCGCCGCACGACGTCGGCATCGCAGCGACGATCGCAGCGATCGGGCGCAGCGATCAGCTGCCGATGCCAGAGCTCGAAGAGCTCCGGCACATGGGCCTCGTCATCGACCTCGACGAGCGACTGCACGACGAGTACCTCGCGCGCGTCGTCGAATTGCGCACGTGCAAGGACCTCGACGGCCGATCGCTGGTCGTCGCGTACACGCCCCTGCACGGCGTCGGAGCCGCCTCCGTCGAGCCCGGCATGGTGCGCGCGGGGTTCCCGCAGGTGCACACCGAGCCCGCGCAGCGCGAGCCCGACGGCGAATTCCCGACGGTCGCGTTCCCGAACCCCGAGGAGAAGGGCGCCATGGATCGCGTACTCGCGCTCGCGGTCGAAAAGCAAGCCGACCTCGTCCTCGCGAACGATCCCGACGCGGATCGCCTGTGCGTCGCGGTGCCGGAGGGCGCGGGGTATCGCGTGCTCACGGGTGACCAGGCCGGCGCGCTACTGGCGGACTACCTGCTCGCCACCTCGCCTGCCGGCAAGCGCATGGTGGCGACGACGATCGTCTCGTCGCAGTTGCTGTCGTTCCTCGCCCAGGCGACGGGCGCCGACTATCGCGAGACGCTCACGGGCTTCAAGTGGATCGGTAACGCGGCCCTCGACTACGAACGCGAGCACGGCGGTCGGTTCGTGATGGGGTACGAAGAAGCGCTTGGCTACTCGGTCGGCCCGCTCGTGCGCGACAAGGACGGCGTATCCGCCGCCATCATCTTCGCCGAGCTCGCCGCGTGGAACCGCGCGCGTGGCAAGAGCGTGCTCGATCACCTCGACGACATCTATCGACGCGTCGGCCTGTTCGTGACCGAGCAGGTCTCGCTGACGAAGCCGGGCGCCGACGGGCTCGCGCAGATCCGCGCCGCGATGGCTCGCTTCCGCGCCGCGCCGCCGACCGAGCTCGCGGGCATCGCCGTGGAGACAGTCGTCGATCTATCGCGCGGCGAAGGCGGCTTCCCGCCGAGCGACGTGCTCGTGTTCAAGCTCGCCGGTGGGCGCCGCGTGATCATGCGCCCGAGCGGCACGGAGCCGAAGCTCAAGAGCTACTACGAGGTGCGCGTCGAGGTCGCGGCCGATGAGGCGATGGCAAACGCACGCGCCCGCGGGCTTGTCGACCTCGCGAAGCTGCGCGACGCGCACCAGGCGCTGCTCGCATGATTTGGCAGATCCGTACGTAGAACTCGGGTCGGGCGTCGCGTGATCGCGGGCCCGATGTCCATCACCGCGATCCGCGAGCGATTGCCTCGTCGCCGTGCCCGGCGATCTGCGCTAAGACCACGCGATGCTCACGCCGCAACGCACGTGATCGCTCGATGCGTGTGCGCGCGCCGCATTGGTTCGACCCATGCCATCCGTTTCCGTGTGCACGTGACGCGACAGGTTGTACCCAAGGAGCATGCGCACGACCCGTCTCGCGCCGCTGCTCGCGGTGCCGCTCCTTACCGGCTTGTTCGCGTGTTCGCTGTCACCGCAGACCAAACGTTCGCAGGCGATCTACGACGCGCGCGAGAAAGCGACTCGCACGTTCGCTGCATCCGATGCGATCGAGCTCGCGATGGCGATCCACAACGCGTACGAACAAGGCGACTACAAAGAGAACTACGCGCAGCTGTCATCCGATGTCCTGAGCGCGCAGTACGCGCTCGAGCGCGTGACGGTGGATGGCTCGGCGGAGACCCCGATCGTGATCGCGTGGCGCGGCGTGATGTACGAGGACACCGGCCGCGTCACCGAGGCGCGCGAGGAGTACCGCAAGTCGTTCGAGCTCCAAGCGTCGTTCTTCGTGGGGAGCAAGCTCGTGCCGATCTACGGCGCGTTCCACGATGCCGACTCGGTGATCAACACGTGCAAGCGCACGTACGCCGTGCTTCAGAAGGTCGACAAGCAGATCGCGTTCATCGACCTCTGCAGGAAGGAGCTCGCGCAGCTCGTGCCGAAAGACCAGGTGCTCGCGTGGCTCGATCCGCAGGTCGTCGCCTGGTACAAGCGCGAGATCGAACGGCGCGAGAAGGCCGAAGTCGCCGAGCAGGAGCAGCGACGCATCCGCAAGGAGCGCGCGGAGAAGGTCGCCGCGTACGTTCAGAAGTGCGCCGTGGCGTGTCACGACCGCGGCACTACATGCCAGGAGCGATGCACGCCCGGCGATCCGGCCTGTCAGCAGCGTTGCGAGACGACCTACAACACGTGCGTCGACGCGTGCGAGGCCGCGGCGCAGAAGGCGATCACTCCTCCTCCCCCACAGGCGCCCGCCTCACCGGCGGCGGAATCGACTTCGACGAAGGGCGAGGAAGCGGAGGCAAGAGGTCGTAGAAGCGATCCATCTGCTCGCGCTGGTTCGCGGGCATGAACTCGAAGTTGCGACCGCGGTCGATGATCTCCCAGAACTCCTTCGACTCGACCTTCACGAGCTGCTCGCGGATCGTCCACAGCCGCTCGCGATCCTCGCCTTCCATGTCCTTCGCGATCTTTCGCGCGCGCTCCACGGCACCGACGGAGAGGTAGTAACACGCGAGCTTGATCTGCGCCTTGCGGATGCCCTGGAGGCCCGACTCCTGGCGCTTCACGCGTAGCGGCTGATCGAGCTCGAGGAACATGGCGAGCATCTTGTCGTCGAGGTCGGCGGGGACCGACTTGCCCGCCTGCGTGTGTGCGTATTCGCAGAGCGCCGCCACGTCCCACGCGACGGTTTCGGTGACGAAGCCGAGCTGCATGTCGTAGCTCGTGCGCCCGTAGTAGATCATGTGGCGTACGCCCGTGATCGCCATGTCGGATGCACCGCCGCGGACCATACTCTCCACCATCAGGCGGTATTGGTTCATCACGTTGTATGCGGTGCGCACCGCACGCGCGTTGAGCGCCGCGCGCAGGTAGCTGTTCATGAACCGGAACGCGAGATCGAGGACGTCGTTGTCGTTCTTCGCGAGCGCCGCCTCGCCGATGTAGCGCGTGTCGATCGCGATCAGGTAGTTGATGTCCGGCATGTCGTTCTGCGCTTCGGCGTAGATGCCGAGGTACTGGCGCAGCGCCTTCCACTCGAGCCAGGTCTTCTCCGCCTCCAGATCGCGCAGCGACTCGGGATCCATCGCGACGAAGTCCGGGTTGCCCGCGATGCCCTCGTTGATGTGGTGCCAGCTCGGCTGCACGCGATGCTTGATGTCCAGGTAGTCGACGACGAAGTCCTTGATCGCGTCGACGGCGCGGCTCGCGATGATCTTGTCCTTGCCCGAGATCGAGTTCGACGTGATGTCCGTGAGCTCCTCGAGCGCGGTGATCGAATGCACCTGGCCGGCGTTGAGCTCCTTGCCGTGGCGCGATGTCGACGCCTCGCGGAGGTCAACGGCGGCCTCGGCCTGGATGCGCGCGATCAGGTTCACGGGCTCGAGGAAGCGGAACACGTACGCGAAGTACGGCAGCATGATGACGATCCCCCCGCCGGTCGCGATCATCATCGCGACCACCGTCGCCCGCGGCACGAAGTCCGCGTGTAGCGACAGTGACAGGAACACGCCGACGACGCACGTGACCACGTAGAACGACATCACCGCGACGTTCGTACGATCGCGCAAGAACATACGCGCGACACCCGTGTAGCGATCCGAGGTGAGCTGCACGAGTAGAGAGACGACCGTGATCACGATGCCCAGCATCGCGGCGGTCAGGCCGGCGAGCCCCGGCAGCGCATCGCTGATCAGGGTGGGCTCGAACTCGAGCAGGCCCCTGGTCTTGCCCTCCGGAACGCCACCCGTGACGTGGTGATCGATCGCGTAGAACGCGGCGAACGCGAGGGTCGCGATGCCGCCGAGGATCGTGACGGGCCCGAGCCACAGGCGCAAGGTCGACCCCTTCGTCGCGCGACCGCGGCGAACCTTTACTCGTGCCACACGGGAAATCTACATCACATGAGGCCTGCAGGGACCGAACCGGGCGTCGGTGCGGAGTACGTCGTATCCCACGTCTGCGCCGTGTTCTCGCTCGTCTCGTCGGCACCCGTCACGCCGTTGCCCGCACTCCCCGTTTGAAAGCCGCCCTCCTGCGACGTGCGTTTGGTCGACTTTCCGGCCGCCGGCGCGGTCGCCTGCGCCGCGATGGTGCGCGCGTCCGACTTGTACGCGGTGCCCGTCGCGTCGGCGTCCGGCCCGTCGACGGCGACGCCACTCTTGTCGATGATCGCGTTCGCCGCGGTCGGTGCGCCGACGAGCAACAGGTCGACGTCGCGCACGGTGTCGGACGTTCCGTCCCACGTGAACAGCACGACGATCTCGCCGGTGTTGGTCAGGCTCGGGATCCCGCTCGAGACGACGGTCGTCATCGTCGCGAGCGAATACGACGGTGCGGCGCCGTATGCGGTCGTGAAGCTCGCAGCCGTATCGATCGCGACGGTTACCACACCACCCGCCGCGATCTGCGCGCCGGCGGGGAACCTCACGATGAAGTCCGTCGAGTCCACCGTCGGTGATCCGGTCGGGACGCGGAAGTACCCACCCGCGTCGGAGAGGTAGTAGCCAGACAGATCGATCGGCGAGCCTCCTGGATTCGCGATCTCGATGAACTCGCCCGTCGACGGGGCGACGACCACCTCGGTCAACAGGAGCTTCGCGGTGGTCTGTGGAGGTGGCGCGTCACCCGGGGGCGGAGTGGTCATCGATCCGTCGCTGCCCGAGCCGGGGTTCGCGTCCGGCATGCCCGCTGCGTCGCCACCACCGTTGTCGGGTGCCAATACGCCCTCTGCACAACCAGATGCCAGGATCACGAGGAGGACGCGATGCAGCACGGGCGATTGCGTACCCTATTCCCGGTGATCGCCTCAACCTGATTTTCGTGACGGGAAGGTGATGAATCGGGTAATTGCCGTGTCTGAACGTGAATCGTCCACGACCGCTGGCCCGAGGAGCCGTAGGTTTTGTATGGTCCCACCCGTAACCGAGAAAGAAGGAGACGCCGTGGCTGATGTAACCCTCGAAGAGCGTGGACGAGCCCTCGAAGATCAATTCTTCGAGAAGGAGAACGCGCAGAAGCTCGCCGCGATGAAAGACAAACTCGACTCCCAGCGCACGCGCGAGGATCTGCGGAAGGCGTCGGGTATGTCGGACGACTCCGTGCTCGACAAGCTCGTGAGCCTGGGCCTCAAGTCCAATACGATCGCGGCGCTGTCGCTCGTCCCGCTCATCTCCGTCGCGTGGGCCGACGGCGAGATCCAGGACAACGAGCGCACCGCGATCCTCCAGGGCGCACACGGCAAGGGCCTCGAGCAGGGCACCGATGGCTACGAGCTGCTCCAGAACTGGCTCAAGAAGAAGCCGAGCGACGACCTGTTCACTGCATGGGAGTCGTACATCAAGGCGCTCGCCTCGCAGCTCAACGAGGAGCAGAACCGCCTCCTCAAGAACCAGATCGTCGGCTTCGCGAAGATGGTCGCCGCCGCGGCCGGTGGGATCCTCGGGTTCGGCAAGGTCAGCGGCGAGGAAGAGAAGATCCTGAACCGGATCGACGCTGCGTTCCCGCGCTGAGCGATCGCGCATGGACTCGAATGCTCGTCTGACCCGATGGCTCGGCAAGACGGGCGTCAAGGTCTCGCAGGTCGCGCTCGGCACGATGTCCTTCGGCGGCGACGCCGATGAAGGGATGTCCAGCGCGATCTGGCGGGCCGCGCTCGATGCGGGCGTCAACCTGATCGATACCGCCGACGTCTACAACGAGGGACGCTCCGAGGAGATCGTCGGGCGCCTGATCGGCCCTTCTCGCGATCAGCTCGTGCTCGCGACAAAGGCCTACTTCCCGATGGGCAAGGGGCCCAACGATCGCGGCTCTTCGCGCTACCACCTCGTTCGCGCGGTCGAAGCGTCGCTGCGGCGTTTGCAGACGGATCGGATCGATCTGTTCTATCTGCACCGCTTCGACGACGTGACAGCGCTCGACGAGTCGCTGCGCGGCCTCGAGGACCTCGTGCGGACTGGCAAGATCCTCTACCCCGCATGTTCGAACTTTGCGGCGTGGCAGGTCGCCCACGCGCTCGGCATCGCCGCGCGGAATGCGTGGGCGCCGCTCGTCGCGATCCAGCCGATGTACAACCTCGTGAAGCGCGCGGCGGAGATCGAGATCCTGCCGATGGCCGGCTCGCTCGGCGTGGCGGTGATCCCGTACAGCCCCACGGGTGGCGGCCTGCTCACGGGCAAATACGGCGCGAACCACGCGCCCGACGACGGCCGCCTGTTGTCGAACAAGATGTACGCGACGCGCTACGCCGACCGCTCGCTGTACGCGATTGCCGACGAGTTCTGCGCGCTCGCGCGAGAGCTCGGTCACGATCCCGCGACGCTCGCGACCGCGTGGGTCGCGTCGCATCCACACGTAACGAGCGTGCTCGTTGGTGGGCGCAACACGGAACAGCTCGCGCCGACGCTCGCCGCGAACAAGGTCGTTCTCGACGAAGCCACACGAGCGCGGATCACGGCGCTGTCACCAGCACCGCCACCCGCCACGGATCGAAATGAAGAGACTAGCGCGCACAACTACGGCGCGCGCTAGCCGGGCGTCACTTCAGAACACCCAGGCCGATCAGCAGGCCGAGGATTCCGCCACCACCGACGATCACGCCGAGGATGAGCTGGAACGGCGCGAGCTTCTTCGAGAGCTCCATCGCCTTGTTCTCCGCGGACGACTCGCCCGGGATCCATTTGGCGATCTGCGGCATGCCGAACAGGAAGCCGAGCAGCATCGAGCCCCACGTCGCCGCGATCGCGAACACCGCGAACATCGGCAGGATGGAGATGAGACGGAACGGTGTGAGCGGTCCGACGCGGATGAGGAACCAGAGTCCGAACGCGAGGAGAGCGACACCGATGAACGCTTGGAACGGGACCAGCTTGTCGATCAGCGCCTTCGCGTCGGGTTTCTTTGCGACGATGAGACCAGATACGCCGAGAACGCCGCCGGCGACCATCAGAATGCAGACCAGCCAATCAATCGCTCCAAACATGGTTCCTCCTCAGGTACGCGATGACCGCGCAGCGCGATGATACGTCAGTACGCGTCCACCATCATCAAGTTGAGGGCAGGCTTTCGGCGGGAACGTTCGCGGAGGCGGGCCCGAAGCTCGTCGACACCGTCGCCCGTCAGCCGCTCCAGCCGCTCCTGCCACTGTAAAGATCGCGCGGGATCGGATCGGCGTGCCGCGCGGGAGCCCCAGAGGAGGAGCTGCCCGCTTCGATAGGCATCGGTCTCGTGGGTGAGTCCCACTTCTACGTGGGCGACGGCCCGCTCGGGCGCCCCATCCTGCATCGCGAGCCACGCGGCGGTCAGGCGCAACGACGGATCGGTCGGCGACTCCGTGACCGCGCGCTCGATCGCGGCGCGCGCCGCGGGGATGTCGTGGCGATGCTCGTACGCGATCGCCGCGGCGTGAACGTGATCAGTTGTCCGCGAGTGCGGCGCGACGAAGTTGTCGAGCGCGGTCGCGACGAAGCCCGCGTCGGCGGGGATCGACGTCATCTCCCAGCCGCCGGCAGGTCCGTCCCAGTGCCACGTGACCTCGGCCCACCTCCCCTCGCACGTCGGCGCGCGATCGACACCGACGTGGGCGCGCAGCTTCGCGGGTGACACGACCACGCAGTGCACGTTGACCGCCTGCGCGAGGATGCCGCCGAACTGGCGCTTCACGCCCGCGTCCTCGCGATCACCCAGAAAGCGCGCGAGGTCGCGCGGCACGAGCGGCGCGCTGCGGTTCTCGACGAGCGCGCGCAGGTGCTTCTCGCGACGACCGGAGTGGGCGCTCCACGCGTGCGACGCGCGGAACTCGCCGCGCTGGATGGACGCGGTCTTGTAGTGGTTGTTGCACACGAGGAAGTCCGCGCCGGGCGCCGCGCGGTACACCTCGACGTGCGGCCCCGCGAGCTCGAGCACGAGCGCGGACTTCTCGCGCGCGCTGCCGATCGCGACGCCCCAGCTCGACGACGCGGGGCGCTCCTTTGCGATCGCGATCGCATCCGCCAGCGTCTCCGCGCGGCGCGCGATCTCGTGAATCACGTCGACGATCATCGCGCCGGACCACGTGATGTCGGAGTGCCAGCGCGTGTGGGGCGCGATCACGAGGCCCGCCTCGTTGACGACAGTGACCACGGGCGCGTCCGCGCCGCGCGCGCTGAAGAAGCCGTAGCGTTGTCCCTTGTCGGGTGCGCAGACGACGAAGCTCGGCGCGACGTCCCACACGCCGACACCGGGGAAGTCGAAGTTGCGCGCGAACATCAGCTCGCCGTCGGCGGTGGCCTTGCCCCACACGATCACCGTCGAGCACGCGGGGATCGCCGCGGCGGTCGTGCGCGCGGTCATCGGCTTCGCGAATGGACCGAGTCGCCCGCGTGCGAATAGCGACACGCAGTTCTGCAGGGAGTCCATCGTGGCGATCGTGCGCATCGCCGTACTCGTGTCGTAGTCACCCAGCTCGCGCGCCGCGGCCTCGGCGAATGCGCGCGTGCGCGCGGCGAACTCCGGCGGGCGATGCCGCGCGAGGTTCGACTGCCACGCATTCGCGAGCGTCCGGACCGCAAACGTCTCGATCTTGCCGAGCCCGCCCGCGAGCACCTTTTCGGGCATCGCGCGATAGAACTCGACGAGCCGTACGGCGTCCTGCGCGGTGAGGCGCCCGTGCTGGGCACCCATCTGCTCTTGCGTGCCGGCGAGTCGAGCGAGGAACAGTGGCTTGGTCTTGCTCATGAGCGACGCTTCTTTCTGGTGGGCGGGCGTAACGGTTCGAGTACGCGCTCGACGAGCTCTTCGACGACCTCGTCGGGGCGCGCGATGCCGAGGACATGGTGGACGAGCACACCGTCGACGACGGCGAGCACGAGATCGACGATGCGCGCGGGATCGCAAGGCAACACGTCCTTGCGCGCGACACCTGCGCGCAGATCCGCCACCAGCGCGTCGCGCCCAGCGATGACGACGCGCCGCTCCCGCTCGAGCAGGTTGGCGACGTCGCGGCCACCCACCGCCCACAACTGGAGGAGTCCGCCGATCAGCTGCGGCCGCTCCCGATGGAACGCGAGCGTCGCGTCGACGACGGCCCGGAGGCGATCCAGCGGATGCGATTGCTGCATCGCCTTCGTCGTGATCTCGGTCGTGATCTCTCGATACATCTGATCGAGAACGCTCTCGAACACGGCGCCGAGATCAGGGAAGTAGAAGTACAGGGTCGGGCGCTTCACGCCGATCGCGTCCGCGAGCTCGCGCATCGAGGTCTGCATCCCGCGCGTGCGGAGTACCTCGAACGCCTGGCGCGCGAGCTGGTGACGTCGTTCGAGGTCGGGTCGACGGGGCATTTGCTGACATTCTGTCAGTACAAGTGAGCTGACACAGTGTCAAGCAACAAGGTTGACAGAGTGTCGAGGAATCACGGGCACCCGCGGAGGAATCACGGGCGCCCGCGAACCCCTTCACCACGCCCGCTCGTGTACGCTGCGGACGTTTCTCGTGGTGACGAAGGTGGCTCGCGAAGATGTAGTCCTGCAGAAACCGGAGGAGATCCGGTTTCTGGTCCCGATTTTCCACACGCCGAACTCCTGCGCGGGTGCGGTGACGGCGTACCTGTTACGCCGGATCGCCTATCGCGCGGGTGCCTACGCGCCCGGCATCCAGGAGCACATGTTCCACGAGCTCAACACGACGCGTGAAGGCGCGACGATCGAGCGCGTGCAGCGATGGTTCAACGCACACGTCGCCTCGCTTCACGAGCTCGGCTACCGGCTGCAGTGCCGTCGCGTCGCGACGCCCACGCCGGCGATCGTCGACTGGGTCGCGGCCGGCAAGGGGTATCGCGGCGCGATGCTGCCGACGAGCTTCCACAAGATCCACCCGGCCCCGGCCACCGCGGGTGAGGGCGAAGGCGATCCGTCGACGTGGCACGCGATCGGTCTCACGATCGATCGCCTCGATCAGAGCACCGACGAGGAGCTCGTGATGATCGATCCGTGGCCCGGAATCGGCGGCGGCGGAAAAGACCGCGGGAAGGTCTCGCCGCACCTCGAAGTCGCGCATCGCGAGCGCAACTTCCACGGACTCATCTTCTTCTGGTCCGGCTGGGCCTGACCGATCGACCTGCGCACGCCATTCGGCATACGCAGCGCCCTTCACTCGTAGGTTACTTGAACGTGCCGAGATCGACGTACGCGTGGTCGTTCATGATCATGTACGGGCGATCCTGGAACGTGAGCTTGCCGCTGCCGTCGTGCTTGACGATCTGCAAGAGGCCCATGCCGTACCCCATCGGTCCCTGCGAGTAGTAGTTGATCGAGACCTTGTAGGGACCGGCCTTCGGCGTGCCCTGGATCGTGAAGCACTCGGGGCCGTAGCCCGTCGTCACGTCGGCGTAGAGCTCGCCGCCCGACGGCAACTGCTTGTTCGAGTACCACGCGTGTCCGCCCTGCGCGTCCTGGATGTGGAAGTCGACGTCGTTTGCGTCGGTCTCCCAGTACATGATGAAGCGCGTCGACGCGCCGGTCGCGAGGGACAGGCCGCGCTTCTTTAGCGCCGCCATGATCTCGGCCTTCTTCGATGGGATCGCCGCCGCGTAGGCCGCGCCGATGAGGCCGGCGTCCTCGCGCAGGATGCGCTCGCCACCCTCGAAGCGACCCGACGGATACTCGCGATCGATGCCCGCGAGGATCGACGCGAACGCGTCGGCGTGGTTGCCCGCGCGCAGCTGCGCGTACGCGAGCAAGCGATGTCCCGTGAGGTGATCCGGGCGCTCCTCGACGGCGCGCTTGTACGTGTCGACAGCGAGCGCTCGCGCGTCCGTCGAACCGCCGAGTCCCGCGACGCGCTCGAGGCGCTCGCCGGCAAAGCGACGCAGGTCCGCGCGACCGGGGAACAGATCGATGATCGAGCCGTACATGCGCGACGCCTTCGCGAGGTCTTTGCTCGCCTCGAGCGCCTCGCCCATGCCGATCAGCGCGAGCACGTCGCCCGGGTTCTTGTCGTGCCACGCCTGCGCCTTCGTGAGC
Source organism: Kofleriaceae bacterium (assembly GCA_046160585.1). Taxonomy (GTDB): domain Bacteria; phylum Myxococcota_A; class Polyangia; order Haliangiales; family Haliangiaceae; genus JABFXX01. The sequence goes on from JBJXGN010000027.1 coordinate 44,925, forward strand.
GCGCCGGCGATGTCCTTGCGCTTCAGCAGGCGATCGATCTGCGCGAGCTCGCCCTTGAGCGGCGCGGGGCTGTTCGGCGGCGGCCAGGCCTGTGCCGACTCCCCTCCCGACGAGCTCGGAGCGTCGCGATCCGCAGTGATGTATTGCCGCACGTTGCCGTCGGCGCGCAGCTCCTCGACTGCGCGCTCCGCGTTCGGCACGCGCGCCACCGAGTCCGACGCGGTGACCGGCATTGGACGCGGCGCCTCACGCGGCGCGGGATCCACGCTCGGTGCCGCTGCCCCCGTCGACGGGCCAGGTCCACGAGGTGGAGGAGGCGGTGCCGGCGGCGGCGTTTCCGCGCCACCACCGACGTATCCATCGCGCTCGTCGCGCTCGTCGCGCTTCTTCAGATCGTCGAATCGGCCGTCGCCATCCATGGAGTCGGACGGTTTGCTCTCCTCGAGTTTGTGCGCCTCGCCCTGCTCGGCTTCCTTCGCCTTGTTCTTCTCGGCATCCTTCATCGCGAGCTGCGGCTTTTCCGGGGTGGCGATCGGGGGCTTCCGCTTCGTCGGCACTGGCTTGGTGGTCGCGATCTGCGACGACCGGCGTGTCTGCTCGATGCCGGTCGGACCGACGACGAGGATGTCGGCGAGCGCGTTGCGGTCGATGCCGTAGCGCGCGTAGTCGCCGTCGCTCTCGAGGACGAGCATCGAGGTCTGGCTCGAGATCACGCGTGCGGCGACGGACTTCGTCGCGATCTCCGCCTTCAGCTTCTTGGACTCCTCGGGCTTCTTCGCATCCCCGAGCTTGTCCTCGAGATCCGCGATCTCCGCGGACGCAGCGGCGCGCTCGACGAGCGCCGGCGTTCCACCGACGGTACCGACGGTGCGCGTCGCGCCACCGATCTTGACCGCCATCGTCTGCGCCGGCTTGTCGAGCCTCGCGTACACCATGATGCGCTGGTTCGGACGAGCGCTCTCGATGACGCGCGGGTACACCCACGACGCGCCTTCGACGGAGATCGCGACATCGGACATCACGCGCTCGCCGATCGCGGAAGCGACCTCGCCGATGCTCTGATCGAGATCGACGACGGCGCCCGTGCGCGGCATGCCCGCAGTAACGAGCGACTTCGCGACGGCGGCGTCACGGATTCCGCCGGTGAGGACAACGTCGACGCGCTCGGTGCCCGCCATCGCCTTGAGCTTCGCGGTCAGGTCCGCGCCGAAGGCGCCTGCGGTGAACACGCCATCGGTGATCACGACGACGCGCTGGGCGTTGTTGCCGCCCACCTTGCCGAGAGCCTGCGACAGATCCGACGCACCCGCGGCGCCGCGCGTGATCAGCGCCTGCACGTGCGCGGCGCCGAAGCCCGACGCCGGGCCCGAGTAGATCGACTGCGTGTCCTGATCGAATGCGAGGACGTCGATCGAAACACCCTGGTATTTCGACGCCATGGTCTGCACGAGCTCGCGCAGGTTGTTCGCGTAGCGCGCGAAGCCAAGCGCACGCGACGCGCTCGTGTCGACGAGGAGCGTGAGGCTCTTCGGTACGTCGGCCCCGACGCTCGACGCGTCGAACGGCGAGAGCTGCGCGACGACGAGTTGGCCCGACGAGATCGCCTCGGCGGTTGCGGGCGCGTTCGACACGAAGTCGCGATCGGGCTGCCAGTTACGCTCGTTCAGCGCCTGTTGCACGCGCGAGCCGTCGATGTTCGTGGTGTCGAGCGAGACGTCGACGCGCTCGACCTTCGGCAGCCCGCGCAGCGGCAGCGTGTAGCGGGCGCCCGGCAGCTCCTGGCTGAACGAGACGACGAGGTGCTTCGTGCCCTTCGCAGGGATCGGGAACACGCGAGCCGTGAATTGATTGCCCTCGGCCTTCTCCATGAGCGCCGGGTCCTGCTTGCGGTGGAGGAAGTCCTCGTATGCGCGGCGCGCCATCTGCTTCTCGACGACCTCGGCCTCCATCCACCGGCCATCGTCACCCTTCATCGCGAAGCGACTGACGGCCGCGCCCTGCGGCAGCGTGATCGCGAACGTGCCTTCGCGAACGCGATCTTCGGTGTTCGCGAAGTGAAGGTGGAGCTCGGTGAACGCGAGCGGTCCTTGCACGACGGCCTTCGCCTCGATGCGCGTTGCGAGGAGACCCGAGCCATCACTCGCGGTCAGCGTCCACGGCGCGGGGACTTGCTCGAGCGGCATCTGCTGCGAGCTCGCGGCGATCAGCGGAAGCGGAACGGCCACGACCTTGCCCACGCCGATCGGCTGCGCGACCTCCGTGGTCTTCGGCGAGGGTTGCGGCGCCGGCTTGTCGGACTCGCTCGGACGGCTCGGGGTTTGGCAGGCGACGAGGAGGCCCAGCAGGGTGTGACGGATTCGCATGGCGAATGTGAACGCGCCATGGACACGACCGGCCTAACGGCTGTGCGGACCAGTCCAAGCCAAGGTCTTGGTGTACCTGGTGTCTTTGAGGGTCGCACCCGGGCCTTTGGACTCCACCTGGGATGTAGGCACCCATGCGCTTTGTCGTAAGTGCATAGACTCGGCGCTGGTGTAAAGGGCACGTACGATGCACGGCCCATGTCACGTGTGGGGGTACCTCGGGTGCTTGCTCGTGATCGCTGGATGTTTCCCCAACGTGTCACAGGGCTACAAGTGCGCGACGAACGAGGATTGCGATCCCAAGCGCGTCTGCGCGGCGTCGGGATTCTGCGTGCTCGAAGCCGTGGATGCTGGCACGTCCGACCCGCGTGACGGGGCGATCGACACGATGCTCGTGGACTCGGCACCGATGCCCGACGCGGCCCCCATCATGATGACGTTCAACATCGTGGCTACCGACTGCGATGGCAGCCGGTGCAAAGGCGGGTATGACGGCGTGAAGCAGCCGACGGACGGCGGGACTGCGAACACCGCCAAGCTGTGCGCGGATCGCCAGTTCCCGACCGCCATCGACTTCACGATCAACTCGAACACCCCGGGAGGTCGTTTTTGTACCTGGGCGCCGGGAACGATGACCTGGGGTTGTGACGGCAGCTGCAGCGGATGCAATCCGATCGCGACCGTGACGTGCTCCAACCCGTAACCGAACCTACTTGGGTGGGAACCGCCGCTCGAGGTCATCGAGGACCTCGAGCCGATCCGGCCCGACGGCTATTCGTGCGAGCCAGTGACGGATGTAGCTGACGTCCAGCCCGCGAACCGCAAACAGGCGCTCGAGATCGGTCACGTCCTTGTCGCGACCGTAGACGAGCTTCATCACGCAAAGATCCTCTGCCGTGACGAAGTAGAGGTCGTGACCGTCCGGGGTGCGAACCACTCGGCGGCGAGCGCGCATCTCCCAAAAATGGGGATGGCGCGAGATGAACGTATCGATCGGAACCTTGCCCATCACGCCGCGAAAAAAACCGATCCGTGCAACGTCGCTGATCGCCGCCGCATGATCAAACCTCACGCCAGCACGCTCGAACGCGTCGACGACACTAGCGAGGTTTCGGTCATCGACGAAGACGGAGAGATCCACATCGCGAGTCGCGCGCGGCGCCCCCCACACACCGAGGGCGAGCGCACCGCCGATGGCATAGTCGATCCCCGCTTCGTCGAGGCGCTCACTCAATCGGCACGCGGCTTCCAGCGCGTTCATCGCTGCATCGCTCGAAGGATCGCCAGGATGTGCTCCGGAACGGGTTCGGGTGCGAGCGCGCGCTCACGCACGTCCGGTTCCATCATCTCAAACATCGCTTCGGCCATCTCGCAACACTCCGCGGTTGCGACAAGACACTCTTCGGGACTCGCGTCGCGATACGGCAACGCTCGATCTCGTAGCAAGGCGTCGCTCGAGAAGTATTCCACCTGACGTCGAAGTACGTCGTCGGGAGCGTCCGCCACGACGTCAGAGTAGCACTGGTTCGTGAAACGCTGGCATCGTCCGTTGTTCGTATGGAGCTCGTTATCCCGGTCGGGTTTCAGGCTTTCTCGTCGAGGCGTACGCCGGATGGTGCGCTCGCATCGCCCGCGAGCAAGATCTTGCCGGACAACCACGCGACCCACGTCTCGCCGATGACCTCACGTCGCCATGTGGCCAGCGCGGGAAGCGCCTCGGCGGCGGCGACGCCACCTTCGTCGACGGCGCGCGCGAACTCCTCGGCATCCGAACGCGTGGCGAGGAGGCGTGCGGCGACGCCGCTCTTCTCGGCGACGACCTGGACGATCGCGAGCAGGATCTCTGCCCAGCGTTGCGCGCGGATCGACGGCGAGCCCTTGCTCGCGAGGCGCGGCGGAACCGCGGCGGGGTTCGCGCCGGCGATCGCCGCGACGATCTCGTCGGCGCGCGACTTCGCGATCGATGACAGGCCCTTGAGTGCGCGCACGCCACCACCGTCACGTGGACGCTGGCGCGCGAGATCGACGAGCAGCTTCTCGTTGAGCACCTGACCGAGCGGGCGATCGAGTGTGATCGCGGTGCGATGTCGCCACGTGGAGAGCTCGATCAGCGCGGCCATCGCCGGCGCGTCGAGGCCGCGTGCGTTGACCTGACGCCACGCCGTCTCGGGGGTGACCTGTGATGCCGCGACCGCATCGGCCGCGACCTGCGAGGACTCCGCCAGCGCCCACGCCAGTCGCCGCCCCAACCGATCGCGCAGGATGGCGTAGAGCGCGGGCAGGTGCAGCACGTCGGACTCGGCGTACACGAGCTGCGCGTCGCTCAGCGGCCGCTGCCCCCAGTCGGTCCACTGCAGCTCCTTGCCGAGCGAGAGACCGAGCAAATCGTTCGCGAGGGACGCGAAGCCGACCTGATCGCCGATGCCCGCGAACGCGGCCATCACCTGTGTGTCGGCGATCTGGGGGATCGCGAGGCCGAATCGTGTCGCAACGAGGCCGAGATCCTGCCGCGGCGCGTGCGCGACGACCAGTGGATGTGCGGCCAGCGCGGCGAGGAGCGGGCCGACGTCGACGACGAGCGGGTCGACGAGCGCGGTGTGGACCTCCGCTGCGACGAACGCCCCTGCCGCGACATCCAACCGCACGTGCTCGTCGAGCCACGCGACCTGAACCACGCAGAGCGTCGGGATCAACCGATCCTGCGCGAGGAACTCCAAGTCAAACGCCACGAGCGGGCTTCGCGCGACGGCGGCGGCGATCGCCGCGACCTCGCCGGCGTCGTCGATCAGCGCGATCGGCGCATCAGGTGGCTCGACGGGCGCGGCGGACACGGCTCACGATACCACCCGCTCGTGGCGATCCCGCCCGACGACATTTGTTAGATTGCGGACCCGGGAGAATTTCAGATGACCAACAGCTTCGGAAGCAAGGCACAGATCGCCGTCGGTGGCACGAGCGTCGAGCTCTATCGCCTCGACGCGCTCGTCAAGGCGAACGTCGGCGATGTCGCGACCCTGCCCTACTCGATGCGCATCCTGCTCGAGAACCTCTTGCGCTACGAGGACGGCAAGACGGTCAACCCCGTCGACGTGGAGAACGTCGCGACGTGGGATCCGAAGGTTCGCAAGGAGCAGGAGATCCAGCTACGCCCCGCGCGCGTCCTGATGCAGGACTTCACGGGCGTGCCCGCCGTGTGCGACCTCGCGGCGATGCGTGACGCGTTTGTTGCGCTCGGCAAGCCCGGCAACTCGATCAACCCGTTGCGCCCGGCGGACCTCGTCATCGATCACTCCGTGCAGATCGACGAGTTCGGCACGAGCCTCGCGTTCCGCAAGAATGTCGAGCTCGAGTACCAGCGCAACGTCGAGCGCTACCAGTTCCTGCGCTGGGGCCAGCAAGCGTTCGCGAACATGAAGGTCGTGCCGCCCGGCACCGGCATCTGTCACCAGGTCAACCTCGAGTACCTGGCGAAGGTCGTGTTCACGGAAAGCGTCGGCGGGCGCGTCGTCGCGTATCCCGACTCGCTCGTCGGTACCGACTCGCACACGACGATGATCAACGGCCTCGGCGTCTTCGGCTGGGGCGTCGGCGGCATCGAGGCCGAGGCCGTCATGCTCGGCCAGCCGATGGCGATGCTCATCCCCGAGGTCGTCGGATTCGAGCTCACCGGCAAGCTGCCCGCAGGCGCGACCGCGACGGACCTCGTCCTCACGGTCACGCAGTTGCTGCGCAAGAAAGGCGTCGTCGACAAGTTCGTCGAGTTCTTCGGCGCGGGCATCGGCGCGCTGTCGCTTCCGGACCGCGCCACGATCGCGAACATGGCGCCCGAATACGGCGCGACGATGGGCTTCTTCCCGGTCGACGAAGAGACGCTCGCGTACCTGCGCTTCACGGGTCGCCCCGAGGCACACGTGCAGCTCGTCGAGCGCTACGTGAAGGAGAACATGCTGTGGCACGACCCGTCGGCCAAGCTGCGCTTCTCCGACACGCTGTCGCTCGACCTCTCCACCGTCGAGCCGTCGCTCGCGGGTCCCGCGCGCCCGCAGGATCGCGTGCCGCTCAAGACGTCGCGTCGCGCGTGGCGTCGTGCGGTCGCGGGCATCCTCGGCGACAAGTGCGGCGCCACCGCAACGGACGTCGACACGTGGACCAACGAGGGCGGCCATGCGGCGCCCGGCACGCTCTCGACGACGAAGCCGGTCACGACGGACAAGGGGACGTTCGATCTCGCGCACGGCTCGGTCGTGATCGCGGCGATCACGAGCTGCACGAACACGTCGAACCCGTCGGTGCTGATGGCCGCGGGCCTGCTCGCGCAGAAGGCCGTCGCGAAGGGCCTTACCTCGAAGCCGTGGGTAAAGACGTCGCTCGCACCTGGATCGCAGGTCGTCACCGACTACCTCACCGAGGCCGGCCTCATGGATCCGCTCGAGAAGCTCGGCTTCTACCTCGCGGGCTACGGCTGCACGACGTGCATCGGCAACTCGGGCCCGGTGCACGACGAGATCGCGAACGCCGTCAAGGACGGAAACCTCGTCGTCGCGTCTGTCCTCTCGGGCAACCGCAACTTCGAGGGCCGCGTGAACCCGGTCGTGCGTGCGAACTACCTCGCGTCGCCGCCGCTCGTCGTCGCGTACGCGCTCGCGGGCACGATGAACTTCGACACCGAGACCGACCCGCTCGGCACGGGCAGCGACGGCAAGCCCGTCTTCCTGCGCGACATCTGGCCCTCGCCGTCGGAAGTTGCCGAGGCGATGCGCAAGGCCATCTCGCGCGAGCAGTACGAGAAGCGCTACGCGGCCGTCCTCGACGGTGACGAAGAGTGGCGCGGCCTCCAGGTACCGTCCGGCGACACGTTCGCGTGGGACGACAAGTCGACGTACATCCGCAAACCGTCGTTCTTCGACAACCTCGGCCCCACACCGAAGCCGCTCGCGGACATCAATGGCGCGCGACTGCTCGCGATCCTCGGCGACTCCGTCACGACGGATCACATCTCACCCGCGGGCAACATCGCGAAGGACTCGCCCGC
>JBJXGN010000028.1:0-74966 GCA_046160585.1 Kofleriaceae bacterium
AAGCTGCCGCTGCCGGTCGCCGCGGCGGTCACGAAGAGTGTCGTCGGTGCACTCGCCGTCGCGCACAAGGCGGGCGTCGTGCACGGCGCCGTCCACCCGCGCAGCGTGCTCGTCGACGAGGACGGTACGGTCCGCCTCGCGGACTTCATCGTCGGGCGCGCGTTGACCACCGCCGTCGCGCAGGGGGCGGATTCGTCGCTGTGGCGCGGCCTCGCTGGCTACCTCGCACCCGAGCTCGTGGTCGGCGAGGAGCCCACGCCGGCCGCCGACGTGTTCGCGTGTGGCGCGATGCTGTTCACGATGCTCTCTGGCGAAGCACCGCCGGGAACGCTGCATGTGACGCCGGCCGTCGAGCGCCTCGTGCAGCGTGCGCTCGATACCGACGTCACGCGTCGCTACAAGAACGCGTCGGATCTGCTCGAGAACTTGCTCGAGGCGTTCGAGGACGATCGCTGGGAGGTCGCGTCGCGTGGTGAGGTCATCAAGGCCGCCGGGCTGTTGCGCGTCGGTAGCGAGAGCGGCCTCGACGACGCCACCGAAGATCTGCTCGCGTCTCTCGGCAACTCTGCGGTCAACGTCACACCGATGCGTCCGTCGATGGACTCGCGCGCGGCGGAGATCAACGCGCGCCACACGAAGACACCGACGAGCCAGAACCGCCTCGACGCGTTGCTCGCGGATCTGGACGACTCGCGCGAGCACACCTCGGTCGACGACATCAGTTTCAAGCGCGATCCCATCTCCGAGCTGATCCAGATGGATCCACGGAAGAAAGAGGCGATCGTCCAGGTGAAGCCGGTGCGCTCGTCGGCGCGCGTACCGTCGCTCGACGATCCGGACGAGGACACGCCGCTGCCGTTGCCGTTGCCGTCGCGCGACTCCGATTCCGACGTACGCACATCCGGGGACGCCCCGCGCAAGGGGCGCGGACAATCCAAGGACGAGGCCGCGGCGATCGACGCGCTCGCCGGTCTCGACGAGCCGGTGCGCCGGATGTCGAGCGCCGCGGAACAAGCAACGGTCGCCGCGGAGAAGCTCGAGTACGCGGCACGTCGTGCGGAGGCAGCGGCGAAGCGGGTCGACAGCGAAGATGGCCACAAGTCGGCGCCTCGCACGGTCCAACCGACACCGAAGCCCAACCTGGCCGAGATGCCGGACTTCCAGGATCTACCGACGCCGCGCCTCAAGAGCCGCGCGGTCGGCATCATCTCGATGCTCGTCGTGATCGGCGGCGCCGTCGGCTTCTATTACATCTATCAAGATCAGAAGTCGCAGCGCGCGACCGACGCCGAGAAGCAGAAGCAGGCGGAGATCGATCGACAGAAGAAGGAGGTCGAGCTCCGCAACAAGCAGAAGGACAAGGGCTCGATCTCGTACAGGGTCGAGCCGGGAGAGGCACGGCCGGGGAGCGTGTGGCTCAAGCTCGGACGCTCCGGTCCTGACTTCAACACGATCCCGTTGTCGTCAGCGCAGATGCATCGCATCCGCATCGAGCTCGATGGCTATCAGGGCGTCGACACCGAGGTGGTTGCCGCGAACTGGGCGACGGTCGACGACAAGGGCGCCGGATCAGCCGCGGCAGGATCAGGCTCGAACACGGAGCGCGCCGGCCTCGTGCAGAGGAAGGCGACGGTCAACATCACGCTCAAGGCCGCCGGCAAGACCAAGGAAGGCACGTCGCTCGCGGAGCCGCTGCCCGCGCGACCGCCGAACCTCGCCGCCTCCGCCGCGGGCTTCACGCCGGGCGAAGGGCCGATCAACATCCAGACCAGCCCGCCGGGCGCCGAGGTCTGGTTGCTCATCGGCTACGGCGACACCGGCATGCCGTTCCCGACGATCGCCGGTCGCCCGTACGAGCTCCGCGTGCTCATGGACGGCTTCAAGCCGGGCTACGCGTCGATCGCGGAAGAGGAGTGGCGCGACGGCGGTAATCCGAACATCCCGATCGACGAGGCACCTAAGAAGGCGACGATCGAGAAGACGATCACGCTCGCACCAGACCCGGATTGGGTCGACCCCAAGGACAAGAAGAAGAAGGGGAAGTAGTGCCGGGGGGCCGTACCCTGCACGTGCGTTGTTCGACCTGGGAGCAGGTCGAGACGTTCTATTCGCGAAAGCTTCGCAAGGGAAAGCTCCTGTCGATGAAGGTCCCGTTCGCGGCGGACCCGGGGCAGACGGTGACGCTCGGGCTCGAACTACCGAACGAGGTGGTCATCGCGATCGACGGGACCGTGCTCAAGGCCTCGCCGATCGAGGGCGACACGAAGACATGGATCGAGGTCGAGCTGCACGGTTTCACCGACGAGGTCGTCCAGCGGATCAAGAACATGGCAGCGTCCGTCGCGACACCTCCGGTCGTCGAGGCGCCGACCAAGCCACGCGCGACCCCCACCCCGTCCTCGCCGCCGGCCCCGGTTCCATCGGCGACGAAGCCGCCGCCTCCGGCGGTGTCGCAGACCGCGACGGCGCACGCGGGTGACAGTCTTCCCGCCGACGAACGACAGCTGTTCCAGCACCTGACCGCGGAGCTAAGGCGCATGCGTCAGGCCGCGGTGCACGAGGTGCTGGGCGTGGACCGCGACGCCGACGCGGAAGCGATCCGCGCGGGTTGGATGCAGCTCGTGCGCCGTCATCATCCGGATCTCGTCGCGCGCCGCAAGGCACCCGCGATCACGCACCTCGCCGAGGAGCTAACGATCCTGTGCAATCGCGCGTACGACCGCCTGCGCATGGCGCTGGTCATCGAGGGACGTGCGACCTCGGTCGGCGCGACGGTGCAAGCGCCGCCCGGCTGGCTCGTCGGCTTCGACGACATCGCGAGCGCGGGCCGCACACCCGCGGCGATCAAGCAGGAGCCAAAGCGCGCGCAGGTCGCGTCGATTCCGCCGCCCGTCGGTGACGCGGCGGGTTCGGGTCCGCAAGTGCATGGCGGCGACGCGTTCGAGATACGCGCGCGCGCGATGCTCGTGCAAGGCGAAGCCGACAACGCGCAAGAGGTGCTGGCTGCCGCACTCGTCGTGTATCCGCGCTCGCGCCCGTTGCGCTCGCTGTACTACGTCGCGTCGGCGGTCTCCGCGCTCGAGAAGGGCGAGGTGATGCTCGCGACGTCGCAGCTCGAGACCGCGCTCGCGCACTATGATCAATGCGTCGAGGCGTCGCGCATCCTCGACTATCTGAAGCGGAGCAACGGCCACGATCGCGACGTGATCCGGAGTCTGTTCGAGTGAGCAGCGTCGATCGAACGATTGGCGTCGGGATCGATCTCGGCACCACGAACTCCGTCGTCGCGGTGCTCGATCGCGATGGCGCACCTCGCATCCTGACGACGCCCGAAGGCTCGACGACGATGCCGTCGATCGTGTGGTACTCGCCGGATGGGCCGGTCGTCGGCGAAGAGGCGCGCGAAGGACTCGAGCACTCGCCCGACGTGACCATCTTCGGCGCGAAGCGCCTGCTCGGGCGTCGCTTCGATCATCCGGACATCCGCAAGCTCGCGCGGGCTCTCCCGTACGAGCTCGCCGAAGCACCGAACGGCGACACGTGGATCGCGCTCGGCAACGGGCGCCTCGTATCTCCCGAGGAGGTATGCGCGCTCGTGCTGCAGAAGCTGCGCAGGGTCGCCGAGGCGCACTTCAAGCGGGCCGTGACGCGCGCGGTGATCACGATCCCCGCGTGGTACGACGCCGCGCAGCGACAGGCGACGAAGGACGCCGCGCAGATCGCCGGCATCAGCGTGATGCGCCTGCTCAGCGAACCGACGGCAGCCGCGCTCGGTCACGGCGCGCATCGCGGTGACGATCGTCGCTTCCTCGTCTGCGATCTCGGTGGTGGCACGTTCGACGTCGCCGTCGTCGACGTGCAGGGCGGCACGTTCGAGGTGCTCGCGACGACGGGTGATCCGTTCCTCGGCGGCGACGACATGGATCACGCGATGGTCGAAAACCTCGTACGCGACGTGAAGACGCAGAAGGGGTTCGACATCTCGAGCGACGCGATCGCGATCGAGCGACTCCGCACGACGGCCCAGCGTGCAAAGCACGATCTGTCGTCGGCGCTCGGTACGTCGCTTCAGATTCCCGAGCTCGTACAGCTGCCGTCGGGGCGTTCGGTCGAATACGACAAGGCGCTCCGCCGCGACGAGCTCGAGCTGTGGACCGCACCGCTCGTCCGCCGCGTCGAGGCGCCGATCAAAGACGCGCTCGCTCGTTGCGGACGCAAACCCGGCGACGTGCAGGAGATCCTCCTAGTCGGCGGCATGACGCGAATGCCGGCGATCAAGCGCGAGATCCAGCGCGTGCTCGGGAAAGAGCCGCGCGTGATCGCGAACCCCGAGGAGGTCGTCGCCGTCGGCGCCGCTCTCGAGGTCGCGCGCCTCGACGGAACGATCGAAGGCATCCTGCTCATCGACGTCACGGCGCGCGGGATCATGATGTCCGTCGGTGGTGCGGGCGCGACGGGGGCGGACGCGTGCGAGCCCGTGATCGCGCGTAGCTCGGTGGTGCCGACGCGCGAGCATCGCGTGTTCGCGACGCGCAAGGATGACCAGACACGCATCGACTTCGACATCTGGGAAGGCGAGTCGCCCGATCCGTCGCAGAACCGCCATCTGTGCCGCTATGCGGTGCTCGACCTCCCCGAAGCCACCGCCGGCGACGTGCTCGTCCTCGTCGAGGTGACCCTCGACACCGACGGAACGCTGCGCCTCGGAGCGAGTGAGATGGTCTCGGGGGAACGCCTCCAGCTCGAACAGGTGTTTCACGCGGGACTCGCGCGCACCGATGTCGTGCGTCTCGCGAAGGCCATGGCAGAATCGCCGCCGTGAGAGCGTTCGCATTATTCGTGCTCGTTGGATGTGGCAGCACGACCGTCGCGCCAGCCGCACCAGCGCACGCGAAGGCTCCCGAGAAGTCGCTCCAAGTGAACGCACCCGGGGAGCTCGTCGACATCGAGGCACAGCTGCAGCCGGGGTACGTCGCCGTGGTCGACTTCTGGGGCGAGCACTGCGGCGCCTGCGTCGTGGTGAGCGGGATGCTCGCCGTGCAGGTCGCCCTCGACGATCGCATCGTCATCCGCAAGGTCGACGTCGGTGACGGGTTCACCCCGGTCGCGCAGCACTACAAGATCGGGGCGTTGCCGCACTTTCGCCTCTACGACCGGCACAAGCGCATGCGCTATCTACTCGTGGGGAATGACACATTGAAGGCCCCCGAGCTCGCGAAGCAACTCGCCGACGAGCCCTGATCGGCATATTCTGTCCCCGATGTTCGGTCGGATCTTGGTCGCGTCGCTGACAGCCACCAGTCTCGTGTCCTCAGCTGTCGCGGCGCCGGGCGTCTGCCACATCGTCGATGTCCAGATGAAGCCCGAGGCGCGCACGGATCTGCGTCCCGCGCGCAACATGCCACCGCAGATCGTCGTATGGGTCGAGGACACGCAGGGCGCGTTCATCGAGACCATCTTCATCACGCAGGCGATTGGTACGTATGGCCTCGGCAATCGCCCCGGGCGCTACGACTTCAACAGCGCCCCGGGTTGGCCGTACGGGCGGCGCACGACGACGTTCCCGGTGTGGGCGACGAAGAAGCCGGAGCGCTTCGACACGATCGTGTTCCAAGACGGCAACGAGAGCAATCTCTCGCACGCCTTCGAGGAGAGCTCGCGCGACTCGCACTTCTGCCGGCCGATGACACCGAACCCGGACGCCGTGAAAGACGCGCCGCACTACGACGCGCTCTCGTGTGCGTCGCCGAATGCCGTGTTCACCGACAAGGGCGAGCGCGTCTCGAGCATGGAGAGTAAGTACCCGCCGCGACAAGACGCGACGCGCGTGCCCGCCACCGACAGCGCGAGCGTCGACACGTTCCGCGACATGAACCCCTACGACGCAGTCTCGCAGGCGACGCCGCCGATGGGGCAGCTCGCAACGATCGGCTGGCCGCTACCGTTCGAACGCTCGCCGGGTGACTACGTGATGTTCGTCGAGGTGTCGACCGAATACGACCACAACGAGACCTACAGCGTAGCGGCGCGCCCGGGGCCGCCGGTGACCTTCGCCGACCACGGCGAGCCGTACCGCGGGCAGCCGTCGATCGTGTACCGCGTCCCGTTCACGATCGCGGCCGAGACGGGGCTCGCGCAAACGGACACGTATGCGGGCTACGGTGATCCCGAAGGCAGCGACGGCGACGTCCGCCCGCCCGATGCCACGATCACGACCAACCTCGCGGGCTCCGGTGTCGGGCGCCTCGCGCTCGTGACCGACGCGGATGGCAACTTCCGCGTGCGCGTGCGAACGCGGGTCGAGCTCGACGTCGTCGTGCCGAACCAGCCATCGCAGCTCGCAGTCAGCGCGCTGTCGAGCCGCACCGCGACGATGTCGTTCATCGCCCCGGGTGACGACGCGGTGATGGGCACCGTGCGCACGTACGAGATTCGATATCGCGAGGGTGAAAAGGCGTTCACAGAGGACAACTTCAATGCGCCCGACACGACGACCGTGCCGCCGGCGACCGCCCCTGTACCGGCGGGCGAGCTCGAGGAGCTCGAACTGATGGGCCTGCTCCCCGAGACGACATACACCATCGGCGTCCGCGCCGTCGACGACTGCAAGAACACGAGCCGCATCGCGTCGCTCACGTTCACCACGCCGCCGCGCTTTACCGGGGAGGTCGACGCGTGCTTCGTCGCGACCGCCGCGTACGGCTCGGCGCTCGCGAACGATGTCGCGATGCTGCGCGACATGCGCGACTCCGTGCTACGCAAGACGGTCCTCGGCGAGCTGTTCGTCGAGACGTATTACACGTTCGGTCCACCGGTCGCGGGCCTCGTCGGAGAGAGCGAGCTCCTCCGCGCGACGGCGCGTTCGGCGCTGCAGCCGATCGTGAACTTCGTCCGCCCGATCCGCCCTTAGAGCCCGGGTACGCCGTTCTTGCCGCTCGAGCGTGCGCGTGTGGATCGCGACGTCCGCACTCGGATCGATCTTCGCGAGCGCACCGAAGTCGGGCGCGAGCGTCTTGTCGGTCAACTTCCATGTCGCGCGCTCGTAGTTGAACGAGACGGCCTGTGCGGCGCCGGTCCTTGGATGGAGGAGGACGAAGCGCCCTGGCCTCTTCGGGCTGACGAGCGAGACCCTCGCGCGGACTCCGTCGACCGGCGTCAGATCGGTGACCTTTCCGTCGGCGAGACCGACGCCGAACACGTGAAAAGTTCTCGTCGCCGCCGACGTCCTGCGCGCCCAGGCTTGAGCATGACGGGGCGATACCAAGAGGTCCGCGCACGTGGGAGAGTCCGCCCCGTGCGTCATGCAGTGATCCTCGCCGGTGGAAGTGGAACGCGCTTGTGGCCTGCCAGCCGCGCGCAGCGCCCCAAGCAGCTCCTGCCGCTCGGCCCCGGGGGGACCACGCTCCTCGAGGCCGCGATCGATCGCGGTGCATCGCTGGCCGGCGAGCGAGTCATGATCGTGACCGCCGCCTCGCAGGTGGACGCGACGCGCGCGGTGCTCGCCCAACGTGCAGTGTCACAGTCCGACGCGGTCGAACCTCGTAGCCCGCCGCCGGAGATCGTGGCGGAGCCGGTGGGACGTAATACGGCCGCGGCGGTCGGCCTCGCAGCGGCGATGCTGCTGCGCCGTGACCCCGATGCCACGATGTTGATCCTTCCGGCGGACCAGTTCGTCGCGAAGGAGACCGAGCTCGCGCGCCTGTTCGACGTCGCGATGACCGCGGTCGAGCGCGACGATGTCATCGCGACGATCGGGATCACGCCGACGCGTGCCGAGACCGGGTTCGGATACCTCGAGATCGACGCGTCGACGGGGTCCGACGAGGGCGTGGTCCCGCTCTTGCGATTCGTGGAGAAGCCGAACCGCGAGACCGCCGAGCAATACGTCACGAGCGGGCGGTTCTTGTGGAACGCTGGGATTTTCCTCGTGAGCGCGAAGCGGATCATGCGCGAGCTCGAGCAGCGATTGCCCGAGACCGCGAGCGGGCTGTCGCGAATTGCGGCAGGGGAGGACGCGAGTGCGATCTATCCGACACTCCGGTCCATCTCGATCGACCACGCGGTGATGGAGCACGCGGAGCGCGTCGTGACCGTGCCTGCCGATGTCGGCTGGGACGACGTCGGCTCGTGGGCCGCGATCCCGGGCGTGCGTGGTAGCGATGCGAATGGCAACACGCTCGACGACCTCGCGATGTCGATCGATGGCAGGAATAACCTCGTGCTCACCGACGACGACACCGTGGTGGCCGTCGTCGGTCTGGATGATCTCGTCGTGGTAAAGAGCGGGAACGCGGTCCTGGTGATCCGAAAAGCCCAGGCGCAGGACGTCCGCAAGGTCGTCGAAAGTCTTTCCTCGCAAAAGCGTACGCGCTACCTATAGCCCCGTGAACCCGAAGGCGTTTCGCGAGTACGACATCCGCGGTGTCGCCGAGCGCGATCTCGACGACGCGACCGTGCGCGCGCTCGGCATCGCGATCGGCGCGCGCGTGGTCAATGCGGCGGAGGGCGCGAAGCCCGGCCCTGTCGTGGTCGGGCGCGATTGCCGGACCACGTCGCCGCGGTTGTTCGCCGCGCTGACCGATGGCATCCGCGTGCACGCCGAAGTCATCGACATCGGCGTGGTCCCGACGCCGCTCGTCTACTTCTGTGCGGTCGGCGGGGTCCCCGAGCTGTCGCCATCCGCGTCCATCGTGATCACGGGGAGCCACAACCCTCCCGAGGACAACGGCTTCAAGATGATGATCGGCCGCGAGACGCTGCACGGTGCCGCGATCACCGCGCTGCGCGACGAGGTCGCGAAGCTACTCGAGCACTCGGCGCCGCATCCGACGAAGCCGATGCACTCGCGCGACGTGATCAGCGCATACGACGCGGCCATCCAGGAGCGGCTGCGCCTGGGCAAGCGCCGGTTCAGGGTGGTCGTCGACGCGGGCAACGGCTCGGGTGGACCGACGGCGGTCGGGGTGTACCGGCGTCTCGGCTTCGACGTGATCCCGCTGTACTGCGATCTCGACGGAACGTTCCCGAACCATCATCCAGATCCGACGCAGCCGGAGAACGTCAAGGACCTGGCGGCGATGGTGCAGTCCACGAGCGCGGAGATCGGAATCGCGCTCGACGGTGACGCGGATCGCATCGGTGCGGTGGACTCGACTGGACGGATCCTGTGGGGCGATCAGCTGATGATCCTCCTCGGCAAGGCCGTGCTCGCCGAGGTGCCGAACGCGAAGTTCGTCGGCGAGGTAAAGTGCTCGCAGGCAATGTACGACCAGCTCGCGGCCGCCGGCGGCGAGGTCGAGATGTGGAAGGTCGGCCATTCGCTGATCAAGGCGCGCATGAAGGAGACCGGCGCCCAGCTCGCCGGCGAGATGTCCGGGCACATCTTCTTCGCGCATCGCTGGTTCGGCTTCGACGACGCCGTCTACGCGGGCGCGCGGCTCCTCGAGCTGCTCTCGAACAGCACGCGCACGCTCGCGCAGCTCGCGGACGAGCTTCCCGTGATGATCAACACGCCGGAGATCCGCATCGACTGTCCCGACGACGAGAAGTTCGCGGTCGTCGCCGAGGTGACGAAGCGGCTGCGCGAGCATCCGGACGTCACCGGCGTCGTCGACGTCGACGGCGTGCGTGCGAAGTTCGCGGGCGGGTGGGGACTCGTGCGCGCGTCGAACACGCAGCCGGCGCTCGTCATGCGCTGCGAGGCGGAATCGAAGGCGCGCCTCGCGGAGATCAAGACGCTGATCGAGTCGACGATCGCCGAGGCCACTGCCACGGTGTCTGCATGATCCGGATCGGCATCGATCTCGGGGGGACGAACCTCCGCATCGCGACGCTCGCGTCCGACTCGCCCGCGCTCGTCGAGCCGCACAAGGCGGCGGTTGGCGAGCCTCGCGATCCCGGGACGCTGGTCGCGCGCCTCGCCGCGCTCGTCGAACGACGTGCGGGAGACGCGTCGACTCCGATCCCCGTGGGCATCGGCATCGCCGCGATGCTGCGCGACACGCAGGGCACGGTCGCGAACTCGCCGCATCTCGGGTGGCGCGACGTGCCGTTCGGTCGTCTGCTGGCGAAGCGACTCGGCGCGCGCTACGCGGTCGGCGTGTACAACGATGTCAACGCGATCGTGTACGGCGAGCACGTGTTCGGCGCTGCGCGTGGATTTCGCGACGTGCTCGGCGTGTATGTCGGTACCGGCATCGGCGGCGGACTGATCGTCAACGGTGCGCTCGTCGAAGGCGCGAACAACTGCGCCGGCGAGATCGGCCACGTCAAGGTCCGCTGGGACGACGCGGCTGCCCCGTGTGCGTGTGGCCAGCGCGGATGCGTCGAGGCGTACGTCGGCGGAAGCTACGTCGCGAAGCGCATCGCGGCCGAGCTCGTCGCGAATCCCGCCACGCAGGCGATCGAGCTCGCGGGTGACATCGAAAATGTCACGCCGTCGCACGTCGACCAGGCCGCGGCGAACGGTGATCCGTGGGCGCTCTCGATCTGGGAGGACCTCGCGCCGCTGCTCGCGGTCGCGCTCGGCAACGCGATCGCCGTGCTGAACCCGCAGCGCCTCGTGCTCGGCGGAGGACTGCTCTCCCGCACGCCGACGCTGTACGAACAGGTCGTCACCATGCTCACGCTCGTCGCACCGGTCGCATCGATGGAGCCGCTGTCGATCGCTCTAGCGACTCTCGGCGACGACGCGGGCATCGTCGGCGCCGCGGCCCTTGCCGCTGCCGGCGTGTCGATCGTGAAGTGATGGTGGACACGCTCGCCGAGGTCCTGGGTTCGCAGATCGGCTCGGAGCTCCCGTGGCCCGATACGCGTGTCATCCAGCGCGAGGGCTGGTATCAGGTGATCACGCCGTCGACGCGTTCGGCGATCGCGAACGAGGTGTGCACTTCTCGCCTCACAGATTCCGACGCCGATGCAGTCATCGATCGAACCTGCGCGGAGTACGCCGCCGCCGGCGTTCCGTTCAAGTGGTTCGTCGGACCGGACACGACCCCGAGCGACATGGGCCGCCGCCTCGAAGCACGCGGCTTCCGCGGCGTCGCCGTGCGTGGCATGGCGATCGAGCCGAGCACGTGGCGCGCGACGGTGCCGGACGACGTCACTGTCGAGGAGGTCACGGTCGAGACGCTCGACGAGTACAACGCGTGCTTCGCAGCCGGCTGGAGCGTCCCCATGCCGGAGGCGCAGACGGCGACGCTCGCGGCCGCGATCGCCAGCGGCCGTTTCCGGATGTACGTCGCTCGCATCGACGGCGCGGCCGTCGGGACCTGCGGTCTCGTCGTCAAGCCGCGTTCGATCTACCTTGTCGGTGGCAACGTGCTCCCGGCGTATCGCCGGCGCGGCGTGTACCGCGCGATGCTCGCGACGCGGCTCGCGTCCGCGACGAGCGCGGGCGTCGGGCTCGCCGTCACGCAGGCTCGCGAGGAGAGCTCGGCGCCGATCCTCGAGGCGCTCGGCTTCGAGTCGGTCTGCTCCGCCGTGATCTACCGGAACGAGACGGACAAGAACGGGTAGGATCACGCTTCCTCGAGAGATGCGGCGGAGCAGACGTCACGCGATGTCGACGACGATCTTGCCGCGCACGCGTCCCGCCTCGAGATCGAGTAGCGCGGTGGGGATGTCGCGCAGCGCGACGCGGCGATCGATGATCGGTGTGACCCTCTGCGTCTCGACGAGCTCGACGATACGCTGCACGTGCGAGTGGTGCTCCTTCGTCATCAGCATGGTGAAGCGCTGGCGCACGAACGGCGAGAGCATCATCGCTAGCAACACGCGGCCGAACCCCGCGGTCCAGTTGCTCACGTTCTCGGCGCCGACGAACACGAGACGTCCGTCGCGTGTCAGCGCGCGACGGAGGCGGCGTAGCGGCGTGTTGCCGCCGATGTCGAGGATCACGTCGAAGCGCTCCGTGCCGCCGGTGACGTCCGTGGTTGTGTAGTCGATCACCCGGTCGGCACCTGCGGCGAGGACCGTCTCGAGCTTCGCGGTGCTCGCGACGCCGGTGACGTGCGCGCCGAGGGCCTTCGCGATCTGTACGGCGAACGTACCCACGCCGCCCGATGCGCCGATCACGAGGACGCGCTCACCGGCCACGAGCTTCGCGGCGTCGATCGCCTGGATCGCCGTGCCACCCGAGACCGCGAGCACCGCCGCGTTCGCGAACGAGAGCGACGCGGGCTTCTTGACGAGCTTGTCCTCGCGCGCACGTGCGAGCTGCGCGAACGAGCCGCGGCCGATGCCGAGCACGTCGTCGCCCACGCGAAACCGCGTGACGCCCGCGCCGACCTCGACGACCGTACCGGCGAGATCGAGGCCCGCGATCGGCTCCTTGGGTCTGGAGAAGCCGAAGCCCATCATGCGCATGAGGTACGGGCGCCCGGTCATCATGTGCCACGTACCGCGGTCGATACCGGCGGCCTCGACCTTCACCATCACCTCGCCGAGGCCCGGAGGAGGGCACGTGGTCGTGTCGACGCGAAACACCTCGGTGGATCCGTAGCCGGATTGAAGTAAGGCATGCATGGAGATCTCCTTTTGCGTCAACCTTACTAAGTAAGGTTGATTGACTACCATTAACCTTACGTCATAAGGTTGTCAAGCTCGGACATGGCGACACCGCGTAAGGCAGCGAGACGAAAGCGCGAACCCGTGAGTCGGGAGCGCGCGCTGCGTGTCGCGGTCGACGTCGCCGACGCGGGCGGGCTCGCGGAGCTGACGATGCGCCGGATCGCAGACGAGCTCGGCGTGGAGGCGATGTCGCTCTATCACCACGTGCCGAACAAGGACGCGATCCTCGACGGGATGGTCGATTTCGTGTTCACGGAGATCGAGCTGCCCGCCCGCGACGTGGATTGGAAGACGGCGATGCGAAGGCGCGCGGCGTCGATGCGTGCGGTGCTTCTGCGCCACCGCTGGGCGTCGAGCCTCATGGAGTCACGCACGAACGCCGGTATGGCGACGCTCGCGCATCACGACGCCGTGCTCGGTTGTCTGCGCGGCGCGGGCTTCTCGATCGCGCTCACCGCACACGCGTACGCCGTGCTGGACAGCTACATCTACGGCTTCGTTCACACCGAGATCCAGCTGCCGTTCCAGACAACGGAAGAGACACACGCCGTCGCGAAGGACATGCTCGCGAAGTTCCCCGCCGATGGGTTTCCGCACCTCGCGGAGCTCGCGCGCGAGCACATTTTCAAACCGGACTACATGTTCGCGAACGAGTTCGACTACGGCCTCGAGCTGATCCTCGACGGGCTCGAGCGCGCTCGAAGGCGCGAGAAGAAGCGCTAGCTCCAACTACCAAGTCACGGTCTCGCGGACGGTCCAGCTCGACGGCCCAGGCGACGCGTCGCCAACCGGCGTCGTCGACGCGGCTACAACGAGGCGAGGGCGATCGGTGAGGTTCAGGGAATCGCGACCGCGACAGGAAACGTCACCTGCGCGTCGTTCTCGCCGCCGATCGCGGCGAACCCGCCGGACCTGACCAGCGCGGCGGCGTTCGCCGTCTTCGTCGGCTGGTCGTTGATCGGCGGCATGTGGCGCAGCGTGACGATCAAGTCGCCCGCGGCGCCCGCGCCGACGACGAACTGGTTCGAGAGGCCGATCGGTAGCCCGCCTCCGTCGGTGTCGGTATACGCGTGTGTGATTGCCGCGGTCGGGCGATCGCTCGCAGGGCCGTTCACCGCGTCGCCCGTGAAGAACACCTGGTGATCCGTCGCCTCGTCGCGGACCTCCTCGGTGATCTCCTCGGGAGGAGTCTCGAGTCGGTTCTGGAACCCGACCGTCACCGAATAGGTGGTGCCGGCGAGGAGGGCGATCGAGTCGATCATGGGAGGCTCGCCACCGTCTCCGTCGGGATCGTCGAACTCCGCGACGATCGGCGCGCCGCCGGTCGGCGTCAGCGTGAGCGTGACGGTCGTGATGACTTCCTCGAGACAGTTGGCTCCCGAACATTCGGTGCCGCCGTCGTCACCGCAGGCCGAGGCAAAACAGACAGACGCGAGACAGAGCAGGGTACGCATGACAGTTCCTTTACTTCGAAGAGAAGTTCGCGCTGGCGCGAAGCACGAGCTGCCACCCCGGTTGGTCCGCGAAGTAGCGGAGGAGGCTCGTGTAGTCGCGATAGCGCGCGTTGGTGAGGTTCTCGCCGGCGAGCGCGAGCTTGATCGTCTGGCCGCCGGCATTGATCGAGACGCCCGCCTGGGCGCCCACGAGGAGATACGCGTCCGGCGGCGGTGCGAAGTCCGCTGCGAGATCGAAGCGGTGCTGCTTGCCGACGAACGTGCTGTGGATGGAGATGAACGCGTCGTGGAGGCCCCACATCCGGGGGACATTCGTGGAGCCCCCCGCCGGACGCGAAAGAGACTTGAAGGTGAGCTCACCGCGCACGGAGAGCGGTGGCACGAACACGAGGTAGCCGTTGTCCGCGCGGTTCTTCGCGCGGATCCACGACACCTGCGTCGACAGCTCGAGCTGCTCGATCGGCCGCACGGTGACTCCACCGTCGGCGCCGTAGAACAGCGCATCGACGGGCCGCGTGACGAACCGCGGGAACGTGCCCTTGATCAGCACGTCGAAGATCGGATCGCCGTTCGCATCGAGCGCGGGCGCGAAGTAGATGTAGTCGTCGATCTGGTTCGCAAAGGCGGACACCTCGGCGGTGATTCGCTCGTGCGTGATCGACGACGTGAGCGACGCGGAGTACGTGGTCTCCGCGCCGAGGTCAGGCTTGCCGAGCCCCATCACGGGGAACGTCGGCGACGTGCCGTTCAGGTACTGCTCGTCGGGGTTGGGTGGTCGCGATGCGGTCGACAGATCCAGCTTCGTCGATACCTCCTCGGACCAGCGATACACGCCGCCGACGGACGCCGACATCGTGTGGAACGTCGACGCGCAGTCGACGGGATCGCCGACTCCGCCCGAGCACGCGTCCATCTCGAGCTGACCGTCGCGTACGAGCCGCAGATAGTTCTGCCGCTCGATCTGCGCGGTCCGCACGAGCAGGTCGTAACGCACGCCGGCTTCGAGCTCGAGCTCGTGACCGACGAAGCGCTCGATCGCGAACACGCCTGCGCCCGCGCCGGTGTGATCCGGCACGAGCGGGAGCCCGTTGTACGCGTGCGTCTGCGCCATGCCGACGATCCCGACCTGTCCGCGCAGGTGCCAGTGGTCGGTCACGTGCACCGGATCGTGGGCGTACGAGAGATCGACCTCGTGCGTCGCGAGCCGGAAGTTGTACTGCGGTCCCGTGGTCGATTCGCGCACCACGTCGTATTCGCGGCGATGGTCGTACTGGAACGAGTAGGTCGCGCCGAGCGTTCCCGACGCCACGCTCCACGACGCGCGTGCGATCGCGAGCTCGTGCTCGACGCGCTGATACGGTCGCTCGATCTCGAGCTCCGCGTCGAACAGCTCGGAGTTGATCGGCCGGTCTCGCATGAGCTGCGCGTAGAAGTCGTCGCGCGACTCGACGCGCAGGCACGCGCACACACCGACGCGCGCCTGGTAGTGACGGAACGACGCCTGGTACGCGGCGCGCTTGGTGCGATAACCCACCGTCGCTCCAGCATTCCACTCCTCGACGCCCGTGTTCTCGAGCGCGTAGTCCGGTGTCTCGGCCGCGGCGAGGCGGCGGTAGCTCCCGTCGACGTTGTACGCGAAGCCGGGGAGCTGCATAGGCGCGTGCTGGATCCGCGCAGCCGTGGATCCGCCGCGCCCGTTCGTCACGCCGATCAGATGCGCCTCGCCCGCATAACCAGGCGCGCGCAGCAAGTCGGGCGGCTCGACGAGCACCGCCCCGCCGATCGCGTCCGGTCCGAAGCGTACGCCGCTCGCGCCGCGCACGACGGTGAGCTTGTCCGCGAGGAACGGGTCGACCTCGGGTGCGTGATCGAGCCCCCAGTCTTGCGACCGATGGCGGATCCCGTCGACGAGCAGCAACAGACGGCGACCGAACTGCCCGCGGATGATCGGCTTGCCGACGCCGCTCGCGCTCTTGAGCTCCCCAACGCCGGGCACCTCCGCGATCGCGTCGGCGAGCCCCTTGCCGCGCGTCTTGTCGAGCGCGGCACCGGAGATCGTTGTTGTCGAGCGCGTGTCGGTAACAGCGGGTGCTTTGTCGTGGATCTCCACGACCTCCTCGTCGAGGGCGTCGAGCTCGATCTCGATCGAGTGATCGTTCGGGATGTTCAGGCGGAGCTCTGTCCGCTTGTAGTCGGCGCGTTCGACGACAAGTACGAGCAACCCGGGACACAGGCGTTCCATCGTGAAGTGACCGTCGCCATCGCACAGCGCGCTCGCACCGGCGTTGGCCTCTGCGTTCGATCGGTCGGCGTCCGGATCGGCGTCGACGTCGACGCCGATGTTCGCGCCCGCGACGGGTTCGTGCGACTTCGCATCCACGACGTGACCGTGGAGGCGGTGGACGCAGCGATCCCGCGACACGGACGTGTCGGGAGGTAACGGACCTTCAGGATCCGCGAACGCCGGCGAAACGGCGAACGCGACCAGACATAGCAGCCGGAGACGCACGAGTTTCCTCCTCGTGTCGCGAGCAGTTGATCGAGATCAGGCAGCGATCAACCGAGCGCTCCGGCTGAAGCCGGACCGCTCGGAGCCGTGACACGGGCGCGATGGAGGCGACGTCTTGGGCGCGTAGTCGAGGACAGAGACGCTCGTGACCGTGGACCGCGCGATCTCGAGCGTGATCGCGATCGGCGACAGCGTCGTGGCGATCGCGGGACCGGATGGAAGGATCGTCGACTGTTCGAGGCCGGCGAGCAGCGTGCACGGTCCGGCGTCGGCGTGGCTCTCCGCGCCGTTGCCGTGCAGGTGTGGCGTCGAGCTGACCTCGTGGTGATCGGCGAGGGAGTGCGCGTGCTCTATCTCGCCGTGCGAGTCACGGACGTGGTCGACCGTCGTCCCGTGGTGCAGCGAGGCCAGGTGCGCGAGCAAGATGCACGCGGCCGCGATGATCGCGGTTCCGCGCTTTTGCATCTGGATTGCAACTACTCGCACCTGCTCACTTGTCCCACTTCATTCAGGACCGTGTCAATCCCGGGATGTCCGCGCCCCGCGTGAACGAGACAAACGCCATCGACGGGCGCTTCGAATGCTCGGTCGTCACGAAGCGAATACCGTCGAACGACCAGCCCTGCGAGACCCACTCGTTGACACACGTCTCGATCGACTCGTCGGTGACGATCGACAGCTCGACGAACTTGTAGTGCAGCGCCATACCGATCAGCGCGCGAGCAGCTTTGCCGCGTCGAGTGCGTGGTACGTGATGATGATGTCGGCACCCGCGCGGCGGATGCCGGTGAGCGTCTCCATCATCACGCGATCGTGATCGATCCAGCCGTTCTTCGCAGCGGCCTCGACCATCGCGTATTCGCCGCTCACGTTGTACGCGGCGATCGGCAGGTTGACCTCGTCGGAGACCGCGCGGATGACATCGAGGTAGGCGAGGGCGGGCTTCACCATCACGATATCGGCGCCCTCGGCGGCGTCCATCGCGGCCTCGCGCACGGCCTCGGCGACGTTGCCATAGTCCATCTGGTGACCGCGTCGATCGCCCGACTGCGGCGCCGAGTCGACCGCCTCGCGGAACGGTCCGTAATACGCGGACGCGTACTTCGCGGAGTACGCCATGATCGCGGTCTGATCGAAGCCCTGCTCGTCGAGCGACGCGCGGCACGCGCCGACGAAGCCGTCGAGCATGCCGGACGGAGCGACAACGTCGACGCCCGCCTTCGCGTAGGAGACGACCGCGCGCGCGAGGTTCTCGAGCGACGCGTCGTTGTCGAGCTCGCCGTCGTGAAGCACGCCGCAGTGACCGTGGTCCGTGTATTCGCAGAAGCATGCGTCGGCCTGCACCACGAGGTTCGGGCGTGCCTTCTTGATCGAGCGGATTGCTCTCTGCACGACGCCCGAGTCCTTCCACGCCTCGGAGCCGACCGCGTCCTTGTGCTCGGGGATGCCGAACAGGATCACGCTGGGAATCCCGAGGTCGGCGGCACGCGAGGCAGCGTCGGTCGCTTTGTCGACGGAGTAGTTGTACTGACCGGGCAAGGAGTTGATCGGCTTCTCGATGCCAGAGCCCGGGACCACGAATAGCGGATAGACGAAGTCGTCGACGGACAGGCGCGTCTCGCGCACCATGCGACGGAGGCCTTCGGTGCGGCGCATGCGGCGCGGGCGATAGTCGGGATAGTTCATGTGGGCTCCGGTTCTCGGAGATACACCGCGGCGACCGCGTTGGCCACGCCTTCGGGTGTCGGTGTCGTCGCGATCGAGACCTCGTCGATGCCGGCTTCGCGCAGCACCGCGCCCGTGGTGTCACCGATCGCGACCCACACGACGTTCAAGCGTACGAGTGGCCCGACGAGGCCCTCGAGCGCGCGAACCTGGCTCGGTGCGAATACGACGCACACATCCGCACGACCCAGGACGAGTGCGTCGTGCCCGGCCACCACCGCGGGGTCGTCGGCGGGCGCGGGCACGGTGCGATACGCGATGACGTCGACGACCTCGGCCCCCGCGGCACGCAGGATCTCGATCGCGTCGTCGCGTCCCCCCTCCGCGCGCGGAACGAGCACGCGCTGTCCCGCGATCTCTCGCGTGGCGATCAGCGCGTGGGCGAGTGCGGCAGCATCACTCGCGCTCTGCGCTGTCCGCGCCGAGATTCCGGCCGCCTGCAGCGCTCGTTGCGTCGCCGGACCGACGGCCCACACCTCGGGCAACGGCTGCGCTCCGCGCGCTGCGACGAGCGCGGCGGCACCGCGCACGCTCGCGATGACAATTGCCGCGTACTGCGACTCGAGCGCACGCGCGAGCGCGGTCGCGTCGCGTGGCGGTTCCGTGCGCGTCACCGGCATCGCGATCACGTCGAGGCCCCGCGTTGCGAGCACCGTGACGTACGCGCTCGTCGAGTCGAGCTCCCGCGTGACCACGGCGTACGCCATCGCCCACATCGTAACAGCATGCTCCGTCGCCTCGACCGAAGGCACGATCTGGGCTCGTCGTGGCCGGCACCTTCGTCGCGCGGGTGGCTGTCTGGTGGTAGCGTTTCGCCGTGCGCTTCGCCCTCGTGGTCTGTCTCGCCGCCTGCTCGAGCGCGAAGAAGCCCGACGACGCGCGCCCGATCCCGACCCAGGCGGAGGCCGCGGCCGTCGCACCCGGGGCCAAGGTCTGGCTGACCGGACCCGAGGGTGAGATTCCCGTCACCGTCGAGGTCGTCGCGACCCGGCCGAAGATCACCAAGGGGCTCATGTACCGGGAGCACCTCCCGGTCGACGCCGGGATGCTGTTCCTGATGGAGGCGATGGAGCCCAAGGAGATCGACCACGCGTTCTGGATGCAGAACACGCTCATCCCCCTCGACATGCTGTTCATCAACAAGGCGATGATCGTCGTCGGGATCGTCGAGAACGCCGAGCCGCGGACCGAAACGCTGCGGCGCGTCGGAGAGCCCTCCTTCTATGTGCTCGAGGTAAACGGGGGCTGGACCGCGAAGAAGCGGATCGCGACCGGGGCCAAGGTGCGATTTGAGGGTGTGCCGGGGGTGAGCCCGTGACATGCGTGTCGTGATCGCTGCCGTGCGGGATGGATCACGGCGCGCAGAAGGCTTTGCGCTTATTGTGCGGGCTCGCTGTTCTGCGATAGAACCGCACTAACCTTAGTCAGGGGAGACTTTATGGCATCGCTACGTTCATTCTTGCTTGCTGCTGCCCTTCCGATGACGTTCGTCGCGTGCGGCGATGATGGTGGCACGAGCCAGCCCATACCCGAGGGCATGCACTACCAGTACGTCTCCTCACAAGCGTTCGTCCCGACGACGAACAACCAGGCTCGCGAGTACGGCCTCGACCTCAACGGCGACAAGACCGCCGACAACCAGCTCGGCATGGTGCTCGGCACCCTGTCGACGATGGGCTTCGACGTGCAGGGCACGATCGACGAGGCCGTGATGGAGGGCTCGATCATCCTCCTCATCGACTTCCAGACCAAGGACTTCATGAACACCACCGCGGCGGGCCTCAAGGTCCTCCTCGGCGCCACGCCGATGCCGGCCCAGTGCACCGATCCGCAGAACCCGACGCCCGCGACGTGCAGCAAGCACCTCGATGGCACCGGCACGTTCACCATCGCGACCGGCAGCCCCGACAACGCCGCGGTCTCGGGCAAGATCGTCAACAGCACGTTCAACGGCGGTCCCGGCAAGATCTCGCTGCAGATCGCGCTCGGCGGCACCGACGCCATCCAGCTCGACCTGATCGGTGCGCGCGCCAAGGCGAGCGGCATCAGCGAGACCGGCATCGAGAGCGTCATCCTCGGCGGTGCTCTCACCGAGAATGATCTCAACACCAAGGTCATCCCGGCCATCCACGCGCAGATCGCTCCGCTCATCGCGGAGGACTGCAACGCGCCGCAGTCGCCGCCGATGTGCGGATGCGAGTCGGGTTCGACGGGCGCCACGGTGCTCAACCTGTTCGACGCGGCGCCGAAGGACTGTATGGTCACCGTCGACGAGATCAAGAACAACAGCTTGATCCAGTCGCTCCTCGCCCCAGACGTCGAGATCGATGGGACGCCGGCACTCTCGCTCGGCATCAAGGTTGTCACCAAGAAGGCGACGTTCCCGGCGCAGGACTAGTCCTCGTCGCGTGACCATTGCGGGCGGGCTCCTCGTTGCGGCGAGGCCCGCCTTCATGTTTTTCGGGTACTGTCCGCGCGATGCATCGCTCGATCTACGTGGTGTTTGCGCTGGGTGCTCTGGGGGCGTGCGGAGAGGACCCACCGCCGGCCTCCGACACGGACGCATGCGCGTCGCTCGAGATGGGGCCGTATACGCAGATCACCGCCACGATCTCGCGCGACGCCGGCACGCCCGCGGTCGCCGACGATGGCAACGCGTACACGGTGACGCTGACCGCGTCCGGCTTCGCGTACGTCAAGCTCGAGGCGACGGCGGGGAAGTACACCGTCTACCTCGATCGTACGCTGACCGTGAACGCGCTCGAGGGCGCGGGTACGCCGGCGACGTTATCGAGCGCGACGAGCTCCGGTGCGTGCGCGACGATCAAGGGCCGACACGAGGTCACGTTCGCCGCGGGCACGGTGTACATCGGGCTGATGTCCGACGGCGGCGCACCGGTGAATGTCGTCGTCGCGGCGCCGTGAGCGTTCCCTTGGTAGAGTAACGGCGCATGGCCGGCGGACAGGACGACACGGTGGCCAACTCGTTGCCGACCCTGTCGGGCGAGTCCCCGGTCGCGGAGGTCATCGCGGGCCGCTACAAGTTGGTCCGGTGGCTTGGCGGTGGTGGTATGGGGCGCGTCTACGAGGTACTCGATCAGGAGCTCGACGAGCGCGTCGCCCTGAAGGTGTTGAAGAGCGGGCTCACGGAGGAGGCGATCGAGCGCTTCCGGAGGGAAGTGCGCCTCACACGACGCATCCAGCACAAGAACGTCGCGCGGATGTTCGATATCGGCGAGCACAACGGCGACAAGTTCCTCACGATGGAGCTCGTCGAGGGCGAGCCGCTGACGCGCGAGCTCGGCGATCCGCTCCCCTGGCCGAGGCTGCAGCGGCTCGCCGTACAGATCTGCGAAGGGCTCGCTGCCGCGCACGCGACCGGCGTGATCCATCGCGACCTCAAGCCCGACAACGTGCTCGTGGAGCGGGGCACCGAGCGCACGGTGATCACCGACTTCGGCATCGCGCGGGGCGGGGACGATGCAGGGGTCACGCAAGTCGGCGCCGTGGTCGGGACGCCGCGCTACATGGCGCCCGAGCAGATCGCGGGCGGGGACGTCGATCATCGCGTCGACATCTTCTCGCTCGGCGTGATCCTGTTCGAGCTCGCGACGGGCAAGCGCCCGTGGACTGGAGACTCGCTCATCTCGATCGCCGTCGCGCAGCAGACACAGCCGCCGCGCGAGATGAACGTGCGCGGACTCCCCGCCGGGTACGTCGCGCTGGTGCGCCAGTGCCTCGCGCTCGATCGCGACCATCGGCCCGCCACCGCGGCGGAGATCGGAATGGCCATCGCGGGCTTCGTGGCGACCGAGGCGCTCGCGCGCAACACCCCGGCCACACCCGGGCGCGGCACGCCGTCGATGTCGTTGCCGCCGGGCGCAACGCTGGGAGCAACCGTCGACGAGTCGGTGGACACGTCGTCGATCGCGGTACTGCCGCTATTGTGCGCGCCCGCGGACGAATACCTCGCGGACGGCGTGTTCGAGGACTTCCTCGACACGTTGTCGGCGAGTCGGTCCTTGCGCGTGAAGCCGGCGGGCATCGCCCGCGCGAACGCGGGGCGCGATCCGAGGGAGCTCGGCAAGGAGCTGTCGGTCGATCACATCATTGCCGGTTCCCTTCGCCGGACGCTTACGGGGGTGCGCGTGTCGGCGCGGTTGATCGGCGTCGAAGACGGCTTCCAGATCTGGGCGCAGCGTCTCGACTGCGCGGAAGGCGAGATCCTTGCCGCGTCGGCGCAGCTCGCGGGACATCTGCTCGAGGCGCTGTCGACCAAGGCCGCCGCGGCGCGCACCGCAAACCAGTTCGATCCACGCGCGGTGGATCTGTTCCTGCGCGCGAAGGCGGAGTCGAGGCGGTTCTGGGGCGAGCACGTCATCAACGCGCGCGACCTGCTCGAGCAAGCACTCGCGTTCGCGCCGAACGCGCCGCAGATCGTGAGTGCGTTCGCGTTCACGAGCGTGCAAGTGTGGTTGCGTACGGGACAAGCCGCGCGGCTCGAGCCAGCGCAGAAGGCGACCGAGCGCGCGCTGCATACCGGCCACGGCGACGCGTACCTCGCTGCAGCGAACCTCGAGCTCAACCGGTACAACACCACCGGCGCCGGCGCGATGCTCGCGCAGGCCCTGGCGCGAGCGCCGATGTCGGCGCACGTCCACGAGATGGCGGGCCGTCTCCTCGTCGAAGCCGACAACGTCTCACGCGGGCGCCACCACTTCGAGACCGCGCTCGGGCTCGATCCGGGTCGCCAGCAGGTGATCGAGACCGACCTCGCGCGCCTCGACGGCCTGCTCGGGAACTGGGTCGCCGCGGATCGCACGATCGAGCGTCTGATCAACGACTCGGATCCGCCGATCGTGCAGCTCGGATCCGTGTTCCAGATGCGCCTCGCCCTCTGGCGCCGCGATCACGCCAAGGTCAGCGAGGCGATGCGCCGTCTCGCGTCGAGGTTCAACACAGGTGCGAGCTCGCAGGTGTTGCTCTACCTGAAGTGGCGCGACGAAGGCGTCTTCGACGCCGAGGGTTGGAAGACGTACATCGCCACCGTCGTCGCCGAATCGAAGACGGACATCCCGAGCCGCCAACACCTGATCATCTTGCAGCGACTCTGCGAGCTCGCCGCGGTCATGCGCAGGCACGACGAGCTTTACGAAGTGCTCGCGCTCGCCGCGGACCTCGGCCTCGTCGACGTCGTGTGGATGGACAACTGCCCACTATTCGCCGATCTCCGCTTCGAGCCACGGTTCCTCGCTCTGCGCAACCAGGTCGGCGACCGCGCGAACCAGTTCCTCCGCGCGTTCTTCGTGGGCCCGCGCTGAGCACAGCCACGCCGTATGGACTACACGGCGCCCAAGCGGAACGAGCTGTCCACCCACAGTAGGAAGTGGTTGCATGTGTCCGTTGCACCAGCAACACCAACGATCTGCCGCAAAAAGCTGCACGTCTCGTCGGAGTTGCGCAGGGTGTCGTCGAAGCACGCAGATGGACAAGCTTCATTCTCGGTGCAGAATGAGTTTTCTCTCATCACGAGAGACCGGGAGGAACACGTGAACCACAAGTTGTTGGGTGCATTGCTCGTGGGAGTGACTGCTTCAGTTGGCGCGTGCGTGGATCAGGTCGAGGTCGAGGCGGAAGAGACCTCGACGACCGAACAGGCGAGTCACGGACAACCCGATCCCGAAGACGAGATGTTCGCAAGCGCGGTCGCCGATGCGATGGTCGATCGCATCGTCGCGCTCCTGTTCCGCGAGTTCGCGGTCACGACGCCGGAGAACGCCGCGGTCGGCTCGGCTGCCATCAGCAACGTCTTCCACGACCGCAACGATCTGATGCGTCTCGTGGGTGATGTCGGTCCGCTCCAGCGCAGTAACCTGCCCGACGATCGCTTCGAGCGTGACGCCCTCGCGGCGGCGAAACTCGGACAGAACTTCAGCCGTACCGAGCGCATCCACGGTCGTTGGTGGGTACGCAAGTCCATCGCCATCTCGAACGACTTTTCTCCGACCTGCGTGTTCTGTCACCCGAACTTCGCGAACCTCTCGAACCCGTGGGTGGGCGCACTCATGGTGCGCGCGAAGGCCGAGTAGCACATCAGTTCGCGGCGTCAGTTCGTGGCGCGGCGTACGAGGACGAGCGTCGCGTCGTCGTCGCGCTTTGCGGTCCATCGAGAGACCTCGTCGAGGACGCCGTCGCGCACCGTCTCGATCGGCTCGCCGTGTAGTCGCTCCAGCGCGGCGCCGAGGCGGTCGATACCGTACTGCTCGCCCTTGGCGTTTCGCGCCTCGGTGATGCCGTCGGTGTAGAGCGCCACGAGATCGTTCGGCTCGAGATCGATCGTCGTCTCCGTCGTGAACTTGCCGATGTCGGGAACGACGCCGAGCCATGTGCCCGGCGTCTCGATGCGGTCGGCGACGCCGGTCTTGGCGCGACAGATCAGGAACTGCTCGTGCGCACCCGCGAACACGATCTTCCGCGGCGAAACGCGCAACAGAGACAACGTCACGAAGTCGTCCTTGATCAGGCGGTGGCGGATGTTCTCGAACAGGACGCGATTCAAGATCGTGACCGCTTCGCGCGGGCTCGCGTCGGGACTATTCGCGACGATGCCGGCGATCACGCTCTGCACCATCAGCATGATCAACCCCGACGTGACGCCGTGCCCGGACACGTCGCCGATGCCGATCCAGCAGCCACCTTCCACGGGCAAGACGTCGTAGTAGTCGCCGCCGACCTCGGTGGCGGTCGTCATCGTCGCCGTGAGCTCGAGTCCCTCGGCGACGAGGTGCCGAGGGAGGATGCCGACCTGGATCTGGCGTGCGAGCTCGAGCTCCTTCTCGAGACGCTCGCGCGCCACCTTCTCGATCTTGAGGAGGTTCGCCTGCTGCTGCGCGAGCTTCACGGACTGCTGGCTCGCGAGCTTGCGGACATCCGAGAGCGCCGATTGCTGCGCGCGGATCAGGAACAGACAGTCGACCACCTGGTCGTGGACCGCGAAGTCGTCGAGCTTGATGCCGTGCGCGTTGAGCTCCTCGAGGTCGGTGATCCACGGCGATCCGAGGAAGACCATGAGGCCTTCCTGCTCGACGTGGAGCATCTGGCCCTTCAGCTTCAACTTGGACTGGAGTCCCTCGAGCACGAACACCGTGCGCGGATGTGCGCGGATCGCCTCGAACGTCAGATCGAGTTGCGGGCGATCGATCTTGAACGACTCACGGATCGAGCTACCCACGACAAGCTCGGGACACACCCGCGCCACGACCGGTCCCGCTTGCACGATCGTCCCATCGGAGCGGAACGCGATGTGAAACGGGAACGTCTGGTTCAGCAGCTCGGGTGACAGTCCGACGCTCATGGGCCGCGTCTACGCCGCGGCGGCGACGAGCTTGATCGTGAAGTCGTCGTGATCGCCCGCGCGTACGTACGAGACCTCGATCCCCTGATGGAAGCGGATCCCCAGGCCCCTGAGCAGCCCGACCACCATCGGCGCGAGTCCCTCGCGGGTCGAGTGGTACTCGAGCTTGAGCGTGGCTGGATCGACGTCGATGAGCCGGAAGCGCGGCGGCTTGAGCGACGGCATCGTGAGCGCGACACGTGCATGGAGCGCGTCGAGGTTCATGAGGAAGTCGCGCAGCGTGTCGCCCGATGCGCTGAGGAGAGGGCCGTAGCCTTCCTGTGCCGTGTAGAGGACCCAGTACTCGCCGAAGGCCTCGAGCACCTGCTCCGGCGTGATGCCGAGCACCTCACTCGCCGCGCCGACGAGCTTGTACGTAATCTCGTCCGGGTACCCGTCCATCGAGACGAAGACGTCGATGTCGACCCCTGCCTTCGTCTTGATCTTGTTCCACGTCTCCTCGCCAAACTTGCTGCAGACGAGATCCACGACGGCCTTGTTCACGAGACCATACATTTCGACACCCCCCGATGTTGTGATTCGATTGTGCCCTTCATACTCATGACTTCTTTGAGTTGGTGTGTAGCGAATTGCTGCATGGAGCGAAATGCTGCAGTCGCAGACGCTTATCATCACCCGGTCAGCGAGTCGTAAGCGCCGCTACCCCTGTAGTCGCCAGATACTCCGGCCGCAACAGGATCGTCTCTCGTCCGTCGATCACTACCACCTCCAGTGGATAGTCGTCCGGTGTCGGACAGATGCGATCGGCGGTGATCAGCGTCGGTGGGCTCCCCGCCCGGAGCACGATGTCGAGGAAGCCCCAGCGCAGGCGAAGCGCTACTTCGCGTGTCGGTGGCGCGAGATCGACGGTCTGGCGGCTCGAACCGGGGATCTGGATCACGGCCGCGGGATCGAGCGCGCTGTGGTGAAGCGGTCCGGTCTCGACCTGGACATCCCACCTCGCAGTGACCGCAAACGAGAGCCTGCCGCCAAGGGCGTGGAACTGATACACGCGCAGCTGGCGCGACGCGCTCGGTGCCTCGAGGGTCACGACGGAGCCAATCCCTGGTGTGCTCGACACGCGCACCACGCCACCCGCACGAACGAGCGCGGACTGCACGGCGTCGAGACCGACCCCGCGCCCGCTGACCTCGCCGACCTGATCTCGCGTGGAGAAGCCTGCCTGGAACACGTACGCGAGCATCTCGGCGTCGGTCGAGCGCGCGGCGCGCGTCGGCTCGAGGAGGCCGCGCTCCACGGCGCGTGTGCGGATCGCGGCCACATCGATGCCAGCGCCGTCGTCCTCTACCCAGATCGTCGTTAGCCCATCCTTGTCCGTCGCGCGGACACCGATCTTGCCGGCCTCGGGCTTGCTCGCCAGGGCACGCTGCTCGGGTGGTTCGATCCCGTGATCGATCGCATTGCGGATCAGATGCACCATCGCGATGTCGACGGCCTCGGCGACGCGGGCGTCGACGTAGACCGTACCGACGTCGACCTCGATGGCGACGTTCTTTTTCAGGTCGGCAGCGAGCCGGTTCGCGGCGAACAGGTGGCGCTCGAGAACGTCAGCGAGCGATACGGCTCGGAGCGACGCTAGCTCGTCGCGGAGCGCGTGCCACACGGAGCGCAGCCGGTTGCGAGAGGTGGTTCCGCGCGCGCCGAGATACTCGAGGAACGCGCCGGTCGCAGCCATCGCGAGGCGATGGCGCGTGGCCTCCGACAGGCGTGCGATCGACCCGTCACGCGCTTCGAGCTTCGGCTGCATGTGCGCGCGAGGCGTCGAGATGATCGGCATCGTCCGCGCCTCGCGCAGTACCTCGTCGACCTGCCGCACGAAGCCGGGGAGGTCGATGCCACTCGAGCCCGCCTGCTTGCGCCGCAGCAGCATGCCGAGGAACTGGATCGACATCGTGATCACGAGCTCGACATCCTCGGAGACGCGGTAGTCGAGCATCTTCGCGAGCGCGAACAGCTCCTCGAGCTTGTGCGCGAGCAGGTGGATCTCGTCGAACCCGACGATGCGCGAGTCGCCCTTCAGCGTGTGGAGCTCGCGGAGGAGGTCGCGGATCGCCTTCGGATCGCGAACACCCGCGATCACCGAGTTCCACGTGCCCTCGACGCGTCCGACCCGCTCGAGGGAAAGCGAGCGGAAGCGCGTGACGATCCCTTCAGGAAGGGCGGAGGGGCCGAGATCGACGCCCACGGTCCCTATGCCTCGATCGTCACCAGCTCCGCGGCAAAGCAGCTCAGGGCGGCGAGGCTGCGGCGTTGCCAGTGGAGGTTCGGGTTGGAGCGTAAGGTGATCTTGTACTGTTTCTCCGGCGGCAGCTCCTGCACGTTCGCGAGCCACGCGACGAACACCTTGAATGACGAGCTGTTCATGAACTCGAGCTCGCGGAAATCGAGGACGACCGTCGACGTCTCCTCCTTGATCGAGTGTGCATGGAGTGCCGTGACGACGGCTTCGAGGTCCGCGCGCGTCTCGAGGTCGGCGGTTCCGACGAAGCGCGCCTCGAGTACGTGGTTCGCGAAGCTCGCGTCGACCTTGAGCGCCTCGTTTGTCCGTGGAGGCATGTCCAAACCCAATGTCATTGCGTCAATCCTCCCTGGATCGTCGTCGTCGCCATCATGCAGACTCGATCGTTCACTAGCTCGAATCCCAACTTCATTTCGCACTCGGCACGAATGCGCGCGAGGCCCAGGCCAGAGCCGTCGGTGCGCTTGGAGGTGCGCAGCAACATTTGCTGGTAGTAGAGGTCCGCGTCCGGCGCCGCATTCATCTCGTCGAGCGAGTCGCGCAGTTTCGCGATGCGTTCCGGCAGCGTGCGGTTCCACGTCCGGATTACGAGAACGTCGTCGACGACTTCGATGCGAATCTCCGTGTCGTCGCTCGTCGCGTAGGCGACTGCGTTCTCCAAGAGCTCGTGCGTCGCGAGCGCGAGCCGCGATCCCACGTCCTGGTCGCTCAGCAGCCGGCGATAGAACTCGCCGATGAACCGCCGGACGGTCGAAACGAGAGTGATATTTGGTCTGAACGAGAGGTGGAAGTACGGCGCTGTCATCATCTTCCCTAAATGGGTCGTTCTTCGCTGCCGCAAAAACTCCAAGCATCATAGAGCGAAGTTGATGTGTTCGCGCGAGCAACGTGAGTACAATCGATCTGCCGGTGACGGGTAGGACCGCCGGCCACATGCCAGCGACGGAACCCACGCGACAGTTATCCGAACGAATGGTGCTTCGCGCAGAGCTCGTGCATCAGACGCGACAGATCATCGCGCACACGACGGAGCTCACGCAGGCGTCCGTGTTCGTGCGAACCGACGAACCACTCGCGCTGGGCACCAGCGTCGCACTGCGACTCTCGTTTCCGCGCTTGCTCGCGCCGCTCGATCTCGAGGCGCAGGTCGTCTCGATCGATCCCGGGCTCGGGCACGGCTACTCGGCCGGAGTGAAGCTCGAGTTCCACGCGGATCCCGACGCGCGCGATCGACTCGCCTGGCTGCTTGGCGACGTCACGAGCGAGGTCCCGCGGGCGGACGTATCGAGGATCCTCGTCGTCGAGGACAGCGCGCTGATGCGCGACTTCATCCAGCTCGGCGCGGATCGGTTCACGCGCGGAACCGTGCGCGTCGTGGTCGACACGGCGGACACGGCAGAGTCTGCGCTCGAGGTCATGCGCGGTCACAGGTACGACCTCGTGCTCGTCGACATGTACCTTCCCGGCGCGATGGACGGTGCGCAGCTGGTGCGCACCCTCCGAACCACCGAGATGGATCTCCCGGTGATCGGCTTCTCCGTTGGCGGTGTCGTAGCGCGCGATGCCTTTCTGTCCGCGGGAGCGGACCTGTTCCTCGACAAGCCCGTGATGATGCGCGACGTGTTCACGACGCTCGAGCGCCTCGTCGTGAAGCAAGCGAGGAACGCGTGAAGCGCATCCTGCTCATGGATGACAGCTCGATCTTCCTCGAGGTGATGCGCGCGGCGCTCGAGAAGGAGGGCTACTCGGTAGTGTGCGCGTCGACGCTCGCCGAGCTCGACGGCGTTCGCGCGAGCGGCGACCCGTCGGACCTCGTGCTGATGGACGTGCAGATGCCCGAAGCGTTCGGCGACGACATCGCGATGACGCTGCGCCACGCGTACGGCGTGCAGGCGCCGATCTATCTCTTGTCGAGCCTCGAAGAGAGCGAGCTCGCGGAGCGCGCGAGGTGGGCAGAGATCGATGGGTTCATCTCCAAGAACCGCGGCATGGACGCGGTGGTCACGGCCGTTCGCGGGATCCTGGAAGCGCGGAGCCATCTGTGACGCGCGACCAGCGTCACGAGGTGCGCGCGCCGGTCTCGCTCGTTGTCGACTACGAAGGAGCGGAGGACTTTCTCGGTGACTACACCGAGAACCTGTCGCGCGGTGGAACGTTCATCCACACGTCGCGCGAGCTGACGCCGGGAAACCCGATCCAGCTCGTGCTCTCGTTCCCGGGGCTGCTGCTGCCGATCTCCGTCGAGGCGATCGTGCGCTGGCGGCGCGAAGGCGAGGAGCCGGGCGTTGGCGTCGAGTTCCTATCCGGCACCGGTCGCGACAGGCTCGCGTCGATCGTCGATCGCATCGAGCAGCGCGATCCGAAGGCGGTACAGCGCGTGGTCGAGGTCCTCGTCGTCGAGGACAACCGACACGTGTCCGAGCTCGTGCGCAACGGGCTCGAGGTGTCGGGCCGCCGCGGCATGACCGACGTCTCGTTCAACGTCGCGACCGCCGAGGACGGCGGCGTCGCGATCCAGCTCCTCAGGGCGCACGCGTACGATGTCGCGATCGTCGACGTGTACCTGCCGGTGATCGATGGCACGGTGCTGATCGAGCAAGCGCGCAGGGACCTCGGGCTCATCAAGCTTCCGATCATCGCGGTCAGCGCCGGCGGAGAAGTTGCGCGCGATCTCGCCATCGCAGCGGGCGCGAACATGTTCCTGGACAAGCCGATGCGGCTGCGCCAGGTGATCGCGTCGATCCGTCAGCTGATCCACCTCGCGCCCGTCGCCGGAGTCGTCGCATGATCGCGCCGGCCGAGCGCGGCCTGCGCGTCCTGCTGATCGACGACAGCGAGATCGTCCTCGAAGCGCAGACCGCGACGCTCGCGAACGCGGGCTTCGATGTCCGCGCGGTCAGCTCGTTGCAGCGGTTCCTGAACTCGCTGCTCGACTGGAAGCCGCACGTCATCGTCACGGATCTGCACATGCCGGAGATGTCGGGCGCCGAGCTGTGCACGTGGATTCGCCGGCAGATGCCGACGAACCGGATCCCGATCGTCGTGTTTTCGTCGACCCCGGAGCACGAGCTCGAGGACATCGTGCGCGACTCCGGCGCGGATGCGTGCGTGTCGAAGGAGCGCGGCCTCATGGGCGTCGCGGAGCGCATCCGCGAGATCTGCGAAGGCATCGTCTTCTAGATCTCAGCCGGCGTCGAGAGCCTCGTCGTCGAGATCGTGGTAGGCGGGGCGCGCGAGCTGCTCGCGAAGCGCGGTGCCGCTCGGCGCGATCACGGCCTCGACGCTCGCGAGCTGGCGCGTGCGCGCGTCGATCGTGCTCGAGCGTGCGAGCGCGATCACGCGGCCGCGATAGCCCATCCAACGGAGCGAGATCAGCTGCGAGATATCGGCGGCGCTAAGCATGTCGAAGTCGAGGATCGCGCACTGGACCGCGGGGCGCGCCGACGCGTGTAGGCTCGTGGCGACGTGGCGGAACGACGTGGCGAGCAGAGGGGTGAGTCCGACGTCCGCGATCTCGTGCGCGACCCAGTCGCGTAGCGCGGGACCGACAAAGCACACCGCGACGCCGGCCTTGGTGTCGAGCACGCGATGGCCTAGGTGGCCCCGCGGGTCGAGCATCTTGAGCAGGCGCTGAGACGGCATTCGCAAATCTGGGTCGACCAGATCCGGAGCGACTACAGGGCTGTCAGGAGGGAGCGACGGTCGCAGCGACCGGCGCGAAGCGGCTCAACAGCAAGTGCCCGATGTCCACCGAGGTCGCCGCGCCGCGCACGACGAGCTCGGCCATCCCGAGCCCGGTCGCGGGGGCGCTCTTGAAGCCGACGCCGGAGAACCCGCAGGCGAGGTAGTACCCCTCGAGACCGCCGATCGGACCGTCGAGGATCGGCTGCCCGTCAGGGGTGAAGTCGTAGAGGCCGGTGACGCCGCGCTGGATCGCGACCTCGCGTAGCGCAGGGAGGCGATAGCCCATCGCCATCGCCGCCTTGACGAGCCACTTGCCGTCGATGTCTTGGTTGTAGTCGTCCGGGTTCTCGACGAGGGAGAACGGATGATGACGATCGCAGCCCATCAGATTTAGGTCGCCGCTGGGGTGCGTGTAGACGCCGGTGACCTCGTCGTAGAACCCGATCTCGCGTGCGGGCAATCCGTTCGGACGGTTCATCCACGCCACCTGTCCGCGCATGATCTCGAGCGGAAGCGCGGCCTCGGGCGTTGCGTGGAGCGCGGGCACGCGCGGGCCGGCGGCGAGGATCACCGCGCGGCACGGAATCGTGCCCGTCGTGGTGACGACGCCGGTGACGCGACCGCCGGCGTGCTCGATCTTCGTCGCGGTCACGCCCTCGCGGATGTCGACCCCGCGATCCTTGGCGGCGGCCGCGAGGCTCTTCGTGGTCGCAAGCGAGTCGCACCAGCCGCTCGCCGGCTCCCACGCACCGCCGATCAGGCGATCGAGGTTGAGCAGCGGTTGGATCGAGAGCAGATCGTCGTGGTCGATCCAGTGCGACTCGAGCCCGTCCGCGATCAGCATGTCGTGCACGCGGCGCACGTCGGGCTCGCGATCCGTGCCCGTCACGTGCAGGTAGCCACCACGCACGAAGCCGCACTCGCCGCCGACGATGTCCTTCCAGTTCGCGAACATCTCGCGCGACCGCGCGATCAGGCGCACCTCCGCGAGCAGATCCCAGTGCGTTTGCACGAAGCCGCCTGACTTGTGGGTCTCGCCGCGGCCGATCGCCCCGCGCTCGAGCAACACGACCTCCTTCGCGCCGAGCGCCCCGAGG
This sequence comes from Kofleriaceae bacterium, assembly GCA_046160585.1. Taxonomy (GTDB): domain Bacteria; phylum Myxococcota_A; class Polyangia; order Haliangiales; family Haliangiaceae; genus JABFXX01. The sequence goes on from JBJXGN010000028.1 coordinate 32,693, forward strand.
TGGAACGCGATGCTCGCGCCGATCACGCCGCCACCGATGATCACGATATCAGCCATGGTCGCCTCCCACGAGGTCGATCGACTGTGGAAAGAACGCGACGTCCGCGAGCGCGACCTCGCGGCCCGGCGGCACCATCACGATCGTGTCGGCCCACGCGATCGCGCTCTGTTCGCCGAGACATATCGCGAGGCGGGCGGTGAGGTCCGGCATGATCGGCGCGGAGATCATCGCGAACGTGCGCACCGCGGCGAGCTCGAGTGCGAGTCCCGTGCCGCGTTGCGAGACGAGCGTCGGGATGCCCGCGAGATGCGCCTGCGCGGTGCCGAAAGCGGTCGCGCGCTCGACGAGCTCGTGGATCGTCGTCGCGACAGTACGAAGAGAACACGCGTCGTAACCTCGGCGCGCGCGCGCGACGAACGCGGCGAGGTCGTCGAAGAACTGGCGTTGCTCGTGCGACCACGGCGCGAGCGACGGATTCGACGCCGCGGGCGCGTGCCCACCGGCTTCCATCGCGATCGACGCACCGAGCCGCGACAGCCAGCGCTGGTAGTAGCGTGTCACCGTCGACAGGAACATCTGCGCGATCTCGACGCCGGCCATTGCTGGCTCGTCCTCGGGGCGGATCTTGGCGAGGTAGAGGCGCAGCAGATCGGACGGGATCCGTTGCAGCAGTTCTTTCGCGTCGAGCGTGCGCGCGCGGCTCGTCGACATCTTCTCCTGATCGCGCAGTAGGAACTCGTTTGCGGCGAGCTCGTGCGGCATCGCGGTCGCGGCATCGAGCGCCACGCACACCGCCGGATCCTGTACGAGGTAGAGGAACGCGTTGTCGTAGCCGAAGAAGCACGACACGTCGCTCTCCGGCGCGAGCGTGTCGCGCAGGTAACTGCCCGCGAGCGAGACCTCGAACCACGGCGAGATGATCTGCCCGGCGACGCCGTCGCCATCGAGCGCGATGCCCCACGTGCCGGGCTCCGACGCGGTGATCGCGAAGTCGCGCTCGATCCACTTCGCGGCGAGCCGCCGCAGCTTGGGCGACAGTCGCGAGCGGCGGTGGTAGTCCCCGAGCACTTCCGTGTATGGGCGGATCGGGAACACGAAGCGCCGCGACGTACGCCGAACGGGCACGCCGTTGCAGCGGTCACAGCACGGCTCGACCACGTCGGCCGGGTCGGACGGCGAGCTGCACGCATCGCAGAACGCGCCGTACATCTCGGTCTTGCAGTGCGGACATGTGCCGCTCAGCCACACGTCGTGCACCCCGAGATCGCACGCCTCGCACCACAACGCGTCGACGTCGCGCAGCTCGACCCTTCCCTCGGCGACGAGCCGCGCGAAACGCTCGCGCACGGCGGCGCGATAGCCCTCGTCGCGAGACGGTGCGATCACGACGTCGGGCGCCGCGCCGAACGCGACGAGCGTCGCGACGATCTCCGACGAGAACGTCGCGGCGGCCTCGGCAGGCGACACGTTGTCACCGGCGGCGCGCGACACGACGTAGCTCTGATGATCGTCGGTGAGGCACGCGAGCTTCGCGTCGATGCCGTGCATGCGATAGTAGCGCCGCTTCACGTCGGCGCAGAGGTACGGTCCGGCGAGGTGGCCGAGGTGCAACGGGCCGTTCGGTGTCTTCGGCGACGGTACGAGGAAGCGAGGCGTTTGACGCTCGGCGGCGGGCGCCTTCCAGAACACCGACACGAACGCGAGGTCCTCCGTCGTCGAGTCGTTCCGCAGATCGTGCACGCTGTGCGGTGGCAGGTAGATCACGTCGCCCGTCGTGATGGTCTCGCTCGTCCCGTTGATCGAGATCGTTCCGTTGCCGCGACAGATGACGAACGTCTCCGCCGGATCGTGGCTGTGCAGCATCGTGCGGCCGCCGGGCTGAATGATCGCGAGACTCGATCCGAACGGCGTGTCCTCGATCGACTCCCAGGGATAGATGTCCCAGAACAGGACGTCGTGGGGTTCCGAGTCGAGCGCTTCGCGCGAGAACTTGCGGATCATCGCCAGCCTCCATCGTACCCGCGTTCGGGTCAGCGACGGAGTACGTAGAGCGAGCCTCGCGCGGGCTGGTCGTTCTCTTTCCGCAAGATCGTCGGTTCGAGGCGCTCGATCGCGAGCCCGCTCGCCTCGGCAACCCCACGAACATAGCTATCGGAGTGGCGATAGCGGAACGTGGTTTGGAGCGCGATGTCGTCGGTCTCGCCGAGCTCCGTCGAGAACGCGAGGAGGCCGCCCGGGCGAAGCGCGGTGGCGCACGCGGCGAGCGTCGCATCGAGCGTGCCGACGTAGTTGAAGACGTCCGCCGCCACGATGAGGTCGACGTCGCGGACGCGCTCGAGCGTCGCCCGCAGATCCTCGACGTGGAGCTCGTCATACACCGCGCGCTCGCGCGCGCGCACGATCATTCGCGGCGACAGGTCGGAGCCGACCAACGAGCGCGCCCAGTCGCGAAACACCGATCCTACGTGCCCCGTGCCGCAGCCGAGATCGACGACGAGCCAGCCGCGTGACGGGGGTGGCTGCACGCTCGCGACGAGAGCGGCAAGCTCGCGCGGCGCGTCGTACTCGAGCTTCGCGAGGTGCGCGTCGAACGTCGACGCGTAGCTGTCGAACAGCTCCGCTACCAGCGCAGGGCGGTGTTCGCGCACGACGGGCTGCTCCCCCGTGAGCGCGGTGAGCATGAACTGCGCGTCTGCGTTCGACGGTTCGCGCCGGAGCAAGCGGCGCAGCACGCCGATGGCTTCGCGCGGGCGTCCGCACCGCACGTGGTGTTTCGCGAGCCGCTCGAACGCGACCGTCCCCTCGGAGTCGAGCTTGCTCGCGATCTCCATCGTCGCGACCGCGATCTCGTCGTGACCGGCCATCGCGTACGCGGAGCCGAGCGCGAGCTGGATGGGCGCGAAGTCCGGTGCGAAGTCGCGCGCCTCCTCGAGCAGATCGATCGCCTCGCTCGTGTTGTCGCGATCGACCATCACGAGCGCGAGCAGCGTGATCACCGCGAGGTGACCGGGTGAGATATCGAGCGCCTCGCGATACCGCGCTTCCGCTTCCGCGAGCTCGCCACGCAGCGCCTGCTCCTTCGCGAGTACGAGCAGGTCGTCGAGCGACCGAGGGGGCGCCTTGTCTTTCTTTCTCTTCACGCGCTATTAGCCCTCGAACGCGTACAACTTCGAGGCGCCCCAGTTATCGATCCACCGCGGATCGTCGTCGGCGACGCGGCCGGCCATCACGTCCGCGCGCAGCACGCGCTCCCGCTCCGAGAGCTTCTTGACCTCGGTCATCATGAGGTCCGCGCACTTCTTGTAGAGCGTCGGCCGCGGCTTCTCCGCGGCGAACGCGGAGTAGTCGATCGGCGCGCCGAAGATCGACACGATCGCGCGACCACGCCGCGCCTCGTTCGTGCGCGTGACGAAGATGTCGTCGACGATGTTGTTACCGAGGCCGTTGATGAAGCCGGGGACCACCGTCGGCTTCGCGAGCAACGCGACCTTCCCCGCGCCCGGTTGCGCTGGCAACAGCTCGTACGGGTTCGGGCCTTTGCCGCGCGTTCCTTCGGGGTGCATTCCGAGGACGCTGCCCTTCCGCTTCAGGATCTCGACCATGCGATCGAGCGCCTCGTCGTTGAGTGCGCGCCGCTCCTTGTCGCGGAAGATCGGCGGGTACATCGCGCCGCCGGCGATCGCCGCGTTGATCGCGATGCCGAGCGCCCTGTCGTAGAAGAAGTTCGAGCGAACCGGGAACTGGAGCGACTTCGCCCACGGGACCTTGCCCATGTAGCAGGCGAGCAACATCGCATACGAGTCGAAGAAGCTGCGGTGGTTGGCGACGATCATCACACCCGCCGGCGGCTGCAACGCCTTCAGCTCGTCAAGCCCCTCGACGATCATCCGCTTCGAGATACCGGCGCGGACCCAGACGTACGAGATCCCCCGGAGAAACCGGGTCTGGAGCCACTTACCGCGCGGGTCCTCGTTCGCGAATTCGCCGAACTTGAGGGCGAGCTTCTCGATCCGGCTAAGGGGGGCGTCCTGGGCCATGGCGCGACGAGATATCACGGGCGGTGTCGCTGGCGCGAAGGGGCGCGGCGTTTTGACGCACAGAAGTGGGTCCAACCCCACGATCCCCAAGCGTTGTTTGGTCGGCCGATCGATTGACCCCCAAGACCGTACAGGACTAATTTTCGCGGGCTTACCGACTCGGCAAGCACGGGGCAACCACTCGATGTCACTCGAATTCTCCGCCGACGCCCAGAAGAAGATCGCGGCGCTGTGCGAGCGCTATCTCCCAGCTTCAAAGACCAAGAAGCCCGTGGTGATGGCCGCTCTGCACCTCGCACAAAAAGAGTTCGGTCACTTGAGCGAGGACGCGATGCGCCTCGTGGCGACCACGCTCGAGCTGCCGTACGCGCACGTGTACGGCGTCGCGACCTTCTACACGATGTACAAGCTCGAGAAGCACGGGCGAACGACGATCCGCATGTGCACGAACATCTCGTGCATGCTGCGCGACGGCTACGACGTTCTCGCGGCCTTCGAGAAGAAGCTCGGTGTGAAGATCCAGCCGGGTGGGACCAGCACCCCCGATGGAAAGTTCCACCTCGTCGAGGAGGAGTGCATCGCAGCGTGTGCGAACGCGCCGTGTGCGGTGGTCGGCACGAAGTATTTCCTCGATATCGCGCCCGGTGATGTTCCGAAGATCATCGCGGAGCTCGAGCGCGATCCGTCGGTCGAATCGGAGGTCGTGTAAATGCCGGTCGAGAAGGGATTCAAGCTCGTCTCCGCCAAGTTCGGCGACGAGAACGCGAAGACGCTCGCCGGCTACGAGAAGCTCGGCGGCTACCAGACGCTGCGCAAGGCGCTCGCGATGCGGCCCGAGGACATCGTCAACGAGGTCAAGGCGTCCAACCTGCGCGGCCGCGGCGGCGCCGGCTTCGCGACCGGCGTCAAATGGGGCTTCGTCCCGAAGGACGCGAAGACCGTCCACCTCGTCTGCAACGCCGACGAGAGCGAGCCGGGTACGTGCAAGGACCGCGAGCTCATGTACTGGGATCCGCACCTCCTCATCGAGGGCATGATCATGAGCGCGCACGCGCTCAGGGCGGTGCACAACTTCATCTACATCCGCGGCGAGATGATGCGCGAGTACGCGGTGCTCGTGAAGGCCGTCGACGAGGCGTACGCGCGCGGATACCTCGGCAAGAACATCCTCGGCACAGGCCTCGAGATCCACCTCACCGTGCATCGCGGTGCGGGCGCGTACATCTGCGGTGAAGAGACCGCGCTCCTGAACTCGCTCGAGGGCCAGCGCGGTCAGCCGCGCCTCAAGCCCCCGTTCCCGGCGGTGAAGGGCCTGTTCGACAACCCGACGATCGTCAACAATGTCGAGACGCTGATGAACGTGCCGTTCATCGTCGACAAGGGCGGCGCGTGGTTCAACGGCCTCGGTTTCGGTCGCTCGGGCGGCACGCGCCTTCTGTGCATCTCGGGTCACGTCAACAAGCCGGCGGTGTACGAGGCACCGATGGACGCGACGTTCCGTCACCTGATCGACGACGTTTGCGGCGGTGTGTGGAAGGGCCGCAAGGTGAAAGCGGTCATTCCGGGTGGCGTGTCGATGCCTCCGCTCGATGCCGACGAGCTCGACGTCCCGGCGGAGTTCGACGCGCTCCAGACCGACGAGCGAATCAAGCCCGTAATGGTGCGCCCGGGCCAGCAGTTCGACCTCGGCGGCGGCCGCATGCTCCGGTCGATGGCGGGCTCCGGCGGCATCGTCGTCCTCGACGACGCGTGCGACATCCCGATGGCGGTGTGGCGCATCATGAAGTTCTTCGCCCACGAGTCGTGTGGTCAGTGCACGCCGTGCCGCGAAGGCACGGGCTGGCTCGAGAAGGTCAGCCGTCGCGTCGCGCACGGCCAGGGCAAGCCGGACGACATCGAGCTGCTCAGCTCGATCGCGCACGGCATCGCGGGCAACTCGATCTGTGCGCTCGGTGACGCCGCAGCGTGGCCGATGCTCGGGTTCATCACGAAGTTTCGTGCGGACTTCGAAGCAAAGATCAAACGGAGGGCCGCATGAGAGTCGTGATGTTGATCGTGACGGCGCTCCTGGCCTTCGGTGCCGTGGAGGCGTACGTCGCGGCACCTGCCTTCGCGGATGCGATCCCGGAGAGCAAGCTCGACAAGGAGTCGCGCGCGAAGGCGGCGCGGATCACGAAGCGCTCGCCGCACGGCGATCGTGTCGAGAGTCAGGGCAAGGGCATGGCGCTCCTGTTCTGGGCGTTCGCAGCGGCGAGCGTCGGCGGCGCGCTGTTCGTCGTCACACGGCGTAACCTGATCGCCGCGACGATGGGCATGGTCGGTAGCTTCCTCGGCATCGCCGCGATCTACATGATGCTCTACGCGCACTTCTTGAGCGTCGTGCAGATGCTCGTGTACGCGGGCGCGATCATGGTGCTGTTCGTCTTCGTCATCATGATCTTGAACCGGCCCGAGGACGAGCCGGTCGCACCGTCGGGGCGGGCGGGGCAGGTGATCGGCGGACTTGCCATCACATACCTCGTCGGTCGCCTCGTGATGATGCTCCTGAACGTGCAGCCGCCGAACGCGCAGCAGGCCAACGCGGCACCGCTGCCGACGCCGGAAGGCCACGACTGGGGCAGCGTTCGCGCCGTCGGCACGGACCTGTTCGGTCCCGGTCTGTTCGTGTTCGAGTCGATCTCGATCCTGCTGCTCATCGCCGTCGTCGGCGCGATCGCGATCGCGCGGCCGCTGCACGAGGATCAGGACAACGCCGGAGAGCCCAGCGAAGCCGGTCCCAAGGAGGCGCAGTAATGCAGTCGATGCTGTTCGACGTCGGCTACGGACACTTCCTTGTCCTCGCCGCCGTGCTGTTCCTGATCGGCGTCGGTGGCGTCCTCGTGCGTCGCAACGCGCTCATCATCCTCATGAGCGTCGAGCTCATGCTCAACGCCGCGAACATGACGCTCCTGACCTTCGCTCGCATGTGGAGCGATATGTCGGGGCACACGTTCGCGTTGATCGTGATCGCGGTCGCGGCGGCGGAAGCCTCTGTCGGCCTCGCGATCGTGGTCGCAGTCTTCCGTGGGCGCCGCAACGTCGATGTCGATCGACTCACCACGCTGAGGCACTAAATGTTCCTTTTCCTTCCTACCCTCGCGTGGATTCCCCTGCTGCCGCTCCTCGGAGCGTTGCTCAACCTGACGCTGTTCCGGCGCATGCCGAAGCCCGTGATCCATACCGTCGCGATCGCGTCGGTCGCCGGCTCGTGCGTGCTGTCCGGCATCCTCGTGTTCACGGACCTCTACAAGGCGTTCAAGGCGGGCGCCGGTGGCATCGGCATCACGCAGTCGGTCTATACGTGGATCGAGGTCGGCAGCCTCAAGCTCGAGCTCGCGTTCCGGCTCGACACGCTGTCGGCGGTGATGATCCTCGTCGTCACGTTCTGCTCGACGCTGATCCACATCTACTCGACGGGCTACATGGCGCACGACAAGCGCTACGCGGCCTACTTCGGCTACCTGAACCTGTTCACGGGCGCGATGCTCATCCTCGTCCTCGGCGCGAACATGCCCGTCATGTTCATCGGCTGGGAGGGCGTGGGCATGTGCTCGTTCCTCCTGATCGGCTTCTGGTACGAGAAGGAGGAGTACGGAAACGCTGCGAAGAAGGCGTTCGTGGTGAACCGCATCGGCGACTTCTTCTTCTTGCTCGGCATGTTCCTCCTGTTCTGGGCGACGAAGACGCTCGACTTCCAGGCGCTCGAGAGCGCGGGACCGCAGGTCGCGCAGGGCGGATTCTGGGGCAACGATCGCATCGCGACCGCCGCTGGCATCTTCTTGTTCCTCGGTGCGTGCGGTAAGAGTGCGCAGCTTCCGCTGTACGTGTGGCTGCCCGATGCGATGGCCGGCCCGACGCCGGTGTCCGCGCTCATTCACGCCGCCACGATGGTGACGGCGGGTGTGTACATGGTGTGTCGCCTGTCGGTGCTCTACGCGGCGTCGACGACGGCGATGATCGTCGTCGCGACGGTCGGTATGCTCACCGCGATCACCGCGGCGTTCATGGCGTTCGCGCAGACCGACCTCAAGAAGGTGCTCGCCTATTCGACGGTGAGCCAGCTCGGCTTCATGTTCGTGGCGGCGGGCACGGGCAACTGGGTCGCCGCGATTTTCCACCTCGGAACGCACGCCTTCTTCAAGGCGTGTCTCTTCCTCGGCGCCGGCTCGGTCATGCACGGCATGGAGCACGGCGGTTCGACCGAGCCGGGCAACATCATGAAGATGGGCGGCCTGCGCAAGCACATGCCGATCACGAGGATCACGTTCTTGGTCTCGTGCCTGGCGATCGCCGGCATCTTCCCGTTCGCCGGCTTCTTCTCGAAGGACGAGATCCTCGCGGGTGCGTGGGGCGTGAGCCCGCCGGGCTGGCTCGTCGGCTACGGCAAGTTCCTGTGGGGCGGATTGCTGGTCGCGGCGCTCGGCACCGCGTTCTACATGTGGCGCCTGTACTTCCTCGTGTTCAGCGGCGAGGAGCGCACCGAAGAAGCGAAGAAGGCACACGAGTCGCCGCTGTCGATGACGATGCCACTCGTGATCCTCGCGTTCCTCGCGACGATCGCCGGCTTCATCGGACTCCCGCACCTCACGTCGATCAAGCTGCCGTCGTGGGGACACGCACTGTCGAGCTGGCTCGCACCGAGCGTCACGCCGACGTACATCCAGCCCGACGCGAATGATCCGAGCTACGTGCTGACGATCATGAACCACCAGAGCGACGGCACGACGATCACGCTCATGCTCATCGCGTTCGGCATCGGCGCGCTCGGCATCGCGATGGCCTACGTGTTGTACGGCAAGGGCCCATCGAAGACGGTGGAGAGAGAGCTCGAGAAGGAGGGCGCGTTCAAGGAGCTGTACAATGCGTCCAAGAACAAGCTGTGGGTCGACGAGATCTACGAGGCGATCATCGTGCGGCCGTTCAAGCTGCTCGCGCGCGGACTGTTCGAGGTCGTCGATCGACTGATCATCGATACGATCGCGGTCAACGGCTCGGCGATGGTCGTCGGTCTGTTCGGTCGCGTGTCACGCTGGTTCCAGAACGGACAGGTGCAGCGATACCTCGCGGGCCTCGTCGTCGGTGGTGCGCTCGTCTTCGCGGTGAGCGATTGCCGCGCGAACCCGGGCTTCACGTACGAGCTGGTCGGCGACCGCATCCGCCTCGAGGCGAAGCCGGGTGCGGGCATCATCGGCGCGACCAGCAAGCTGCGCTGGGACATCGACGGTGACGGCCAGGCCGATAACGATCCGGCCACGGGGCAGCCGTATTCGACGCCGGAGTTGTTCGTCCTGTTCGGTGACACGGGCACGCACGTGACCCTGTTCATCGACGATCCGGTCACGCGCAAGACGGTCGTCATCAAGCGTGCGATCAAGCTTCCGCCACCGCCGGATCCGAAAGCATCGAGTCCTACGGCGGCCGCGTCGACGGAGGTGAAGTAACCATGCCGGGCTCGTTCGTTCTTCCGCTCCTGCTCGGACTGCCGCTCCTCGGCGCCATCCTCGTGATGTGCACGCCGAAGACGGAGTCCACGCTCCACCGGGGCATCGGCCTCGCGACGACGACGATCACGTTCCTCGTCTCGTTGCTCTGCTTCCGCTACTTCAACAAGATGTCGGATCAGTACCAGCTGGTCTTCGACGTCGAGTGGATCCCCGGCCTCGGCGCGCACTTCAAGATGGGCGTCGACGGCCTCAGCATCTTCCTCGTCATCCTGACGACGTTCCTGATACCGCTCACGCTGCTCGGCACCGGCAAGGCGATCGAAAAGAATGTCCGCGAGTTCATCGCGACGATCCTCGTGCTCGAGACCGGCATGATCGGCGCGTTCGTCGCGCTCGACATCTTCCTCTTCTACGTGATGTGGGAAGTGATGCTGATCCCGATGTACCTGCTCATCGGCATCTGGGGCGGCCAGCGCCGCCTTTACGCGTCGATCAAGTTCGTCATCTACACGATGGTCGGCTCGCTGCTGATGCTCGTGGCGATCTTCTACGTGTACATCCAGCACGCGAACGTCACGGGCGTGTACACGACGGACCTCGAGAAGCTGCTCACCGTCGCGTTGCCGTACGGTGCGCAGAACTGGTGCTTCGCGGCATTTGCGGTCGCATTCGCGATCAAGGTGCCGCTGTTCCCGGTGCATACCTGGTTACCGGACGCGCACGTCGAAGCACCGACGGCGGGCTCCGTGATCCTCGCGGGTGTGCTGCTCAAGTTTGGCGTGTACGGCTTCATCCGCTACGCGATGCCGCTGTTCCCACACGGCGCTGCGACGTGGGCGCCTGTACTCGCGATCCTCGCGGTCATCGGCATCGTGTACGGCGCGTTTGTCGCGTACGCGCAGGACGACGTGAAGAAGCTCGTCGCGTATTCGTCGGTGAGCCACATGGGCTTCTGCATCCTCGGCGTGTTCGCGCTGACGGCGTACGGAGTCAGCGGATCGATCTACGCGATGCTTTCGCACGGCCTCACCACCGGCGGTCTGTTCCTCGGAATCGGCGTCCTCTACGAGCGCCGCCACACGCGCCGCCTCGCGGAGTACGGCGGTGTCTGGACGAAGATGCCGGTGTTCGCGGGGCTGTTCCTCGTCATCGTGATGGGCTCGGCGGGGCTGCCGGCGTTGTCCGGCTTCGTCGGTGAGTTCCTCACGCTGTTCGGCACGTTCAACGCGGGGGACACGTTCCCGCCGTCGCACCCGGACTTCCTGCCGGCGCCGCGCCTCCTCGGAGCGGTCGCCACCACGGGTGTGGTCTTCGGCGCCGTGTACCTCCTGTACATGTTCCAGAAGGTGTTCTTCGGGAAGCTCGACAAGGCGAAGAACGGTGGGCTCAAGGATCTGAACGGCCGCGAGCTCGCGACGTTCATCCCGCTCGTCATCCTGATCTTCGTGCTCGGGTTGTTCCCGCGCCCGATCCTCGCGGTGATGGAGCCGAGCACGCAGAAGTTCTTGCGTGACTTCCGGTCGCGCGTGGCAGAGCCCGACGGTCCGCCACACATCTACGGTCAGCTGCCATCGATCTCATCTCCGGCGACGGATGACATCGGGAAGAACCTCGACAAGGCCGTCGACGGGGCGAACGCGGTGAAGAAGACGATGGACAACGTGCCCACGCCGCCCGCAAAAGGAGCGAACTAATGGGCTTCCAGTTCAACCCAGCGGACCTGGGCTACATCGTTCCGTACCTGATCCTCGCAGTCGTCGGCATGATTCTGGTGCTCGCGGAGGCGTTCTATCGCGGCAAGGACCGCACGGCGCTCGCGGGGCTCGCGGTCGCGGGCTCGATCGCTGCGGCGGTCGCGTCGGTCGTGCTGTATCGCCAGATCGGCGACGCGCGCGTGTCCGTCCTCGGCGAGATGCTTCTCGCGGACAAGACGTCGTACGTGCTGTCGGCGCTGTTCAGCGTCACGACCGCGCTCACGGCGCTGATGTCGCCCGGTCACCAGAAGGAGCACGACTGGCAGATCGGCGAGTACTACGGCGTGATGGTGCTGTCGGCGTCGGGCATGGTGATGCTCGCGCACGCCGCGAACCTCGTGACGGTGTTCCTCGGCATCGAGACGATGTCGATCGGCGTGTACGTGATGACGGCGATGCGCCGTCGTTCGCGTCGCGGCAACGAGGCCGCGATGAAGTACTTCCTGATCGGCGCGTTCGCGACGGGCTTCCTCATGTACGGCATGGCGCTGCTCTATGGCGCGGCCGGCACGTCGAGCCTCACGAAGCTGGCGGGGATGCTGCCGCAGACGAACAACCCGGGCCTCGTGATCGCGGGCGGCTTCCTGCTCGTCGTCGCGTTCGGCTTCAAGGTCGCCGCGGTGCCGTTCCACATGTGGGCCCCCGATGCGTACGAAGGTGCGCCGACACCGGTCACCGCGTTCATGGCCGCTGCCGTCAAGGCTGCCGCGATCGCCGCGATGATCCGCGTGTTCGGCGTGGCGCTCGGCGGCGAGGTCATCCCGTTCGGTGCGCTCGGCTGGGCGTCGCCGCTCGTCGTGATCGCCGCGTTGACGATCACCATCGGCAACATCTCCGCTGTCCGGCAGGACAACGTGAAGCGCATGCTCGCGTACTCGTCGATCTCGCACGCGGGCGTCCTGCTCGTCGGTATTTGCGCGCTCGGTCTCGGCGCGCCATCGGCCACGACGAGCATCGTCTACTACCTGATCGCGTACACGTTCACGACGATGGGCGCGTTCGCCGTCGTCGCATACATCGGCAACAAGGGTCGCGAGCGGCTGCTCGTCGACGATTGGGCCGGGTTCGGGACGCAGCATCCGGCCGCGGCGCTCGCGATGGTGGTGTGCCTCCTCTCGTTGGGGGGCATGCCGCCGACGGGTGGCTTCTTCGGCAAGTTCTATGTGTTCAAGGCCGCCATGGAGGTGCACGACGGGCAGCTGCTCTGGCTCGTCATCGTCGGCGTCGTGAACTCGGCGATCAGCATCTACTACTACCTGCGCATCGTCACGGCGATGTACTTCCGCGAGGCGAACGCACCGTTCGCGCCGACGCGGTCGCCCGGCCTTCTGTTCGTGATCGCGATCTGTCCGCTGGTCGTGCTCGAGCTCGGGCTCATGCCGGGTTGGTGGTTGAAGCTGATCGGGTAGCACTGCCGCCAAGGCGCCATTCGGGGGCCGCCGCTGCGAGACATGAGCGCACTACAAAACCTCGCCAACGCCGCTGGCATCGACGTCACGTACACGAGCTGGCGCGACGAGCCCGTCTCCGCCAGCGACGAGTCGGTCCTCGCGGCGGTGCGTGCGCTCTCGCCGGACCTGGGCATCAAGATCGATCGCGCCGAGGACGCGCCTGCCGCGCTCGGCGTCCTCGAGCGCGAGCGCTGGCACCGGCTCGTCCCGCACGTCGTGATCGGCTGGGACGGTTCGATCGTTGTCCCGTTTTCGGTGCCCGCGGAGGCGGACACCGAGTGGGAGATCGAGGTCACTACCGAGAGCGGGCGCATCGTGCGCGCGCACGGACGGCTGTTCGATCTGCCGGCGGACTCGCACGCGTGGCCCGGTGGCGTCGTGCACTGCGTGCGGCGAGCGACCGTGTTCCTCGACGGAGAGAACGGCTATCACAGCGCGAGGTGGAAAGCCGCAGGCGAGCAGGGCGAGGCCTTCGCGATCGCGGCGCCCACGACCGCCTGGGGCGGCCCGGGCCACGGACCGCGCCGCTGGGGCGTGTTCGCGCCGGTGTATGGCCTCGCGTCGCAGGAAACAGGGCAAGCGGGTGATCTCGGCACGCTCGCGCAGTTGTTCGCCGCCGTCGAGCGGCGCGGTGGGCGCTACGTCGCGACGCTGCCGATCCTCGCCGCGTTCCTCGACACGCCGTACCAGTTCAGTCCGTATTCGCCGGCGAGCCGCCTGTTCTGGAACGAGCTGTACCTCGATCTCGCGCCGCTGGCGGCCGAAGCGGGCCTCGCGCCGCCGTCTGCGCCACGGCTCGTGCCGGGGACACGCATCGACTACCGCGCGCAGTACGCGTGGCGGCGCGCCGCGCTCGATCCGATCGCGAACGCGCTCGCACTCGGCGCGCGGGGCAACGCGATCGACACGTGGGCGCGCGAGAGCGGTGCGTACGACTACGCCGCGTTCCGCGCGATCGGCGAGCAACGCCGCGGCGGCTGGTGGGACTGGCCGGCGCCGTGGCGAGACTCCGTGCCGCTCGTCGAGTCACGGGCCCAGGCGACAAGCCTCGGCGCGGACGAGCAGCGCGTGACGACCCACGTCGTCGCGCAGTGGGCGATGCAGCAGCAGCTGATGGCGCTCACATCGTCGTCGAGCGTCGGCCTTTACCTCGATCTCCCCGTCGGCGTGAACGGCGATGCGTACGAGGTCTGGCGCCATCGCAACCTGTTCGTCACCGAGCTCGCCGCGGGCGCGCCGCCCGATGCGTTGTTCCTCGGTGGCCAGAACTGGGGATTGCCGCCGCTGTCGCCGACCGCGCTGCGGCGCGATCGCTATCGCTACTTCATCCGCTGCCTGCAGCACCACATGCGCGTGTCGACGATGCTGCGCATCGATCACGTGATGGGGCTGTTCCGCTTGTACTGCGTACCGCAGGGGCGCGCCGCCACCGACGGTGTGTACATCCGCTATCCCGCCGAGGAGCTGCTGGCGATCGTCACGCTCGAGTCGCAGCGCGCGAAGTGTGCGGTCGTCGGCGAGGACCTCGGCACCGTCCCGGATCACGTTCGCCCCGCGATGGCCCGCCACTCGATGTTCCGCCTGCACGTCGGGCAGTGGCATCTGCCGGCACGGATCGGCGACGCGCCGGCCCCGTCGCCGGCGGAGTCGGTCGCGAGCCTCAACACGCACGACACTCCGACATTCGCCGGCTGGTGGCGCGGCGCCGACATCGACGACCGCCGCGATCTCGACCTCATCGATGCGGCGCAGGATCAGCTCGAGCGCGTCGAACGAGACACGCAACGCGCGGCGCTCCTCGCGTTCGCCGGCGCGAACCCGGTCACCGATGTACTGACCGAGGTCGAGACCGCGATGGTCGCCGCGATGTCGGATCTCGCGCTCGGTCCGGCCGAGGTCGTCCTCGTCGCGCTCGACGATCTCGCGCTCGATCCGTTCCCGCACAACGTGCCGGGCACCGTCGCGCAACGTCCGAACTGGCAGCGCCGCGTGGAGCGCTGGGCAGACGCGCTGGACGAGACCGCCGCGGCGCCCGCCGCGGCAGCCACGATGATCGCGATCACCACCGCACGTCCGCGGTAAGCACTCCCGTCACGTCGAGCCAATGCGCGCGATCCCACTCGAAACGACTGCGCGGTCGCAGCAGCTATCGAGACGTGTGTGGGACGTGGGCGTGCCGCATCGATGACGCTCTCAACGGATCCCGAAGGTGTTGACCGAGGTCGTTGTTTGGTTCGCTAGATCGGTCACCGTGCCGCGCACGCAGTAGTAGCCGTTCGGAGTCGAAGGGACCGTCCACACGAACCCGGTGTTCCATGTCATGGCGCCGGCCAACGTCGCTGTCGCCGCGGAGTTGTTGATCGCCATCCACGTGGCGTTTGTCGTGTTGCTGCAACCCGTCGAGGCGATGCCGTTCAACTTCGCGTACTCGATGCGCCCCGACGCGAGGCCTTCCACATCTCCGGCGGTCCACTGCAACATTACCGTCGTCGATCCGGTCTGCGTCATGCTCGGCATCACCCACGTGAACGTCGGGCGCGCGTCGCCGGTTCCGCCTCCACGTGGCGCACCGCCGAGGATCCAGTTCGCAACCATGTCGAGCTCGGCCGCTGTCGGATCGGGCTCGGCCGCCGGCGGCATCGTGCGCGCCGTGACCATTCGTTGGTAGACCGTCCCCTTCATCTCGAACACTCCCTGATCGGTCGTCACAGGTGGCTCGGGATCCGCGCTGTCGTACTTGTCGAGGCGGAACGACTCGAGCGCCATCGTCTTTGCTGGCTGTCCATGGCACTTGACACAAACGCGTAGGAAGATCGGTTTGACGTCGTCCCACGTGAGCGTAGTTGTCACCGCACGCGCGATCGTCACGGGCACGTCGGAGACATCGCTGCGCGTGTTCGGTGGGATTCCGAGTGTGTCGGTCGCGGTGACGCGGACCAGATAGTTGATCGGCCCCGATGCATCGGTGACTGGGACGGTGCCGGGAATGGTCCACAGGAATGATCCGTTGTTCGGGATCCCCGTCGCGATCGGCACAGCGACGACGGTCGGGGAGTCCGCGCGGACGAGCGCGAGATCGATCAAGAGTGTGCCCCCCGGATCGGGATCCGTCGCCGTCCACGAGATCATGGCATCGCCGATCAGTGTCTCGCTGGCGTTGGGCGCGGTCAGCTTCACCGTGGGTGCCGTTCCGCGCGCCCCATGGTCCACCGTGAGCGCTGGGATTAGCGTCACGTGTGTTCGGTTCTCTTCGGGATTGTCGGAGAACCCATCGTCGGCAATCGCGTAGATCTCGAACGCGTGTTGCGAGGCGAGAGCACCGGTGTCGAGTGCGACCTCGCGGATTCCCGCACCGCCGGTTTCACCGAGCGGAACGTCTTGGTCTGCAGTGGTTGCGAGATCGTGGGCCCAGAGCTGGACCACGAGGCCGTCGAGGTCGTCATCCCACGCGCGGACCGAGACATCGAGCGTTTGGTCTGCCACGGTCGGTGCGTCCGTCGCGAGCACGACCCGTGGCGCGCGATTCGTGCGCATGCCTTTCGGTGCACCCTGTTCGACCCACCGGGCGAGTATCTCGCGCTGCCGATCCGTGAGCGAGTAGTCCGGTGGCATCGCCGGAGCTTCGTGATCCACCGCGACGCGGATCATCGGCGCCGCGTCGGCCCCGCTCGCTTGCGCGTAGTCCCACGCATCGAACGTCGCCGTGTCGGCCTGCACGTAGCGATCGAGTCGAAACTTTGCGATCTTCGGATCGCTGGGCTCCGCGCCGTGGCAGCGCGCGCAATTGGCGCGAAGAATCGGTTGCACGTCGGAGAAGTACGTCGGCTCGACGGGCACATCCCCTCCACAGCCGACGAGGAACGACAGCACGAGGATCTTGCGTGTCACGATCACCTCACAGTGTGTAGTGGAATTGGAGCAACCCGAGGTACGCGCGCTCGATCGGACCGATCCGCTGCGCGCTGGCCGACACCATGATCTCGAAGTGCGCGCGCGGCAGATACGACAGCCACACATCTGCACCGTGGCGTGTAACGGAACGAACCGCGAGATCCTCGGCGAACGTTTGGTACCCGATGCCCGCGTACACACCGCGTGCAGGCACGAGCACCGGCCCGACATACGCCGCGAGTTGCCATCGATCACCCGGACCGTCGAACAACTGGCGCACGCCATCGACCTCTGCCTGCACGAGCACCTTCGAGTCGGCGAGCGCTAGCTTGCCGTGGATCCCGAGTTGGATGCGCGTGTCATTCGCAGCAACGCTCCCACGCGCCGACCCGCCGACGATGACGTTCTCCGACGGTTGGCTCTCGACGAGCAATGCACCACCGACGTCCTTACGTGGGCCGCCTTGTAACGGATCGTGCACGTATGCGGTGGCGTGGAGCTGCGTCTCCTCGCCGAGCCAACCAATCGAGACGTTGTACGTCTCCTCGAGCAAGTTGAACCCGAGGTAGCGGCGAATATACGCGGTGTGATCCGCGAGGCGCAGCCCGTACGGAGCGGAGAACCTGCCGGCGCGCACGTAGAGCCGTTGCTCCTCGCGCCTCCACATCACGTAGTGTTCGCGCGAGATCACGTAGTCCATGAGCGACGACTCCGCGACCTGGCTGGCTGGATTGTTCGGATCGGTGGGCGCGCCGCTGCGCACGCGACCACGCGCACCCACGGTGCCGACGACCGACCACGCCCGGCTCACGACCCCGATGGACAGATCGAGCTGCATGGGGAACACGGCCAGTTCCGCACCGTCGGACGAACCGACATCGTTGATGAGCGCAGCGAGTCGAACGTCGCCGCCGATGTGAAGCCACTCGGGTGGGGTTACGGCACCGTGCAGGAACGTCCCGTCACCGCCACCTGCAATCGTGTCACCGAGCTCGCTCTGGCCCCACGCCGTCAAGAGTCCACCGCCAGCAGGCGCGATGTGACACTGGCTGCATTGCGAGCTTCCGGTGGAGAGCTGGAAGTGTGGGTACGCTTCGGCCACATGTGGTGCAGCGATCAGCACCAGAACGGCTAACCACTTCATTCGGGTGCACCGTCTTCGATCCACGTCCTTATCAGATCGATGTCAGCGCGCGGCAGCGGTGCATCGGGTGGCATGCGACGACGCTCGTCGCCCAAGAGCAATGCCATCAGCGAGCTTGCCGGATCGCCAGGTACGACGAAGCCTCGATCGAGCAGTTGCCGATATGCTCCATCAGGATCGTCGAGCGTGAGTCCCGCCGTCGCGGCCCGAGCACTGTGACAGCTCGAGGTTGCACAACTCGGCGCGATCACCGCGGCGTGCAGGTACGACCATGTGGCAGGGCGTTCGTTTGGGTCGCCCGTACACCCGATAGCGCCGAGGAGGGCGAGGAGGGCGAGGAGGATCCACCGTGTATGAGTCAAGCACTGTGTGAGTGGGCGGCTCCTTTGCAAAGGTCTCAACTATCTCTCGATCGGATCTGAAGAGTTCCTCGGGCCAGAACACGATCGCCGAAGGTCTTGAACCGCTTACAACAGCGGAGGGTCGCTCGACTGTTCGTCCTGCTCGCTTTCCGTAGGCAGCATCGGGCTTGCAGTGAAGTCCTTGACGGTGACTACGGGCGTCATCAGGAAGCCTTGTCCGACGGTCTTGATGCTCTTGTGGGCGTCGAAGTCGAGCGTCAGCGAGTAGGTGGTATCAGTCTCGATCATCTGATCGAGGTTGATCTTGATGCCCGTTTGCGCGCCACTCGCGATCTGGAGCGGCGACTCCATCCCATCGACCACGACGGATGCGGAGTCGACCGTCATACGAAGCTGTCCATACATCCCAGGCTCCAGCTCGGCGCCGCCGAGAGCAGCGGTGACATCGTTCTGGAGCGTGAGAAGGTCGAGGCGTTGCGGGGTCTCGGCGAGCGTGACCCATTCGCCGCCGGATTCGACGGCGACGCTCGTGATGTTCACCCACACCGACTCGAAATCACCCGGTGCGTCTGTGAGTAGAACTTGGACTGTCGGCGTTCGGGGCGACGTATCGGCACCCTCTGTGGAACATGCGGAGGTGAGTGCGACTAGAGCAGCAAGGGCTTTCATCTGTGATTCTCCTTAGTAAGGAATCGCCAACCCAAATCGACAACGAAGAATCTGCGGGCTCGCGCGTCATCGCACGGTCACCACGATCGGGCGGTTCTCACGAGGAGTCGGTCATCGCGAACCGGGTTGGCAGGCGTACTCGGGTACCACTCGGGTACTCGCAGTAGCGCTCCAGCTTCGCAGAGCGGAACTCGCATTGTCCTCTCGGAGCGGTCATCCGATCTGAAGCAGCAGTTAGCGTGCAAAGTGCCGGAGCAAGCAAGCCGTCGCCTCCACGGCCTCGAGTAGCGTCGTCGCGGCAGTGGATTCAAACCTGGCGGTCGTCCATCCGAGCCGATCTGATGCCACCCCTCGCCCCGATGCTCGCCGTCGAGGACTAGATGATCGTGTCGAGGGACGCTAGCCGTGCGCGACGAGGTCGCGAACGCCGCTCGCAATGAACTCGACGGCGATCGCGGCGAGCAAGAGGCCCATCACGCGCTCGAACGCGCGCAGGATCGTCTTGGGGATCAGCTTCTCCGCGCGCGCCGCGTAGCGCATGAGCAGCCAGCTCGCGAGGCACGTGATCGTGACCGCGAGGAACACCGACGCCGTCGCGAGCGGGCGCCACTCGGCGCGCGACATGAGCACCATGACCGTGGCGATCGCGCCCGGGCCCGCGAGCATCGGGATCGCGAGCGGGAAGATCGCGATGTCGTTGCGCGCCCGGCTCTCGGCCTGCTCCTCGGGTGTGGTGCGCGTTGGCGATGTGTTCGCACGCATCATATCGATCGCCATGAGCAGCAACATGATGCCGCCCGCGATCTTGAACGCGCCGAGCGAGATGCCGAACGCCGCGAAGATCAGGCCGCCCGCGACGGCGAACGTGCACATGATGATCCACGCGGCGAATGCGGCGCGCCGCGCGATGGCCTGGCGCTGCGCGGTGGAGTCGCCCGTGGTGATCGAGAGGAAGATCGGTAGGCTCGCGAGCGGATCGATGACGAAGAAGACCGCCGACAGCGCGACGACGGCGAACTTGAGGTCTTCGTCCGACACGGCCACATACTAGCCTCAGTCGCGCGCGCGGACTAAGGTACGAACATGGCTCGGTCGCCGATCTCCGCGTTCGCGTTCGTGACGCTGGTTGCGGGCGGGGTCGCGGCCGACGACTTCGACCACGAGCGAATCCCGGTTCGCATCGCCGTCGGCGAGACCAAGGAGATCGAGGTCGGCTTCGCGCGGATGCACGTCTGCGACGATCCGACGATCGTCGAGGCCGAGATGCGCGACAAGACGACCGAGACGAACGTGTTCGTCGTGAAGGGCATCAAGCCCGGCACCACGGACTGCCGCGCGGGGATGGACCCCGATCGCCCGTCGTTCCTGTTCTCGATCACCGTCGAGAAGCGCGCGAAGCCGGCAACGCCGGCGCCGAAGACGCCGAAGCCGCGCTGAGCGGTCGGCTCCACGATCGCCCGCTCCCGAAGTCGTGTGTCGATGGCGAAACGCCGAGCGCAACGGGTGCGCTTCCACTACCGTCGACGCCAGCGACCGCGATGCCACCCGGGATCGCGACCGCTTGGACGTGCGCCGTCCGTGTCCCAGCGACCGTCGGTGTGAACCTCGCATCGAACGTGCAGAACTGTCCGGCCGCGAGCGACGCGCCGGTGCACTGGTCGTTGTCGACCTCGAAGTCGTCGGGATGTGCGCCCTGGCGCGAGACGGTCAGGAACCCGGTCGGTAGACCACCCGCGTTGATAACCGTGAACGTCTGCCACCCGCTCGATGCACCGACGTTGACGGTGCCGAAGGAGCGTAGACCGGGCGAGATCAGGATCCCCTCGTTGGTGTTCTCCGTGCCGAAGAACGTGACGGCAGCCGATCCGCCGAACGCACCGGCGATGTCGATCGTCGCGGTGCGCGTGACGCTCCCTCCACTCGTCGGCGTGAACCGCACGACAAAGGTGCACGTCGCTGCAGCCGCGAGCGACGTGTTGGCGCAGTTGTTGGACTCGAGCGTGAACGTGGTCGAGCCGGTCCGCGCGAGCGAGAGTGCACCGGTCGCACTGCCGCCGATGTTCTCGACGGTGAACGAGTGGGATGCGGACGTCCCGACGAGGACCCCTCCGAAGTGCAGCATCGCGGGCGTCACTCGTAGCTGCGGTGGCGGTGTCACGCCGGTGCCGGTGAGGCTCGCCGTCACCGTGGTAGGCCCCGAGACTTGCAGCACGCCGGAGCGTGCTCCCGTAGTCATCGGCGCGAACGCGATGTTCACGTTGCACGAGGCGCCGGGGGCGAGCGTCGTCCCGTCGCATTGGTCCGTGGCGATCGTGAAGTCGCCCGAGTTTGTACCTGCGAGCGACGTGTCGAGCGGTCCGCGTGGGATGCCGGAAGGGTTCGTGACATAGAACGTCGTCTTCGGCGAGGTCACTCCGACCATCACGTTGCCGAAGTCCCTCGACGATGGCGAGACGGTGATCGACTCGTGCGCGACCGCGGCACACTCCAGCGTAGCGGATGCCATGTACGTGAGGTCGCCGACCAGCAACGCCGCGCTCTTCGCGCCCGTCGTGGTCGGAACGCAGTGCACCAGGACCGGGCACGACTCGCCGCTGCCTAGCGTGATGCAGTTGTTCGCGGTGATCGAGAAGTGCGCGGATTGTGGGCCGGAGATCACGTTCACGAGCACGTCGGTCTCGTTCTTGCCGAAGTTCTCGACGGTGAACGTGATGTCCGGCGAATCCTCGCCGAGAAACACCGTTCCGAAGTCCGCCGTCGTCGGTGTGATCACGAGCTCGACCGGCAAGAGCCCGGCGAACACGTCGCTGAAGTGCGTGTTCGTGGCGGTGACGTCGTTCCCTTCAATCGTGCCGCCGAGGTCGTCGAAGCCCGCATCGCCACGCTTCGACCAGACCACGCGCGTCCGCGGCGCGATGCTCGGCAGGTGCACCGTCGCGATCACGGGCAGCGCGAACTCGAGGCCCGCGGGCTCGAGGTGATACATCGGCGACTCGGCGACAAACCCCGGCGGCGCCGGTTCGTTGTTCCACGAGATCTCGATCACCTGCTCGCTCGACAATGCACCGGCGGGGATCACCAGCGTGAAGCCGGGCACCACGACGCTGCCACCGCTCGGGCCGATCGTCTGGGACACGACGTCGGCGGGGCCGTCGATGCCGGCATCGCGAACGACGGTCGCATCATCTCCACATCCCCCGACCACCAGCAGGACTGCCAGGGCCACCACCCGCGTGCTGTGCATGACAGCTACGATATCGCTGATCGAGCCGCTCCCGGGAACCTACCAGCGCTCGAGCTGCGCGGAGGCCCTGCACGAGGTGAGGTCGCCGTCGAAGGCGCCGCGCGAGACCGAAAAGCCAACGAGCGCGCGCTCGTCGGCGGCAAGGCGCGGCAGGTCGCTCGTCCACCCGGGCAGCGCCGCGAGATCGACGATCGGGATCGACGACGTCGCGTTCGCCTCGCGCCAGCTCGCCGACGCGTACGCCATGTAGCGCCCGTTCGTGCTGTCGATGTCGACGAGCGAGGACTCCCACGCGACCGCCGGATCCGCGCTCCACGTGACCTGCGCGCGATCGAGCGTGTACGTGATTGGAGCGGGCAGCTCGATCGGCTCGTTCGCGGCCGACAGCGGATGCTGGCGCGTGCAGCCGTTCCCGTGCGCGGCGATCGCCGGCCGATCGGTGGGGACGAGGAAGTCGGGTGGCGGCAGGTACACCGTCGTCGGATCCGACCCGAACGAGACCCAGTCGGTGCTCGTGTTGAGGTCCGAGCTCACCGCGATCGCATCGCGCTCCGCGCCGGTCACCATCGGATAGAGCACAGTCATCTCGACAGCGCCGGTCGCGGGGAGGTCCACGCGCGTGTTGCCTGCGATCACGACGCCGCGTTGCGCGACGATCTTCGGGGGAGCGCTCGGCACGATCGCGACGATGTCATGCAGCCCGGTGTCCCAGAGCGCGAGGTCGTACGCGCCGGATTCGTCGGCGCGCGTCGAGAGGCTGCCCACCCAGACCTCCGCCATCGGTGCGGTCGTGCCGCGAACATGCACCGCCGTCGTGGTCGGCGTGACGGGGCAGGGCAGGAACACGGTGCGTGGTTGCGTATCGAAGATGAAGTTCGCGATCGGCAAGATCTCGTCGCTACACAGCGCGCCGACCCCGTAGAAGTCTCTGTAGATCTGCACGAACGCGCGACCGTCGGTGGTCGTGGCGACGCGCTCCCAGGGGCCGTCGCCGTCCTTCACGACCACGACGGGAGCCTCCAGGGCATCGATCTCGAGAGCGAAGCCGTCCTCGATGGTCGTGCAGCCGGCGGCGGCGAGCAAACACCAGGCGATCCTCATGCACGCAGCCTAGGTCGGACCGAGCCGCCCGGCTCGCCTCGGACGCTTACACCGGTGTTTTGTGCGAGACGCACGCGCCTCCGGTGCGACCGATTTCGATGCAGGTTCCGCAGTTCCGGCCTCTCTCGCACGGTTGCGGATGGGGTATGTACCTGGCGTGTACTTCGTCGCAACGGACGGCCGACCGCGTTCAGTGGTGAACGTGCATCGTTGCTGGGCGCTCGCGCTGATCGCGGGCTGTGGCTTCGACGTGACAGCGGGGAGTGCCGTCGACGATGGCGGTCGGTCGGACGGCTCGCAGTCCGACGGTGCGATCGACGGCGCTCCGATCGACATGTCGACCGACATGAACACCCCGTCGATGGATCAGGACAACGACACGATCGTCGATGCGCAGGACAACTGCGTCGCGATCGCGAACACGAACCAGCGCAACCACGACGGCGATCCATTCGGCGACTCGTGCGATCGCTGCCCGCACCTCGTGTCGACGACGGATCTGGACGGCGATCAGGATGGTGTCGGGGATGCGTGCGATCCGCGTCCGAGCGAGGGCGGCGACGTTCGTGTGTTATGGGCCGGGTTCTACGAGGCTACCGAGATCAACGGGTGGAGCGGACAGGGCGCATTCACGGTTGTCGACGTCGGCGGCCATGGCTACCTCCAACAAGCGACGTCGAACACGAGCGGTTACGCGCCGCCGACGAATGTCGACCGACCGTTCGTGATGACCGAGGTCGTGATCGACAGCGTGATCGACGTCAACCTCAGCTTCGGCCTCGCGGTCAACACACCGACCAACACCCAATACGAGTGCTCGATCAGCCGCACCGGGTCGAACTCCGTGGTTCGCGCGCGGATCAACGGTGTCGCGCAGGACACGACAACGTGGCCGAACACGCTCGCGGCCGGTCAGCGCATCCAGTTCCGGTTCGACATGTCCAACGACGTGGATTGCGGGGTCGTTCAAGGCGGTACGACCGTCTCGGCGTTGCAGGTCGCGGACGCCAACCCCCTGGGGCGGACGTTCGTCGGCACCCAGGGGATCGCGGTTCGCTTCGACTACCTGTTCGTGGTCGACGTCGGCCCCTGACCCACGGATGTCACATCCGCGGCGAGGGCAGTCCATCTGTCCATGCGAAGGATCGTTGCGCTGTTCCTGCTGTCTTCTTGTGGTGAGGTTCAGGGCGACATGCCCGGCGATGGTTCGACCACGTCGGACGCCGGCGATGACGCTGCACCCGAGACCGATGCTCCCCCGGCCGCCTGCGGCGACGGGGTACGCAATCCAGGCGAGGCCTGCTTCGGCACGCCGTTCTCTCTCGATGGAGGGGACTCGGCTCGGGAGGCGCAGTTCGCCGATGTCGATGGCGATGGTGACCTCGACCTTTTGTTCGCCACCGGGACGCAGCTGTCGTACTTCCCGCAACAGAGCGGTACGTTCGCGACCACACCCTCGGACGGTCCGCCGATCACGGGGTCGAGGTTTCGTGCCGCGAACATCGGTGGTGATGCGCGTCTCGAGCTGATCGGTGCGGGCACGGGGAGTATCTCGACGTGGCAGACGTCGGGGACGAGCACCGCATACACGTCGACGGTCGCTACCACCGAGGTGAGCATCAGTCCTGCGGGCGTCGAGCTCGCGAAGATCACCAATAGCGCGACTCCCGAGGTCGTCTCCGCCTACGGAGACAAGATCTTCCTCGGTACCTACAACACCAACATGGTGCTGACGAACGTGTCCGATCGTGGCGTCGTCAAGATCTCCGCGTTGGCCACCGGCGCTCTCGACTCCGACGCCTTCGACGACGTCGCCATCGCGGCGGTCGGCGGCATCGTCGTGTTCCGCGGAACCTCAACCGGACTGGACACCGTGATCACGACGCCGCAACTCACGTCTGCCAGCGGCATCGCGATCGGGGACCTCGACGCCGATGGTGTCGCCGACCTCATCTTCGCGAAGAGTGGCACGAGTGGATCGCTCAACTGGATGCGCGGTCTGGGCAACATGACGTTCGCCGCTGTGCAGACCAAGGCGATCGCGAACCTGGCCGGCGACATCGTGGTCACGGACATCGACGGCGACGGCCGCGTCGATGTCATCGGTGGACGCAGTCGCGGCACGCTCGCAGTGCTCGTGTTCCATGGCAAGAGCGACGGAACGTTCACGGATCCTGTCGAGCTGCCGTATCCGTTCGCGACGATGTCGTCGATCTCCGCGAACGCCGACTACAATGGCGATGGCGTGGCGGACATCGTCACGACGGTGAGCTCGACGGGCGAGATCGCGGTCTACCCGTCGTGGCCCTAGGATATCTAGGCGTCGACTTCGGCGGCCTTCTTCTCGAAGCGCTTGCGAACGTTGTGATCGAGCTCCGCCTTGCGCAGGCGGATCGACTTCGGCGTCACCTCGACGAGCTCGTCGTCGTTGATGAATTCGAGCGCGTATTCGAGGGTGAGCTGGCGCGGCGGCGCGAGGATCAGCTTCTCGTCGGCCGCGGTGGTGCGGATGTTCGTCAGCTTCTTCGCTTTGTTCGGATTCACGACCAGGTCGTTATCGCGCTGGTGAATGCCGACGATCATGCCGGAGTAGTTGCTGATGTTCGCGCCGACGAACAGCTGCCCGCGCTCCTGCAAGTAGAACAGACCGTACGCGTTGGTCGTGCCGGTCTCGCTCGAGATCAGCACGCCGTTCTGGCGCGTGCGGATGTCCGGACCCTGCGGGCCGTAGTCGGCGAACTGCGTGTAGAGCACGCCGGTGCCGCGCGTGTCCGTCATGAACTGCGAGCGGTAGCCGATGAGGCCGCGCGCGGGGATCTTGTACTCGAGGCGCGTGCGACCCACCGCCGAGGGACGCATCTCGGTCATCTGTCCGAGGCGACGGTTGAGCTCGGCGACGACGGGACCCGTATACGCCTCGTCGAGGTCGATGACGGCGTGTTCGTACGGCTCGTACATCTTGCCGGTCGCTTCGTCGAGCTTGAGGATCACCTGCGGCTGGCTGACGCACACCTCGTAGCCTTCGCGGCGCATCGTTTCGATGAGCACGGTCAGGTGGAGCTCGCCGCGACCGGACACGCGGAACACGCCGGCGTCGGCAGTCTCCTCGACTCGCAGCGCGACGTTCGACTTGAGCTCGCGCTCGAGTCGCTCGGCGAGGTTGCGCGAGGTGACGTATTTGCCTTCTTTGCCCGCGAACGGTCCGTCGTTCACTCGGAAGTTCATCGTGATCGTCGGCGCGTCGATCTTGAGGAGCGGGAGGATCGTCGGGTTCTGGATCGACGTGATCGTCTCGCCGACGTTCAGGTTCGCCATGCCCGTGAACGCGACAATGTCACCGGCGACCGCCTCGGCGAGCTCGAAGCGTTTGAGGCCCTGAAAGCCGAGGACCTTCTGGACGCGGAACTCTTCCTTGCTGCCATCGCGATGCGCGAGCAGCACGCGATCGCCGACCTTGCTGCGACCCGCGCGCATGCGGCCGATCGCCATGTAGCCGAGGTAGTCGTCGTAGTCGAGCGTGGCGACCTGCATGAGCAGCGGCGCCTCGGGATCGCCGGACGCGGGCGGCACCTTCTCGACGATGAGATCGAGGATCGGGCCGAGGTCCTTGGGCGTCTCGCCGAGCTCGCGAATCGCGTAGCCCTGGCGTCCCGACGCGTAGATCACGGGGAAGTCGAGCTGCTTGTCGTTGGCGCCGAGCGAGTCGAACAGCGCGAACACCTGGTCCATCACCTCGTGCGGATCCACGCCCGGGCGATCGATCTTGTTGACGACGACGATGGGGTTGAGGCCCATCTCGAACGCCTTCTGCGTCACGAACCGCGTCTGCGGCATCGCGCCCTCGTACGCGTCGACGAGCAGGAGCACCGAGTCGACCATGCCGAGCACGCGCTCGACCTCGCCGCCGAAGTCGGCGTGGCCTGGCGTGTCGACGATGTTGATGCGCGTGCCCTTCCACGTGACGGCGGTGCACTTCGACAGGATCGTGATGCCACGTTCGCGCTCGAGGTCGTTCGAGTCCATCGCGCGCTCCGCGACGACCTCGCCCGTCCGGAACGTGCCGGCTTGCTTGAGGAGGCCATCGACGAGCGTGGTCTTGCCGTGATCGACGTGCGCGATGATCGCGACGTTGCGAATGTTAGGAGCGGACATCTAGATCGCGGCTTTCTGCGAGGGCAACAGGCGGTGACAGGCAGCGAGCGCTCGAATCTCGGCGCTCAGCTCGGTCGCGGAGAGGACCGCGGCGAGCAGAAGGTCTTGGGTGCCGGTGACGTTCGCGTCGCCGGTCGGGGTCTTGATCGTGATGCCGTCGGTGGAGCGCGCGAGCTCGCGGATCGGCGACTGTCCAGGATCCCGGACGACGGCCGCGTCGCCGCTTGCGGTCACCCGTAGGAGCGCCACACCCTGGCGATCGAACAGAGCGACTTCGTCGTCGCGCACGTCGGCAGGGTAGATCCGGGCGTAGCTCTCGCCGTCGCGCAGGATCACGGTCGAGCCGTCGATGTCCTCGCCGGCCCAGCGAGTTTCGCCGTGCATCATGACGAGAGGGCGCCCGCCGACGATCAGCTCGTCGTCCTCGATCGTGGCGCGGCACGGCCGCCCCTCACTGACCCGCGCGAGCACGATCCCCTTCGCGTCGCGCAGGTCGATGGACTTGCGCGGTGAAGATGGTTTCTCCCGACTGGACGAGGTGCCGCCCTGGCACGCGGCGATCGTCAGCAAGAGGAGCGGGAGTTGTGACACGGGCGGCGGTTTGTAACAGGATGCCCCTGTGTCGGCAATGGCGCCTGGCCGGGCGATAGCCCTCGCGTTTCTCGTCGCGAGCGCGTGCGGTAAGAGCACGTCATCCCCCACGAAACGCGACGCGGCCGTCGTGGCACCTGCAGACGCTACGAGCGAGAGCGTCGAGCTGGCAGCGCGCCCGCTCGGCCTGCCCGACCTGTCGGCACATCGCTGGCGCGATCGCGCCGGTCACGCGAAGTTTCGCGAGGCGCGAGAGGCGGAGGGCCGCGCGGACTGGCCCGCTGTCGTGACGGCGTGTCAGGCGGCGCTCACCGCCGATCCGACACACCTCGAGGCATCGTGGCTGCTCGCCGCGGCGCTCGGACGCCAGAACGACCACGCGGCGCTCGTCGAGCCGCTCCAGACCGCCGTCGCGGGAGACTTCGCGAAGTGGGGCAAGGCGTCGCTCGAGCTCCCCGCGCTCGCGGCGTTCCGGGAGACCCCAGCAGGCAGGGCGTGGATCGAGCGCGTCGACCGCGATCGCGCGGTATTCGCGCAGGCGATCGCGCGTTCGACGATCGTGATCGCGGATGGCGATCTGTTCGCGATCGATCCCGAGTCGACGCGGTGGTTCCGGCTCACGCGCACGGGCGGCACCGTGATCGCGGGTCTTCACGTGCCGGCGGCGCGCAAGCTGGCGTACGTCGCGCGCGTTGTCCCGCGCTACGGCAAGGCGACAAAGCAGCGCGAGATCGCGGTCGGTGTCGTCGATTTCGCGAGCGGCGGGATCACGCGCGCCGTCGAGCTAGGCACGAAGAAGGGCGTCACCGTCGCCTATTCGACCAAGGCGCCGGCCGGCTTCTATGTGAATGCGAGGCCGGCGACGGGGGCGGCGAGCTGGCGACGCCTGGAGGACGACTTCAAGCTCGTCGCGCTTCCCCCAAAGACAACGCGGCCTGCGGGTCCGTATCTCGAAGTGAAGTCGCGCTCGGGTGCGATCACACAACTGCCGATCCAGGGCATCGTCGCGGACTGGGACGACAAGGGGCTCGCGAGCGCGATCCGTCTGTCGGCGTCGAACCGCGTGCTGGCGGTGCCGAGCCCGGGCCTCATCGATGGCAACACGGCGGCCTGGTCCCCGCAGAAGACGCACCTGGCGTTCGTCGCGCAGCTCGACGAGACGTGCGCGCCCGGAACGCTCAGCGCAGCGGCAGTCGTCGCCGACGTGACCACCGGCAAGACGACCGAGCTCGTGCGCGCGACGAAGGGGCTCGCGATCGAGTGGATCTCCGATCGCCAGCTCGCCGTGGCCGCGGACGACGGCGTCGTCGTCTACGATCTCGACGGGGCGCCACCTCGACCGATCGAGGGCGCCCAGAAGTTGGCCACGCCCAAGAAGCGTACGAGATGTACGGACGAGCCCGAATTGGAGGCTCCCGATGCCCCAGATGATCCCGACCCCGATGAAGCCTCTGACGGGACCGTCGGACGCCCTGACGCCGGTGTGGTCGAACCAATTCAGAGTGGTAAAAAATCGACACCTTGAAACCGCTAGGTGCCCGCAACCCTTACCGGGTTCTGCATGGCATAAGGGGTGCTCATCCTTTTGTCTGTGACGAAGAAAAGTGCCCGCGAGCTCGTGGCTGCCAGCTTCGGCGGCGTCGCGGCAACCCTCGTGGACATCGTGGTCCTCGTGTTCCTTGTCGAGGTGATCACGCTGTCGATCCCGATCGCCGCGTTCCTCGCGAGTGGTGCGGGAGCAACGATGAACTTCGTGCTGAACAAGTATGTCGCGTTCCGTGATCGCTCGCCGATCACGCTCCAGCAGGTCGCACGCTTCGGCGCAGTTGCCGTGGCGACCGCGCTCCTGATGGCGCTCGCCATGAAGCTCGTCGCGGTCGAGCTCGGTGTCCCCTACGTGGTCGCCAAGCTGCTCTGCGCCGTGACGATCTTCATGGTGTGGACGTATCCCGCGCAGCGAAAGCTCGTGTTCGCGCGCGTACGTTGCGATGCCGACGCTGCATCGTCGCTCGCGTGAAGCGGGCGTGAACGCCGGCTGACAAGCCCTCCGGCGACACCACATTGGTCATTGCCTGGGTTCGAAGCGTGCTGCGGCACGCAAGGAGATTCGTATGTCCACTCTCGTCCCGTTCGTCGACCTCTCGATCATCGTTCCCGCGTACAACGAAGAGCACCGCCTCCCGCCGACGCTCGATCGACTGCACGCGTTCCTCTCCGCGCAGCCGCTCCGCTACGAGATCGTGGTCGTCGACGACGGGTCGAAGGACAAGACGTGTGATGTCGTCCTGGCAGCGATGACGCGCATCCCGCATCTGCGCCTCGTGCGCCAGCTGCCCAACCGCGGCAAGGGCGCCGCCGTTCGTCGCGGCATGCTCGCGGCGCGCGGTCAGATCCGCGTGATGTGCGACGCGGACTGCTCGATGCCTCCGGAGCAGCTGCCGCGCCTGCTCGCGCCGCTCGTCGCGTGCAAGGCGGAGATCGCGATCGGCTCGCGCTACGCCGAAGGCGCGAAGACGAACGTCAAGCAGCCGTTCTACCGCGTGCTGTGGTCGCGCCTCGCGAACAAGGTGATCCAGCGCTCGCTCGTGCCTGGCATTCGCGACACGCAGTGCGGCTTCAAGGCGTTCACCGCCGAGGCGGCGCGAGATCTATTCGCGCGGGCAAGGATCACCGGCTGGGCGTTCGACCTGGAGATCCTCGCGCTCGCGCGGAGCCGCGGCTTCGCGATCGAGGAGGTCGGCGTGGAGTGGATGGACGACAACCGCTCGCGCATCAACCCGCTCAAGGACATGTGGAAGGTCATCCGCGAGGCGCTGACGATCCGCAAGAACTTGAAGCGTGGCGTGTACAACACGGTGAGCGCGGAGCTGCCCGCGGCGACCTAGCTGGTCGTGCGTCACTGGTCTTCGCTCGTTCCGAGCGACGAGCGCTCTCGTCCGACGACCGGACACGCGCAGCTCGAGTGGCCATGACCGTTACGGGGTAAATGTTCCGATTGCTGAAGGCAACAGAGGGGTTAGCGAAATGCAATTGCTGCATGCCATGCATGCCGCCCGTGCCGGACAAACCGGACAGCCGCTTCGCTCGTTCCCGACGATGGATCTGGTCGCGCGACACGGAGACTCCGCATCACGCGATCCGTGTCGAACCGATCAGAACGCCGTGCCGTTTGCGCGCTTGCCGGGCGAATACGCCCCGACCGCGCCGGTCAACGTGTCGTGGTTCACGTGCGTCGTGCCGGTCACGTCGGGCGAAAGGTTTGACGACACGTTCAGCGTCTGGCCCGCGTACGTCACCATGATCAGCGTATCGCCGCTGCCGTTCTTGATCGTCAGCGTGTCGCCGAGATCGTTCAGGCGCAAGCCTTGTGCGACACCCATGGTATTGGCGTTCGCGATCACGCCGTTCACGTCAGCGCAGATGGACGCGCCGCCCGCGTAGACAACGATCGCCTTGCCGGGCTGCAGCAGCGTGTTCGGGTCGAAGATGTGCGTCACGCCGATCAGGTCGGCGATCGAGACGCCCTGAAGGTCCAGCACCTTCGACGAGATGTTCACGAGCTCGATGAATTCGTCGTTCGTGCCGGTCGTCTGGCCGTCGCAGTTGGCGTCGGACATGTTGTCGGCGGCGAGGAACTCGTTGAGCACGAGGTCGCCCGCGATGGGCGAGACCGGGCCCGACGAGGCGATCTTGATGTCGACGATGTAGTAGGGAGCCGTGTCGCCGAAATAGTCGGTCACCTTGATGACGTAGGTACCCGCGTTGAGGACACCCTGCGTCGGGATGGCCATGCCCATGTCGTCGTCATCGGAGTCGTTCGGGCCGACGTAGCTGCACGAGCCGTCGCCGTCCTCGTCGTCGTGGGCGAGGGCGAGGTCGTCCATGGTCGTGTCGACTCCCATCGCGTAGAGGCGGAGCTCGCTGTCGAACCCGTTGCAGTCGAGCTGGGTCTGCGTGCCCTGGCCCGTGTAGAGCTGGGACGCGTCGATCGCGTTGTACGTCTCGATCTCGACGGTGGACGGTGCGGTCAGCGTGAACTGGTAGAGGTCGATGTCGCCGTCGAGGAACGAGCCGCGGATCTGGCGGTCGGTCGGCGCGATGACCTGCGGCGTCGTGTCGTTGGGCTCGGCCGCCTCGAGAACGTCGTATTCGAGCGTGCAGGTCGCGGAGCAACGATCACCGGGCGTCGTGTTGTCGTCGTCGCACTCCTCGCCGTTCTCGAGCGTGCCGCTGCCGCAGGCGCTCGTACACACGCTCGGCGAAGCGTCGTCGCAGACGTAGCCCGCTTCGACATTGCACTGCGCGTCGCAGCCATCGTTGGTGGTGGTGTTGCCGTCGTCGCACTCCTCGGTGCCGCTCCGCATGCCGTTGCCGCAGACGGTCGGCGCGGCGGTGACGTAGAACTTGTACGTGCCTGCCTCCATGTCGTCGTAGCCATCGATGACGACGTAGTACGTGCCGGCGCCGAGGCCGTTGTACGTGAGCACCTCTTCGGTGCCGAAGTCGTCGGCGCAGCCGTCTTCACCCGGTGCTTCGATGACCTCACTCGTCGCGTCGCACGCGAGGCGCGTCAGCCGGATCAGCGAGTCGAACGCGGTCGCGCCGTCGACGCGCACCACGACATCGCGGCGATCCGGGATCGTGAAGCGCCACACGTGGTCTTTGCCGGAGCCGCTGTCGCCGAAGTCGCATGGCGCTTCCATGACCTGGTCGGTGCTCATCGTTGTATCGCCGGACGCCTCGCCGACAAGCGCGCCGTTGCCGTTGTCGGCCAACATCACGAGGAACGGGTCCGCGCACGCACCGGTCGGTTCGATGCACTCGCTCGGCTCGCCATCACAGCTGAAGCCGGCCTCGACCAAGCAGCGCAGATCGCAGCCATCGCCCGCGACGAGGTTGCCGTCGTCGCAGCGCTCGTCGCCATCGACGGAGCCGTTCCCGCACTCGTTGCGGCAGACCGCGGAGCAGCCGTCGCCGCCAACCGCGTTGCCGTCGTCGCAGTCCTCCGTCGCGATGTCGACATCACCGTTGCCGCACAAGGAGTCCATTCCGCAGGACGGGCCCACACACGCGTCGGGACCCGCGTTGCTGCCATCGTCGCCGCACGCGAACGCCACCACCGCGAGCACCAGGACCAAGCCAGCCTTCATAGAGGCGGCGCCATAACACGTGAGCTCGCACCGACGACAGCGAAAAAAAACATGGAGGTCGCCAGCTCAACTCGTGGTAATCATTTGCCGCTCGATTCGACGGAGAGGTCGAGGTGATCGCCGGCGGGTGGCGCGAGCCGCTCGCGGGAGGAAAGTCCGAGCTTCACAGGGCAGGGTGCTGGTTAACGACCAGTCGAGGTGACTCGCAGGACAGTGCAACAGAAAGCAGACCGCCGGCCGCGAGGTCGGTAAGGGTGAAATGGTGCGGTAAGAGCGCACCGCTCCGCTGGTGACAGAGGAGGCACGGTAAACCCCACCCGAAGCAAGACCAGACAGGAGTCGTGCTGCCCGCACGATGACTCCGGGTTGGTCGCTCGAGCCCAGCAGCAATGATGGGCCTAGATGAATGATCGCCGCGACACAGAACTCGGCTTACCGACCTCTCCGTCGAGCCGGGCCTTTTACCCGGGCACCACCCGATGCGAAAACGTCGTGTGATAGGTTCGATCGGTGGATCAGCGCTCCCCAGTTCACGAGATCGTGAATGCGCTGTGGCGCGCTCTGCACGATCTGCAGTCGAATGCGGACACCGCCGACATCGAACGCTGGGGATTTTCGATCCACGCGGCGCTCTCGGCGCCGGGCCGCGAGTTTCACAACCACGACCACGTGGCATCGCTCCTCCGCGAGGGAGATCCACTCGAGGTGATCGCGGCGCTCTATCACGACGTCGTGTACATCCAGGTCGATCAGGGCTCGCCGCGCTCGATGCGCGCGGAGCTCTCACCGGTCCTCGAGACGAGCTCGTTCGGCTGGCGCGTCCTCCCGCGCGCCGCGGGGCCGATCACGGGCGACGTTCTCGCCCTGTTCGATCGGCAGGTCGGCGACGTCGTCACGCCGACGACCGGCCTCAACGAGTTCGCGAGCGCGCTTGTATGCGCGGTGCAGCTCGCGAACGCGCTCACGCGCGAGCAGATCCTCGCGGTGGCGGCGTGCATCGAGCAGACGATTCCGTTCCGTGCGGATCCAGTGCCGCCACTGCGCACGCGCCTCGTGCAGCTCGGCCTGGCGGGCGAAACTCTCGACGAGGCGGTGCGTCGCGCGGTCCGCGTCGGCAACCGCGACGTGGAGAACTTTGCCGAGAACGATCCGGGCCGCTTCCTCGACAACACGTGGAAGCTCCTGCCGGAGTCGAACCCCGCCTTGCACGCGCCGATGGTCTACACGGTGCGCGACTACCGCATGGCACTCCAGAAGATGGAGGGCTTCCTCGCGCAGCTGCCGGCCGATCGCGTGTTTCACGAGTGGGGCGGCGAGCCGAAGGCAGAGATCCACGCGCGTCGCGTCGCGCGCACGAGTGGCAACGTCGAGCTCGCCGTACGCTACCTGCGCGCGAAGCTGTATTCGATCGCACTCGTCGAGGCGATCGCCGAATCGACCGGCGGCGACGTGCCGCTCGACTACTTCATGGGCGGCGTGAAGCGCACTTCGCAACCGATGACGAGCGAGGCACCGTTCAAGCGCATCGAGCACTTCCTGCCGACGCTGTCGCACGCGCGCGATCTCGATCCGCCGCTGCACAAGCTGCTCGCCGAGGGCCGCGCGTCGGAGTCGAGCTTCGACACGGGCCCGTCGCCGCTCGGTGCGTTCCTGCACGCCACGGTCGGCGAGGCCGGCGTGATGAAGCAAGTCGATCACGCGAAGAGATGGTGGGCCGGCGGTTCGACGGCGCTCGAGTTCCTCGAGTCGCAGCCCGTGAAGCCCGTCGCCGCGATCGCACGGGCCGCGGGCAACATCATCGATACGCGTCGCGATCGCCTGTTCGCGCTCGCCGAGCGCCTCGAGCGCACGTAGCCTCGCTTCTGCCGCGGGAGATCCTCGCGCGGTGTCGCTCGCGTCAGCGCTTTTTCTTCTGGCCGCATTCGCCGAACTTCGCGCGCACGCGGGCGAGCTCGTCGCGATCGAGGACGTGAGGCGAGCCGACCTGCGCGGCGTGCCAGTACTGCGAGGCGAGCGTCTCGACCTCGGCGGCGAGACGGAGTGCGGCGTCGAGCGAGGCGCCGAGCGCGACCATGCCGTGGTTCGCAAGCAGACACGCGCTGCCTCCGCGTAGCGCCGTGACCGCATTGAGGGCGAGCTCCGCGCTACCGAAAGTCGCGTAGTCGGCGCACGGAATCTCGTCACCGCCGGCGAGCACGACCATGTAGTGCACCGCGGGGATCGGGCGGCGCAGCATCGACACCGTCGTCGAGAACAGCGAGTGCGTGTGCACGATCGCTTCGACATCGCGGCGCGACGCGAGGATGTCGCGATGGAGCTGCCACTCCGTCGATGGCGTGCGCTGTCCCAGGCGGATCGTCCCGTCGAGCTGGACGGCGACCGCGTCGTCGGGGATCAGCGCGTCGTAGGCCATGCCGGACGGCGTGACCAGCATGCCGCTCTGCGTGCGCACGCTGACGTTGCCCGACATGCCCGGCGTTAGCCCGAGCGCGGACATCTTCTTCGCCGTCGCGACGAGCTTGTCGCGCAACGCCATCGTCATCCACGCACCACCAGGTCGGGGAACAGCGCGGCGAGGCCCGCCTTCGTCGCGTCGCACGTGCCGCGCTCGGTGATGATCTTGGTGACGAGGCGGTGCGGCGTGACATCGAACGCGGGGTTCGCGACGTTCGTGTCGTCGGACAGGATGCGCGCGGCGCCGATGAGGCGTACTTCGTCTCCGCTGCGCTCCTCGATCGGGATCGCCGCACCGTCCGCGATCGTCCAGTCGATCGACGGCGATGGTGCGGCGACGTAGAACGGGACGTCGCAATCGTGCGCGGCGAGCGCCTTCTGGTAGGTGCCGATCTTGTTGCACACGTCACCGTTCGCGGTCGTGCGATCCGTACCGACGATGCACACGTCCACGTCACCACGTTGCATGAAGTGACCGCCGGCGTTGTCCACGATCACCGTGTGCGGCACGCCGTGTTGCGCGAGCTCCCACGCGGTGAGCAGGCCCTGGTTGCGCGGGCGCGTCTCCTCGACCCACACGTGGATCGCGAGGCCCGCGTCGTGCGCCTTGTAGATCGGCGCCAGCGCCGTGCCCCAGTCCACCGTCGCGAGCCAGCCCGCGTTGCAGTGCGTGAGCACGTTCAGCTGGCGCTGCGGCGTCACCCGCGTTTCGAGCAAGGCGAGCCCGTGCGTGCCGATCGCGTCGTTGCGCGCGACGTCGGCTTCGCACACCTCGCGCGCGATCTGCATCGCGAGATCGGCATCGACAGCGCGCATCGCGGAACCGCCGGTGCCCGCACGCTCCGCGAGCGTCGCCTTCATCGCGGCGAGTGCCCACGCGAGGTTGACCGCCGTCGGGCGCGTGGCCGCGAGGACCTCGCACGCGAGGTCGAGCGCGACGCCTTCGCGAAGCGCCAGCGCGACGCCTGCCGCCGCGACCGCGCCGATCAGCGGAGCCCCGCGCACGTGCATGTCGCGGATCGCGCGCGCGGAATCGTCGAGATCGCGCAGCGCGAGCCACTCGATCGTATTCGGGAGGCGCACCTGATCGAGGACACGCACGTCGCCGCGCTCGTCGATCTCGATCGCTCTCCGCCAGCGACCAGCCACTTTCATCGCAGCCCAGATACCACGCCTGCTACGCTCGGCGCATGCGAGCAGCCCTTGCGATCGCGGTGCTGGTGGCGGGATGTGACGACGAGGTCGCACTCGAGGGCATGTACGAGGTGACCTCCGAGGTCGCATCGATGCCGTGCGGCCAGGACACCCCGGTGACGGGTTTCGCGCCGTACCTCAAGTTCGTGCGCGGCGAGTTCTTCGGCACGCCGATCTACAACTACCAGGAGTGCATGGACGCCGCGGGCACCGACTGCCAGAGCAGCGGCGGCATCTTCGAAGCGCTCACCGAGCCGATCGCCAACGGCTGGCTCGGCCACCTCACCTTCTCGTCGGGGACCGAGGCCGGTGGCACGTGCCTCCTCGGGATGTCCGAGACCCGCGCGACGCTCGATGGCAATCGGCTCGTGATCGAGAAGCAGACGAACGAGGAAGAGATCCCGTACGTCGAGGCCACGTGCACCACCGACGAGGCCGACACACGCGGCACGGACATGCCCTGCGTCGAGCACGTCCGCATCGAAGCTGCGAAGCGCTAGGCCGGTGCCC
Source organism: Kofleriaceae bacterium (assembly GCA_046160585.1). Lineage (GTDB taxonomy): Bacteria > Myxococcota_A > Polyangia > Haliangiales > Haliangiaceae > JABFXX01. The sequence continues at coordinate 69,880 of JBJXGN010000028.1, forward strand.
TCGTGCGCGCTTAGTCGGCCTTCGGCGGCTCCGCCGGAGCGGCGGCTTGCGGCTCGAGCAGCTCCTTGCGGTACACGAGGCGCGCGCAGCGCGGGCACGTCTCGATCGACTCCATCCGCGCGAGGATGTTGTTGAGCTGCGGTGGCAACGTCATGTGGCAGCCCTGGCACACGCCCTTCACGACGGGCGCGACCGCGTAGCCCTTCTTTCCGACGAGCGAGTCGTACGTCTTGAGCCAGTTCTTATCGACTTGGCCGCGCGCTGCATCGCGCTCGACCCTGGCCGCATCGAGCTTGCCCCTGATCTCCGCGAGCTGGTCCGCCTGCGCGGCCTCGCTGCTCGTGAGCTCGCCGCGCACGCTTTCGACGTCCTTCTCGTGGGCAGCGAGCTGCGTGTTCGACGTGGACAGCGTCTCGCCGACCTTCTTCAGCTCGGCCTCTCGATCGCCGATCGACTTGCGCTTGTTCTCGACCTCGCGAATCGCGGCGCTGTGCTCCTTGCTGTTCTTCACCGCCGAGAGCTTGCTCTGCGCGAGCTTGAGCGCGTCGCGTTCACGGTCGAGCAGCTCCTGCTGGCTCTTGCGCCAGGTCTCGGTCTCCACGAGCTTCGCGCGCTCGGCGTCGAGCATTCCCTGGAGCTTGGCGAGATCGCGACGGAGGGGATCGAGCCTGGCGGGGAGCTGGGTCGCTGCTTGCTCGAACTCGCGGACTTTGACGTCCGAGGTCTGGAGCTGGAGGAGGTTGACGAGCTGTTCGCGCACGGTGACTACCTTTCCATTCGTCCTTCGGAGCTACTTTTCAGTGTGGGCCCACCAGGATTTGAACCTGGGACCCACCGGTTATGAGCCGGCCGCTCTAACCATTGAGCTATGGGCCCTTGCGCCGGGAGGTGCCACCTATTGTGGCCAGCCGCACGGACAGCGACGCGGACACTATCACCTTGCCAGGAAACGACAACACCCGCCGGTAACTTGCCCGGACGCCTCGGCGTGAGGGCGCTATACTAGCCAGCGATGAGCGCTGGCAATGTCTTGCGAGTCGCGTTGGTTCTCGCTGCGGGTGTGATGGCCGCAGGGTCGGCAACCTCGAGTTCGAGCAATCCTCCGCCGCAGCAACAGCCGCGCGGGATGGCCGGCGGTGGGCAGAACGTCGGGCAACCACCACCTCCGCAGCAGATGGAGGCGTCCGCCGCGCTCGGCTTGTGGCAGACGAACTTCGGCGCCGTGAAGATCGAAGCCGACAATTCCAAGGGCGGCCTACAAGCCGGATCGGTCCAGGGCGTCTGGGTCTATCAGCGTCAGGGCGCCGAGGTGATCGGCTACTTCGCCGGCAACCTCCGCGGCAACGTCCTGCAGTTCCGCTGGCAGGAGCCGAACAATCCGCCGCTCACCGGTGAAGGCTTCCTGGTGTTCGATCCGCAGGGCCGCCAATACAACGGGCGGTGGTGGAGCGATCGCAAGGATCGCGTCGGTGACTGGAACGGCTGGCGCAAGCCGCAATCGCAGCAGGCGTACGGCAATCGCGATCCATACGGGGGCCAATACGGCGGACAAGCCTACGGTGGCTACGCACCGCCGCCGCCCGCGCGCGATCCATATCGCCGCCCCGAGCCCGCGCCGTATCAACCGCCACCGACGCCGCGCGGATATTACTGATCGAGTGCGGAGCTCGGGTGTCGAGCTTCGCGCGGTTATCTCCTAAGCGTCCGCGTCAGCTCGGGCGTCGCGCGAGCTTCGCGAGATCGAGCTCGCCGTCGAAGACCAGCTGCGCCGGACCGTGCATCTTCACGTTCTGGAGCTCGGGCATCACGCGGATCGTGAGGGCACCGCCGGGCAGGTTTACCTTCACGGCGATGCCTTCGTCGCAGCGGCCCGTGAGGATCGCGGCGACCACCGTCGCGCACGCGCCGGTTCCACACGCGAGCGTGAGCCCCGCCCCACGCTCCCAGACGACGAGGTCGATCTCCTGGCGCGAACGAACGAACGCGAACTCCGCGTTGGTGCGCTGCGGAAAATACGCGTGGCGCTCGATCGAGGGACCGACCGTGGTCGCGAGGTGCTTCGCCTCGTCGTGCGAATCGACGAACGTCACCGCGTGCGGGTTGCCCATCGACACGCACGTCACTCGGCGTGTGGGTTGGCCGTGGACGTCGATCGGCTGATCGATGCAGCGCTCGTGGATCGGACCGACCATCGGGATCTCGCCCCGCAAGAGGCGCGGCGCGCCCATGGACACGGTGATGCCTTCGGGGGTGATCGCGCAGACGAGGCGCCCGGCGCCGGTGTCGATCGCCATCTCGTCCTTGGTGACGCCCCCGCGGTCGTGGAGCTCCTGCACCACGCAGCGCAGGCCGTTGCCGCACATCTCCGCCTCGCTGCCATCACTGTTGAGGACGCGCATGCGCGCATCGTCACCTGTCGACGACGGAAGGATCGCGAGGACGCCGTCCCCGCCGACGCCGAATTGGCGATCGCAGAGGGCGCGCACGTTGGCCGGATCCTGAACGGCCGTGGCTGTCATAGCGTCGACGTTGCGAAGGTCGACCACGAGGAAGTCGTTGCCGAGGCCGTGGTATTTCGCGAAGCGCATGGGGTGAACCCTAGCACCGCTTCCGGCGCCGATCTGCATCGGTTACCGCCACGCGTGCGGCCGGCGCACCGCAGTGTTCCAAGCTTGCGCACCAGCGGAGCTCGCGATTTCGGTACGCTACGCGAGATGTCCGTCGTCGTTGCAGATCAGCCGAGCTCGGTCTGGTGGTGCACGCGATGTCGAGCGATCTATCGCCGGCAGTTTCCGTTCTGTCCGGGCGATGGCGGCGAGGTGGTCGCGGCCGACGGCGATCCACTGATCGGTACCGAAGTAGGGCAGTACACGGTCGAAGACCTTCTCGGCGAAGGTGCGATGGGACGTGTCTATCGCGCGCGTCACAAGCACCTCGCCGATCGCGTGCACGCGATCAAGGTGTTGATCGGCGATCTCGCGGCGACGCAGGAGATGCGCATGCGCTTCCTCAACGAGGCGCGAAGCGCGAGCAAGCTCGCACACCCCAACGTCGTCACGGTTCACGACGTGGGACGTACGCCGCAGGGGCTGTTGTTCCTGGCGATGGAGCTCGTCGAAGGCCGCTCGCTCTCCGAGATCATCGAGGACGGCCCGATGGAGGCGTCGCGCGTCGTTCGCCTCGCGCGGGGGATCTGCGACGGGCTGGCGCATGCGCACGCGAACGGGATCGTGCATCGCGATCTCAAACCGGAGAATGTCATCGTCACGCGCGGCCCTCATGGTGACGAGGTCCCGCGCATCGTCGACTTCGGGATCGCGGTGTCGATCGATCGCGAGGATGCTCGCCTCACGGCGACCGGGATGTCGATGGGCACGCCGGGATACGTCGCTCCCGAGCAGGTGTCGGGCCTTCGCGTCGACGAGACCGCCGATCAATACGCGCTCGGCGTCACGATGTTCGAGATGCTGACCGGTGGCGCACTGCCGTTCGAGGGCTCTGCGATGGAGGTCGCGTCGGCGAAGACGACGCGCGACGCACCGTCGGTCGCAGATCGAGTGCCGGCAGGCGTCGTTGTACCTCCGGCGCTGGAGCGCATCGTCGGCCAGATGCTCGCGCGCAAGCCACGACAGCGCTTCGAGTCGATCGCCGGCGTCGGACGCATGCTCGCGCGTCTCGCGAACGCGCCGATGACCGAAGTCGTCGCGCAGCGGCGAAGCTGGCCGCGCCGTGTCGCGATTGCCTCCGTCGCGGCGATCGCGGCAGGCGCGCTGATCGGATACTTCGTGCTCGGACCGAGTGCACCACCCCCTGCGGTCGCGACCCCACACGGGGCCGGCGAAGGGGGCGTGGCAGTCGGTCCTTCACCCGAGGATGATCGTGCTCCGACCACGGAGGCGCCACGCCCCGAGCGTTCGCGAAAGCCCAATGCCAAGCCTCCGAACAAGCCTTCGAACAAGCGGCCGGTGGCCTCGCGAGCGGACACTGCGAGCCCGCCCCGTTCCTCCGCGCGTGTGGGATCCGCATCGTCTCCGGCCCCGTCTCTGGAATCCACATCGGCATCCACGTCGCCACCGGGAGCAACTGCGCCGCCCATCGGATCGTCGGCCGGCTCGGCGACACGCACCGGAACGGTCGGCTCGGGGACACCTGTCGGATCGTCGGTCGGCTCGGGGACACCCGTCGGATCGTCGGTCGGCTCGGGGATCCCCGCGCCGAGCGTGATCGTCGGTCGCGTTCAGCGGACCGCGGTGTCGGGCTCGCTGTCGGAGACCGACGTGCGCCGCGCGCTCGCGCGCATCGAGCCGGCGATTCGCAACTGCACGACGAGCTCGCCGGGGACCGCGACGGTCCGGTTCACCGTGGGCGACACTCGGCGTCCGCAGCGCGTGCGCGGCGCTGGAGTTGCCAGTGGCACGTTGGCGTGTCTCGCCTCCGCGGTCGGAGCCATGCGACTCGAGGTCGCTCCCGACGTCGGCGATGCGGACGTCGTCGTCTACATCCACTACGCGAGACCTTCATGACACGCGCGACGACGTGTTTGATCGTGCTCGTAGCGTCGGGGTGCCTCGACGCGATCGCGCCCGACGTCGGGCCGCTCGCGGCGACGAGCTCCGACGGTGCCGTGGGATGCGTGAACGACTCGAACACCGATCTCGCGATCTCGTTCGAGGTCGACATCCTCGAGGGAGTGTTCGTTCGCGGAGATTGCATCGACTGTCACACCAACGATGGTGTCGGCCGCCGGCAAAGCGGTCTCGACCTGGACTCGTACACGACGCTTCGCACCGGTGGTGGTCGATCAGGGCCAGGGATCGTCGTGAACGGCGACCCCTGCACGAGCGTCCTCGTTCAGAAGATCGCCGCGAGCCCCCCGTTCGGCAGGCGCATGCCGTACAACGGTCCTCCGTACTTGACCTCGACCGATCAACAGATCATTCACGACTGGATCGGCGAAGGGGCACGAGACAACTGACGTGCAAAGACCCGCCGCGATGGTCGTGGCGCTCGCGATCCCGCTGGGCATCGCACTCGCGCAACCAGCCCCCGAGCCACCGGCGGCGGGCTCCGCCCAGCCCGCCCCGACC